>CALAQW010000131.1 GCA_937888955.1 uncultured Alphaproteobacteria bacterium | reverse complement strand
CGCAGACCGCGTATTGCGCCAGGCAGCCACGGCACATTCATTGCCGCCGCAAGGGCGATGTCACGCGCGCCAAGCCGCTTGCCAGCCTGTAACAGGCAGTCGCCTTCGCGAAAATCAAGTCCCTCGGGGCGGATATAGACGCCAGGCTCGGCAGCCTTCAGAACTGTGACCTTGTCGCCATCGCCTTCGGTATTTTCCTGAATGACGATCGTGTCGGCCCCTTGCGGCACCGGACCGCCGGTGAAAATCCTGACCGCCTCGCCCGGGCCGACAATTCCCTCAAAGGCCGTGCCCGCAGGTGCTTGCCCGATCAGTTTCAGCGTTGCCGGTATGCTGGCAAGGTCGGCCGCACGGACCGCATAGCCATCCATCGCCGACATCGCAAAGGGCGGCTGGGTGCGTCGTGACAGGACAGGGGCGGCGAGAATCCGGCCATGCGCATCGGGCAATGCGACGGTTTCGGCGGCAACCGGCTGCATCGCACCGCGAATGCGCGACAGGGCCTCTGCCACCGGAAGAAGGGGCGCGCGAACCATCGATCTTACCCCGCGTCGAATGTGCCCGACTTGCCGCCGGATTTATGCTGCAATCGCACAGGGCCGATCGTCATGCCGCGATCAATGGCCTTGCACATATCGTAAATGGTCAGCCCGGCGACTGTTGCGGCGGTCAGCGCTTCCATCTCAACGCCGGTCTGGCCCGTCACCTTGGCGGTTGCGGTAATGTCCACCCGGTTTTCCGCCGGATTGGCAGTGAGATCGACGCTCACCTTGGTCAGGGCGAGAGGATGGCAAAGCGGGATAAGATCCGCTGTGCGCTTTGCCCCCATGATGCCGGCAAGCCGCGCCACCGACAGCACATCACCCTTCTTGATCCCGCCATCCATGATGCGTTGCAGGGTTTCGGGCTGCATCGTCACGGCACCAACCGCGATGGCAACCCGTTCGGTTGCCGGTTTGGCCGAAATATCGACCATATGGGCGTTGCCGTCCGCATCGAAATGGGTGAGCTTGTTATCTGCCATGGCTAACCGCCTTTGCGCGTCAGGATCGCGCGGGTTGCCGCGCATACATCATCCTGCCGCATCAGGCTTTCGCCGATCAGAAAGGCGCGTGCACCGGCTGCGGCACAGCGCGCCAGATCATCAGGGCTGCCCAGTCCGCTTTCGGCGATCACGATCCGGTCGTCGGGGATGGCGGGGGCGAGATCCAGTGTCGTCTCGATGCGGGTTTCAAAACTGCGCAGATTGCGGTTGTTGATGCCGATCAGCGGGCTGTCGAGTTTCAGCGCGCGCTCAAGTTCTGTGGCGTCATGCACCTCGATCAACGTGTCCATCTGCCAGTCGCGCGCCGCGGCCAGCAATTCACCCGCCTGCAAATCCGAAACCGATGCCATGATGACAAGAATACAATCAGCGCCCCAGGCGCGGGCCTGCGCTACCTGATAGGTGTCGTAGAGGAAATCCTTACGCAAGACCGGCAAGGTGACCGCCGCACGCGCCGCACGCAGATAATCCGGCGCGCCCTGGAAGGAGGGGGTATCGGTCAAGACCGACAGGCAGCAGGCGCCGCCCTCGGCATAGGCGCGTGCAAGCGCTGGCGGATCGAAATCGGCCCGGATCAGCCCTTTTGACGGGCTTGCCTTCTTGATTTCGGCAATCAGCCCGTATCCGCCTTCCTGCGTTGCGATGGCGAGGGCACGCGCAAACCCTCTGACCGGCGATTGCGCGCGCGCCTGATCTTCAAGCTCGGCCAGCGGCAGGATCTGTTTGGCGGCAGCGATTTCGTCGAGCTTATAGGCTTTGATGCGGTTGAGGATATCAGGCGCTTGCACGCTGTCATGCTGATCTGTCATGCGCGACATGGGTTCAACCTTCCGCGTTCGACAGGGTAACAAGTTTGTCGAGCGCAGCTTGCGCCGCGCCATTGTCAATGGCGGCCTGTGCCATCATAGCCCCATCGCGCAGATTTTCGGCTTTTTCGGCCACAATCAGGGCGGCCGCCGCATTCAACACCACAATATCGCGATAAGGGCCTTTTCTGCCCTCCAGCAAATGCCGCAGCGCGGCTGCATTGGCTTGCGGATCGCCGCCAAGCAGATCGGTCGGGCGGGCCAGGGGCAGGCCTGCCATTTCCGGCATGATCTCGAATTCCTCGATCACACCATGGGCGAGCGAGGCCGCGTAACTCGGTCCTGTCGTGGTAATTTCATCAAGCCCGTCCGAACCATGCACGATCCAGGCGCGTTCGGTCCCCAGATTGTGCAGCACTTCCGCAAGCGGGCGCACCCAATGCCGCGAAAAGACACCGATAAGCTGCCGCTTGGTGCCCGCGGGATTGGCGAGCGGCCCGAGCAGGTTGAAGATTGTCCGCGTGCCAAGCTCCACCCGGCTTGGCCCGACATGCTTCATTGCCCCGTGATGGCGCGGCGCCATCATGAAGCCGATACCCGCCTCGCGGATGCATTTTTCTGTGACACTGGTTGAAGTTTCTATGTTAACGCCAAGTTCGGAAAGAACTTCCGCCGATCCGGATTTGGACGACAGGGCGCGATTACCATGCTTTGCTATGGGCACGCCGCAGGCCGCCACCACGAATGCCGCAGCGGTCGAAATATTGAAGGTGCCGGCCGCGTCGCCGCCGGTTCCGCAGGTATCGATCGCATCATCGGGCGCGCTGATCCGCACCGCCTTTTCGCGCATGACGCTTGCCCCGGCGGTGATCTCGTCCACGGTTTCGCCGCGGACACGCAATGCCATCAGAAATCCGCCGATCTGTGTTGGCGTCGCCTCACCCGACATCATGATTTCAAAGGCGTGCCGCGCCTGGGCATAATTGAGGGGTGCCCCATCTGCGACATGGCCGATCAAGGTTTTGAAATCGGTCATTCCGCAGCCTCCCGCGGGGTCGTTGCGATCCCGGCGATGTTCAGGAAATTGGCAAGCAGCTGATGGCCATGCTCGGATGCGATGCTTTCGGGATGGAACTGCACCCCATGCACCGGCGCGGCGCGATGGGCAACCCCCATGATGATGCCGTCTTCGGTTTCAGCCGTGATTTCAAGGCAGTCGGGCAAGCTGTCGCGATCGATAACCAGGCTGTGATAGCGGGTTGCGGCGAATGGGTCGGGCAGGCCCGCAAACACCCCTTTGCCGCTGTGCCGGATGGGGCTCAGCTTGCCATGCATCACCGGCTCGATCCGGACGATCTTGCCGCCATAGGCCTGGCCGATCGACTGATGCCCGAGACACACCCCCAGGATCGGGATCGTGCCACGTGCGGCATGGATGAGATCAAGACAAATCCCCGCCTCGTCAGGGGTGCAGGGGCCAGGCGACAGCACAATTGCTTCGGGCCGGCGCTCAAGCACCTGCTGCACCGAAATCTTGTCATTGCGGAAAACTTCCACCTGGGCGCCGATCTCCCCCATGAAATGCACGAGGTTGTAGGTGAAGCTGTCATAATTATCGATGAGGGTGATCATGGCAAATCAGAAGGTTTTCCCGAATATTGGCGGGCCGCCTTGAAGAGGACAATTTCCGCATTCAATACTAACTATATAGCGCGCATTATTATGTCCATATCGCAATGCGCCGCAAACGGGTCAAGTGAAGCGGGCAAAACGGCGGAACGGTGATGCGCGTGAAGCAGGAGAAGCCAGTATGAATATCGGTGAGGCGGCAAAACGGTCCGGCGTGGCTGCAAAAACGATCCGCTATTACGAGGAAATCGGCCTCCTGCCGCCCGCAACGCGCGCGGAAAACGGCTATCGCAGCTATACGACGGAGGCGGTGGAGACATTGCGCTTTATTTCGCAGGCGCGCAGGCTCGGCTTCAGCGTGGCGGAATGCCGCGATCTCCTGATGCTGTATCAGGACCGCAATCGCGCCAGTGCAGATGTCAAGGCGCTGACTTTGTCCCATATTGCCGAAATCGATAAAAGGCTCGCGGAATTACATGAAATCAGGGCAACGCTGGTCGATCTCAGCGAACAGTGCCGTGGTGATTCCCGCCCCGACTGCCCGATATTGAAGGGGCTGGCACAATCGTGATGGATCTGCCTTGTGTTATCAGGCAACGCAAGTTAGGGGTCGGTTGCGCGGTGTTTTGACGTCACCGAAGCCTTAACGAAGATCGCAATAATGCCCGACGATTTAACGACCCGACAAACTGAGAAAAGACGCGCCCTGTGGCGTAATGTCATTTTCATCGCGCTGTTACTTGTCGGGGTCGGGCTTGGATGGATTATCGGTGAAGCTGGCCGGGATGAGAAAAATACACGCGCCACGCAGCAGAAGATCGCGCGCGAGGTTGCGCCCGAAAAAGAAATGGCAACAGAGCCCGATCCGGGTACATCTGCGCAACCGGTAGAGGAGAGCGGGCCTGTAGCAAGTCAGCCCCCCGCACTCCCGCAGCCAGATCAGACCGCGGAAGGGTCGTATCCGCCATCAGGGCGCACGGCCTTGGATGAGACCGGCGCAGCCGCCGCCAACAGGCAGAAGGAGCTTGATTTCCGCAGCCCGCCTGCCACGCAAGACACCGGGCAGGCAGCCCCGGCAACCGGCTGGCGTCAGTTTGCGGCTTTGACACCGCACAATCCGCAAAATCTGCCAAGAATTGTTGTTGTCATCGATGATGTTGGCCCCAATCTCGCACAGGCGCGCGAAGCCATGGCCTTGCCGCCTGCTGTTACGCTGGCCATCCTGCCCTATGCAGATTATGCGGCCGAACTGGCGCGTGAGGCGCGCATCAAGGGACATGAGATACTTGTCCATCTGCCGATGCAGCCGGCCAATGATGCCGATCCGGGACCGCAGGCGATGCTTGCCGATTTGCCTGAAGCCGAATTCAACCGCAGGCTGGAATGGAATCTGGCGCAGATCGCCGATTATGTCGGCGTCAATAATCATATGGGCAGTCAGCTGACCCAGGATCCTGTGGCCATGCAACGGGTATTGGGCGTGCTTAAAGAGCGTGATCTCATATTTCTCGATTCACGGACAATTGCGACAACCATCGCCGCCGATCTGTCGCGGGCAATGCAGCTGCCGACGCTCGAACGCGATGTGTTTATCGATAACGAGCTTGTTCCGGATAAAATCAGGCTGCAATTGCAGCGCGCCGAAGAGATCGCGCGGACACGGGGAAGTGCGATCCTGATCGGACATCCGCATAAAGAAACGCTCGATGTGCTGCGCGACTGGATCGATACGCTCGAAGCGCGGGGCTTCCTGCTTGTGCCCCTGACTGCGGTCCTGACGGAAAAGGGGTAAGTGTGCGGCCAGCCGGGCCACTCAATCCCGGGCCACTCAATCATTGTACCTTTGCTATTGCCCGCGGCGCGGTGCGGTCGCAAATTGCATGGCTTCTTCAGCGGCTTTCATCAGGGCCTTCGATTTGGTGATCGTTTCCTGATATTCAGCTTCCGGGTCGCTGTCGGCGACAACACCGCCGCCCGCCTGCACATACATCACCTGATCCTTGATCACCGCGGTGCGCAGGGCAATACAGTTGTCCATCGAGCCATCGGCGGAGAAATATCCCACACATCCGGCATAAATGCCGCGTTTTTCATTCTCAAGCTCGTCGATGATTTCCATGGCGCGGATTTTCGGCGCACCGCTGACCGTGCCGGCGGGAAAGCCCGCGCAAAGGGCGGAAATCGCGTCATAGTCAGGCGCGATCCGGCCTTCCACATTGGAAACCAGATGGATGAGATGCGAATAATATTCGGTCGTGAATTGCGCGGTGACTTTCACCGTTCCGATTTGCGAGACCCGCCCGACATCGTTGCGCCCCAGATCAAGCAGCATCAGATGTTCGGCGCGTTCCTTTTCGTTGCTGATAAGATCATGTTCCTGGGCCGCATCTTCTTCCGGCGTTGTGCCGCGCGGCCGCGTCCCCGCAATCGGGCGGATCGTCACGGTGTCATTGCGCAAACGTACAAGCAATTCCGGGCTTGAGCCGACGATCGCAAAATCCCCGAAATCGAGAAAGTTCATATAGGGCGAAGGGTTAAGCCGGCGCAAGGCACGATAAAGCGCAAAAGGCGGCAATTCGAAGGGCAGGCTGAAACGCTGGCTCGGCACCACCTGAAAGATATCGCCCGCCCGAATATATTCCTTCGCCCGTTCGACGATGGCGTGATAGTCGGCCCGGCTTGTGTTGGAGCGCGGTTCGGGGAGCGGGGGCAGATCGTCGGGCTGATAAGTCGCGATGTGAGGCAGCGGACGCTCGAAATCATCCACTGTATCGCCAAGCCGTTCCTGCGCACGGGAGTAGGCTGCCTTCGCGCTGATATCGGCAGATGGCCAGACCGGGGTGACCAGGGTCACCATATCTTTCACGGAATCGAAGATCACCATGATTGTCGGGCGGAGGAAAATGGCATCCGGCAGACCGAGCGGATCGGGATTGGGCGGCGGCAGATCTTCCATCAGCCGCACCATGTCATAGCCCATATAGCCAAACAGGCCGGTGGCCATGGGTGGCAATTGATGCGGCACATCGACCCGCATTTCGCGCACCAGCTTGCGCAACGCGTCAAGCGATCCTTCCGGGCAGGGCTCCCAACTGTCAGGGTCATGCCGGGCATTGCGGTTGATTTCCGCCCGTTCGCCAAAGCAGCGCCAGATCAGATCGGGCTTCATCCCCATGAAGGAATAGCGACCGCGGCTCGCACCCCCTTCAACGGATTCGAACAGAAAGCTGTTGGCCCGCCCGTCGGCAAGTTTCAGCATGACCGAAACCGGCGTCTCCAGATCCGCGACCAGATTTGTCCAGACAAGCTGCGGCTTACCTGCTTCATAGGTGGTGCTAAACTGGTCGAAATTCGGCTCGACATGCATGACGGTTCAACTTGCTTTGGCTGTCGGTTTTGAAAACGGCGCGTTCGGATAATGCGTATTATCCAACCGCATTAGTGGTTTATTGATCGGGAAACAGGCTGGCAAGCTGGTTTTGGTTGATTTGCAGCTCATACTGCTGTTCCAGCACCGTTTGATATTGCGCCAGAATGTCATCTGCCATTTGATTTTCCAATGCGGTATTCAGCTGCGCTGTCTGGCTGTCATCCGCCGGGAAGTCGGGCACCAGGATTTCATCAAGCCGCGCAACGACAAAGCCGCCTTTCGGCGCCGGCGTCGATATGATCTGTTTGGGTTCTGCGGCAAAAATCTCGGCCGTTGCGGCGGGGCTCAACAATTCACCACGGAAATTGCGGCCAATCGCGGGTCTGTCGGTCAGGGTCAAACCGCGTTCTTCAGCGATTGTGGCAAGTGGCGTGCCGGCTTCTGCCCGGGCGCGGATATCGTTGGCAAGCTGTTCAAGCGCCTGGGCTGTGGCGCGGGCGCGCATCGCGGATCGGACCTCGTCCGCGACACTTTCAAAGGGGCGCAGGGCGGAAGGGGTGATCGTATCGACGCGGACGACGAAATAGCCGCCCGCGCGGGTTTCGCGCAGATCATTTTCTTCGCCCGGTGCGCTGTCAAATATATCACCCAGGAATTCAGCTTCAGACGGCAGATCCGTAACGGACGTGCCGTCGGGCGCATTGCCGGACCGGTCGATTGCCGGGATCTTGCGGGCCTGCAATCCGATCGTGCGTGCCGCTTCCTCAAGGGTTTCGCCGCTGGCGCGGGCATCCTCGAAGCGGTTGCTGATATCAAACAGCGCGCTTTCGGCGCGTTGCAAAGCCAGATCGCGGCTAATCTTGTCGCGCACATCGGCGAAGGGTTGCACATGTTCGGGACGTTTGTCATCGATCCGCACAATCTGCCAGCCGAGCGGGGATTTCAGCGGCTTGCTGATGGCGCCTTCTTCCAGCGCAAAAACCGCTGCCGCGATATCAGGATGTAATTCATTGCGTGTGATGCCGGTCAGGGTGATTTCATCGGGTGATAGACCGCTGAACTCTTCGGCTATGGCGGCAAAGTCCTCGCCTTCCTGAAGCCGGGCATATGCAGCTTCCGCCTTGCTTTGCTCGGTAAACAGAATCTGTGCGATATCGCGAGTGCCGATTGTTGTGAATTCGGCAAGGCGGTTCTCATACTCTTCCCGCAGCTCCGTTTCATCAAGTGCGATTTCGTCGGCCAGGGCTTCGGGCTGCATGCTGACATAGGTAACCGCGCGATATTCCGGTGCTGTGAAAAGACCCGGATTGTCGTCGTAAAATTCGCGCAATTCCGCCATCTCAAACGGCTTGGGTTCAGGAAGGGCTGTTTGCGGGATCTCGATCAGGCTGACTTTGCGCTGTTCGTTCTGATGCTGATACAGGGCTTTCAGCATATGGCGTGGTGGAAGCGTTGCCGATGTCAGACCCGCAATTAACTGACGTCGCGTCATTTCCTCACGCGTGCGGGCAATGAAATCGCGTTCTGTATAGCCGTTATTGCGCAGGGCCTGCTCAAATCGGGCACGGTCAAAACCGCCAAACGGGTCGGCAAAGACAGGATCGTCGCGAATAATTTTTGCGACTTCGCTATCGGGGGTGTAAAGCCCGAGCTCCTCGGCGTTTTCATCGAACATCATGCGGGTGATCATCTGCCGCAGCACCTGCCGGTCAAGGCCCAGGCTGCGGGCCTGCTGACTGTCGAAGCTGCTGCCAAAACGCTGCTGCAGGCGATAAAGCTCGCGCTGAAATTCGTTTTCGAGGCTGGCCGCGTCGATTTCGCGTCCTTCGATCGAGGCGACGGCAGTCGTGCTTCTTGCACCCAGAAAGTCGGCGATGCCCCAGACGGCAAAACTCAGTACAAGCAGGCCAATGAAAATTCGGGCAACCCAGGTGCCCGCGCCTTTGCGCAGGGAAATCAACATTCAATCAACCGTCCGGTGCATTTTATCGATGGATGACGACACCGGCTTCAAGCAATCAGCGAGACCCGCTGCCCCGCATGCCGCTCGAGTCTGCCGGCAATGTCCAGTTCCAGCAATATGGCGCTCACAAGGGCTGTGGGCAACCCGGTTTCCCGGATCAGCAGATCGACCGCGACAGGTGTGGGGCTCAGAAGCGCAAGAATGCGGGGCCGTTCCCGGTCCAGCGCCGATGCATCCAATTGCCGGGCAGGTGGGTGCATGGGCGGTGTGTCCTGCGGTTCAGCGAGCGGCGCTTGCCCGACATGACGCAGCCCTTCCAGAACATCGTCGGCCGTTTCGACAAGCGTTGCACCCTGCCGGATCAATCCGTTGCCGCCCCGTGAACGCGGATCGAGCGGTGAGCCGGGAACAACGAACACTTCGCGCCCCTGTTCGGCGGCGAACCGCGCAGTGATCAGCGAACCTGAACGCAAGGCGGCCTCGATTATCACGACGCCCGCGCTTAATCCCGAAATCAGCCGGTTTCGGCGGGGAAACTGGCGTGCCTGCGGTTCGGTCCCCGGCGGCATTTCACTGACCAGAACGCCGCGTTCGGCGATGGCGTCGTAAAGTTTCCGGTTCTGCTGCGGGTAGACAATGTCAATGCCGCCCGCCAGCACAGCCCCGGTGCCGCTCGCAAGCGCGCTTTGATGCGCCGCGGTATCGATGCCCCGTGCGAGTCCTGAAATGATGGTGAATTGCCGCGCCCCGATCTCCTGCGCAAGCTGTCCCGCAATCTGCGTACCTGCGAGGGAGGCATTGCGCGCGCCCACTACCGCCACGCAAGGCTGGTGCAAGAGATGCGGATGCCCCTTGAGCGAAATCAGCGGTGGCGGTGCCTCGCAATTGGCAAGCTGACGGGGATAACTGGCTTCGCAGCTTGCAATCAGTTGCGCGCCCAATGCATCAAGCCGGTCAAGTTCGCGCTCCGCATCCTTGCGGCTTGCAAGCTTGAAACCGCCCTTGCCGCCGCCACGACGGGCAAAGTCGGGCAGGGCGGCTAATGCATCGGCCGCATTGCCGAAATGGCCGATCAGGTCGGAAAAGGTGGCCGGGCCGACATTTCGGGTGCGGATCAGTTGCAGCCAGTCAAGCCGCTCCTGTCTGGATAATTGCTGCATCGTCGCTCCCCCAAAAGCGTTGAATGCGTTTTCATGCTGTTGCGCCGGATTGGCGGCGCGCGGAAAAGCGGATGTTTAGCTCGCGCCGATCCTCGGCTCGGTCCCGTTCAGTATACGCCGGATATTCTCATGATGCTTCAACCAGGCGATCGCGGCCAGAACTAACGACAATTCCATCAGTTGCGGCAAGTCGAACAGCCAGAAAAAGAACGGTGTAAATGCAGTTGCCGCCAATGCGCTTAAGGATGAAATGCGCGTGATCAGCGCGATGGCAAGCCAGCAGGCGCAGGCCGCAAGCCCCACATAAAATTGCAGCGCCAGCATAATTCCTAAAAAAATCGCGATTCCCTTGCCACCCTTAAAGCCGATCCAGACAGGGAACAGATGCCCGATAAACGCGCCAAAGGCGGCGCTGACGGTCACATCCGCCCCCCAACGCATCGCGATCAGCACCGCAAGCGCGCCTTTTGCCCCATCAAGCAGCAATGTCAGGGCGGCGACTGTCTTGTTGCCGGTGCGTAGCACGTTCGTCGCGCCGATATTGCCCGACCCGATCTGCCGGATATCGCCAAGCCCGGCCAGCCGCGCGAGGATCAGCCCGAAAGGTATGCTGCCCAGAAGATACCCGCCGCCAAGCGCCATCAGCAGATAGGGCAGGGACGCCCCCCAATCCATCGGGTCAGGCATCGCTCATTTCCTCCAGTTCGAAGACGGTTTCCCCGCCGACCACCGTACGCAGGACGACCCCTTGGACGCGGCGGTCTTCAAACGGTGTGTTCTTGGATTTCGAACGCAGCGCCTTGGGCCGGACAACCCAGGGGCGGCCCGGATCGAACAGCGTCAGATCCGCCGGCGCGCCACGGGCGATCCGCCCGCAATCAAGTCCCAGCAATCGGGCGGGCGCTATCGTCAGCGCGCGCAGCACCGTCAGCAGGTCCGCATGGCCGTTATGATAGGATTCAAGTGCGATGGCGAGCAATGTTTCAAGGCCAACCGCGCCGCTTGCGGCCTGCGCGAAAGGCAGGCGCTTGCTGTCCTGATCCTGCGGGTCATGGGCGCTGACGATCACATCAATTGTCCCGTCGGCAACGCCCGCGACGAGTGCGGCACGGTCTTCCTCGCGGCGCAGCGGCGGCGACAGCTTGAAGAAGGTCCGGTAACTGCCGACATCAAATTCATTAAGCGCAAGATGCGCGGCCGACACGCCGCAACTCACCGGCAGGCCACGCCGTTTTGCACGGCGCATAATGTCGACCGAACGGGCGGATGACAGCTGGGCTGCGTGATAACGCGCTCCGGTCAATTCGGAAAGCAGCAGATCGCGCTCAAGGATCATCGCCTCTGCCACATCCGGAATGCCCGCGAGCCCCAGACGTGTCGCAATTTCCCCTTCATTGACACAGCCATTTTCGGCCAGGCTCGGCTCCTCGACATGCTGGACGATCAACGCATCAAAGCGGCTGGCATAGCTCAGCAGTCGCCGCATCAGAACCGCGCTCGCGATGGCCTTCCTGCCGTCGGTGAAGGCGACCGCGCCTGCCTGCCGCATCAGCCCGATTTCGGTCATGGCGTCGCCGCGCAAACCCTGTGTCGCGGCGGCCATGGGATGCACGGTAACGATCCCGCGGCTGCGCGCGCGGCGTTTGACGAACTCCACAAGCGAGACATCGTCGATCACCGGCTGCGTGTTCGGCAGGGTGATCAGGGTGGTGATGCCGCCTGCCGCCGCGCAGGCTGTGACCGATTCAAGCGTCTCTTTATGCTCGGCCCCCGGTTCGCCGGTAAACACATGCATATCCACAAGCCCCGGGCACAGGATCTGTCCGCCGCAATCGATGATTTCAGCGCCCTCGGGCGTGCCGCCGGAAAAGATATCGGGGCCGAAATCGGTGATCAGCCGGCCTGTGGTCAGAATTTCGCCGGGGGCATCAAGCCCGCTATCGGGGTCGATCAACCGGGCGTTGCGATATGCGACCTGTCGCGCGCTCATGGGGATTCCGCATTGTTTGGCAAATGCCGGCTCAGCACATCAAGTACCGCGGAACGGACCGCGACACCCATCTCCACCTGCTCGCGAATGACGCTGCGGTCGATATCGTCGGCAACTTCGCTATCAATCTCCACCCCACGGTTCATCGGGCCTGGATGCATGATCAGCGCGTCGGGCTTTGCAACTGACAGCTTGTCGTAATCCAGCCCGTTGAAATGGAAATATTCGCGCAAGGAGGGGACAAACGCACCATGCATCCGCTCCTGCTGGAGCCGCAGCATCATCACGATATCGACATCACGCAACCCCTCGCGCATGTCATGGAACACTTCGACGCCCAACCGCTCCGCAAAGGCGGGCTGCAAGGTTGGGGGAGCAACAATACGCACCCGCGCACCCATGGCATTCAGCAGATAGATGTTTGAGCGCGCGACCCGGCTGTGCAGGATATCACCGCAAATCGCGACGAGCAGCCCGGCAAGCCGGCCACGGCGGCGACGGATCGTCAGCGCGTCGAGCAGCGCCTGGGTCGGATGCTCGTTACTGCCGTCACCGGCATTGATGACCGGGCAATCCATTTTTTGCGACAACAGCTCGACCGCACCGGAATCGGCATGCCGGACGACAAGCAGATCCGGATGCATCGCATTCAGCGTCATCGCCGTATCGATCAGCGTTTCGCCCTTTTTGATGGCGGAGGTGCTGACCGACATATTGACGACATCGGCCCCGAGCCTTTTGCCGGCAAGTTCAAAGGAGCTTTGTGTCCGGGTTGAGGATTCGAAAAACAGATTGATCTGGGTCCGGCCGCGCAGCAGGTCCTGCTTCTTGTCGATGCGCCGGTTCAGCGCGACATAGCTGTCCGCCAGATCCAGCAGCCCGCCAATTTCGTCAGCCGACAGATCCTTGATGCCCAGCAGGTGCCGATGCGGAAAATGAATGGGTGGGGTGGTGCCGTCGCGGGTCATTAAAGGGGTTATATACTGCCCGCCCGGACGCCCGGCAAGCGCTATTGCATGATCGCATGCCGCAGGATCGACCATAGCCATCGCGCATGGGTTTTGTTAACAAGGCGGCTGGTAGCAAACAGGAGGTACCCCCCTTGAAGAAGAGCGAAATCCAGGCGGTTGAAAAATATCTGCACAAGAAGCTTGGAAATCAGCAGATCCGGCTGGATCCTGAGACCGTGACCGTCGATTCAGTCGAAGTTTTCATAGGCGACGAGTTTATCGCCGTTGTCAGCCGCGACACCGAGGATGGCGAGTTGAGCTATAATTTCCACATGGCGATCCTGGAAGAGGATCTGGACGAACTGGAAGATTAACCGCTGCCCGACAGCGCGACATCCGGTCAATTGCGTCAGATGACGAATTGCAGGATCAACGGCATGGTGATCAGCGCGCCCAGGGTGGTGGCGCTGATCATGCTGGCGATGAGCTGTGTATCACCGCCAAGCTGCCGCGCGAGGATATAGGATGACGTCGCGCCCGGTACCGTGCCGCATAGAATCGCGACATCGCGGGTCAGCCCGTGAACCCCGAACAGCCAGCATCCCGTCGCAATCAATAGCGGCATCCCCAAAAGCTTGAGCAAAGTCGCCAGCGCGACGGTCTTTTTGGTCGCGCGGGCATGCGCCAGATCAAGCCCCGCTCCCACCGATAGCAGACCGAGCGTCAGGGCGGATCTGCCGAGGATATCAAGCCCGCGATCGATGGCGGTTGCCAGCTCGATATCCGCGATATTCAGAACGATACCCCCCGCACAGGCAAGGATCAGTGGATTCTTGGCAAGCGCCCGCGCCGCCGTGCCAATACCGGCGGGTTCGGCGCCAGCATGCCGGGTCAGGATATAGACGCACAGCACATTGACAGTCGGCACCATGACAGCGATTGCCAGCGCCATCAGCGTGGTGCCTGCGCTTCCAAACAGGCTTGCAGCCGCAGCCAGTCCGACAAAACCGTTCCAGCGGACCGAGCCCTGAAAAAGGCTTGAATATTCCGCCCCGCCAAGCCGGAGATGGCGCCGCATGAAGGTCAGCAGTCCGACCATTGTGAAGATGGCCGCCAACAAGGCCGCAGCCATCGGAATGATATCCAGCCCGCCAAGATCGGCATTTGCCAGCGTCCGCAGCAGCAATGCGGGGAACAGGATGAAATAGACAATCCGGTCAAGCGGGGCCCAAAGTTCCGCCCCGACAAATTTGACGCGGGTCAGCAGTTGACCGAGGGCGATAATCAAAAAGACAGGCAGCAACGCATTGACGATGTCGATCATTCTCGCAAGCGCCCGTCAGTAGGTCGGCGGATCGGAAGGCGGGAGCCTGTTCTTATTCTGCATAGCCGCGGGTGGCTTCAGCAGATTGCCATGTTCGGCAATCCAGGCAGGGATGGCAGCGGAAATAATCGCGCCTGACAGCACCACGGCCCAGGACAGATACATCCAGATCAGGAAGACCGGCAGGGTGGATAACGCGCCGTAAATCGTCTGATAAGCGCCAAAATTGCTGATATAGATCCCAAATCCGAACTTCAGACATTCAAACAGAAAGGCGGCGACCACACCGCCTGTCAGCGCGTGGGTCCAGCGCACATGCGTATTCGGCAAGATCAGATAGAGGAGCGAGAAGCCGATTGCCTGAAGCAGCAACGGAATGAAGCGGGTGAGGGCACCAATACTGCTCCCGTCTCCATTATTCAGGGTTTGCGCCAGAATAAAGCTTGAAACCGACAGGCTCAGACCGAGCAGGACAGGCCCAAGCGTCAGGACCGTCCAGAACGCCATCAGCCGGATGACAAGCGGCCGTGGCCGGCGAACGCGCCAGATCTGATTGAAGGTGCTTTCGATGACCGATAGCAGCATGATCGCGGTGATAACCAGAAACACCGTGCCCGCGCCGGTCAGCTTGCCGACATTGGCAAGGAATGTCTCCAGATACTGGCCGACCGTATCGCTCGCATGCGGGGCGAAATTGCTGAAAACGAACCGCATGACGAGCTCTTGCATATTGTCGAAAGCGGGAAAGGCGGCAAAAATCGCAAAGCCGATCGCGCAAAGCGGCACAAGGGCAAGCAGGCTCGTATAGCTCAGCGCCGCCGCCGATTCCATGCAGCGATGCTCCTTGAACCGCTGCCCGACATAGCGGACCATGTCGAGCGCGATCCTGGCACGCATGGCAATGCCTGCTCTATCCCAGTCCGGCCCCGGTCGGGATTGCCTTTGTTCGGCCATATGCTGCCTGCAGTCCTTCCTTTATACCCCGGATCGGGTGTCGGTTAGCGTCCCTCAGGACGATATAGCTGAATTTCGCGCGGTTTCTTCAGCCAGCTCGTTTGCTGCTGATAAGGCAACCCGGCCATGCGCCCGCCATCGACGACCAGCGCGTGGCCGTTGACAAAGCTCGATTCGTCACTGGCAAGCCAGAGGACGGCATCGGCGATTTCCTCGGGATTGCCGATACGGCCCATCACCTCGCCTTCCGCCATTGTCTCGCGCATTTTATCGAGGGTCTGGTCGGATGCGCCCGGACGCCCCGCTGCGAGCGGGGTTGCGATAAAGCCCGGATTGACGCAATTCACACGCACCCCGTAATAGCCGAATTCAAGCGCAAGCGATTTGGTCATCTGCATCACCGCCGCCTTCGCCGCATTGTAGAAGGTCGGCGAAATTCCCGAATAAAGCGCGGCAACGCTCGAGGTATTGATGATTGTGCCCGATTTTTGCGCCTTCAGGATCGGCGCTGCATGCTTGATGCCAAGAAATACGCCCTTCACAAGCACATCCATGGTGAGGGTGTAATCCTCCACCGTGATCGATTCGATGGGGCCTGCCGCCCCGCCAAAGCCCGCATTGTTAAAGATACAATTCAGCCCGCCGAATGTTTCAACCGCGGCATCGACTGCGGCTTTGACCTGCGCTTCCTCGGTGACGTCGGTTTTTTGAAAGACCGCCGCCGCACCGATTTCATCGGCAAGCGCCTGTCCCATTTCCGCCTGCATATCGGCGATGACGACGCGTGCGCCTTCTGCGACAAATTTCCGGACGGTTGCCGCCCCGATTCCACTCGCCCCGCCGGTGATGACAGCAACCTGACCCGCCAAACGCTGCATAATCGATTCTCCCCTTGCTTGCTTCTGATTATAGTTGAAATGCGTTACCGCTATTTGCGCATAATTGAACAGGGCAGAACAAGCCCGCCGGTTTCATGATAGAATAGCCACAGAAGAAGAATAGTCACAGCAGATGCATTTTTGTTCGACCGCTGATGTCGCCTGTACCCATTGCGGTGCGCAAAGCCCGCTGGCACTCGATTATATCAAGCTACATACGCGGTTTGATTGCCCCCATTGCGGTAAGGAATCGGAATTTGATCCGCGCCGCCATACCCATGACATTTTGATGTATGAAATGGGACGCAAGTTGTTTGCCGGCTTGGCCGAGGATTGAGGCGATATCGCGCAAACCGCGCGTGGCCCAGCCAGGCTTGGGCCGACCAGGATCAGGATTTAAAATTTGTCATGGAATCGAAGAAAAATGGCTCCCCGGGCCGGACTCGAACCAGCGACCCAGCGGTTAACAGCCGCTTGCTCTACCAACTGAGCTACCGGGGAACAGGGGCAATAATGTCGATGACGTCATCGCCCGCCGAGGAAGTGGCTATAACAAAACGGTTGCGCATGTTCCAGCCCAAAATTTCGTTTACCGGTCGGCGCCTGTCGAAAACGCGATCCGGCCGGCGCGGAAAGTCTGGGCTGAAGACGGCTGACAGGATGTCGTATGAGTGAAATTCGATTGGGGCAGCGCCGGGTAAAATTGCCCAAGGGCCGCTTCTGGCGCGTCTGTCTTGGCGTTATCCTGTTGCTTGGTGGTATTGTCGGCTTTCTTCCGGTTGTTGGCTTCTGGATGGCGCCGCTCGGAATCATGGTCCTGTCGATTGATTTTCCCGCAGTCCGCAAGTTCAAGCGGCGTGTCAAGGTGCGGTACGGGCGCTGGGTGCAGGCGCGCCGGAATCAGTCGCGTGATCGATCTTAGGGCGGCGTATAATCTGCTAACGGGATAATTTTACACGCCGTGAGTTGGGGCTAGGGCCTAGGAATTGGCCGCGATTCGACATAGAAGATTATGGGTGCCGGCGCAGGTGATTCTCGTGAATTGTATTCGCGGATTATGACGACTTTGCATTTGCGCCTGCTGCCTGATCGACAGGGCCCCGAACAGAAAAGAATTGAGTAATTACGCCCGTGGCAGACGATAACGACCAATCACCTGAATCCGTGCCGGAGCATGATGATCCCCGGGGGCCGACTGGCGGCGAAGCGATAACTCCCATCGCCATCGAGCAGGAGATGCAGACTTCCTATCTCGATTACG
>CALAQW010000130.1 GCA_937888955.1 uncultured Alphaproteobacteria bacterium | reverse complement strand
CGCCGCCATCCGCGCGGACCCCGCCTTCGACGCTGCCGAGGCACAATCAATCGCGCGTGGTTTTGAAATTGCCGGCGATGCATTGCCGTCGGGGGCATTCGATCCGACGCGACACCGCACGCTGGAGCTCGGGCTGCGCGAAACGGTCTCCCGCCGCATCGGCGTCAACCTTGGCTATGTCGAGCAACTTTATACATTCGGCGACCGGGGCCGGCACCCACGCGAACGCGAGGGCGGACCGCGCGTCATTTCGGTTGGTTATCTGGCCCTGACACGCGAAACGCAGATGCCGGTCCCCGAAAGTACCGCCTGGCGGCAATGGTATGACTACTTTCCCTGGGAGGACTGGCGTGACGGCCGTCCGGCAATGATCGACAAGCTTATTGCACCGCTGCTGCGTGAATGGATCGCCGCACCGAAATCATATGCGGAAACCGCGCGCCGCCGGGACCGCGCGAATATCTGTTTTCCCGAAGACAATGGCAGCTGGGATGAAGAGATCGTGCTTGAGCGGTTCGAACTGCTGTATGAGGCAGGGCTGGCTGCGGAGGCGCAACGCGACGGGGTTGCGACATTTGCACTCGATGGCAAGGCTGTGCCGCCGCCTGGCGCGCCAATGATGTCGGATCATCGCAGAATCCTTGCGACTGCCATGGGACGGCTGCGCGCGAAGCTTAAATACCGGCCAGTGGTGTTTGAACTGATGCCCGAAGACTTCACCCTGCTGCAGCTGCAGCGCACTGTCGAGGCGATCCTGGGCAGTAATCTGCACAAGCAGAATTTCCGCCGGCTTGTGGAGAATAGCGGTCTGGTCGAAAGCACCGGGGAAATCGAGCCGCAGACCCGCGGCCGACCGGCCGCAAAATTCCGTTTCCGGCGTGAAGTGCTGCGCGAAAGGCTGGCCGCGGGCGTGCGGATTTCCGGATCTCGCTAGGACGTACTGCCTGCGAGATCAGCGGGAATGAGGCGACTGAATGCCGTTTCCCTTTCGCGCAGAAATCATATTCCCGTAACATCATTGAAAAGAATTGATTGACAGAGAAAAATGCTCACATGTAGCATTATGTTTCCCGATGTGAATTCGGGCGTTTTTTTACCCTTATTTATACTCAAATAGAGCATAAATAAGGGTCACAGGGAGGCCAAAAAATGATAAGCGTCGCAGAAATGGCCCGCGACGGGTTGGAATTCACCCCCGAGGTGGCAGCCGCCACATCGGAGATCTATGACCGCGTGAAAGACGTCATTCCCGAGATCGAATGGCCGGTCTTTGCTCCCTATATCGACGCGATCAACCGCCTCAAAAAAGAAAAAAACGCGGTTATCCTGGCGCATAATTATCAAACGCCGGAAATTTTTCACGGCGTGGCGGATATCGTCGGCGATTCCCTTGCGCTCGCGCGCGAAGCTGTGGATGTCGACGCGGATATCATCATTCTGTGCGGCGTGCATTTCATGGCTGAAACCGCAAAGCTGCTGAACCCTGAAAAGACCGTTCTTATTCCCGATCTTGGCGCAGGATGCAGTTTGTCGGAATCGATTACCGGCGCGGATGTGCGGCTGCTGAAAGAACGCTTCCCCGGTGTTCCTGTCGTGACTTATGTCAACACAAGCGCCGATGTGAAGGCAGAGACAGATGTATGCTGCACCTCGTCAAATGCATTGCATGTGGTGGAGTCGCTCGGAGTTGATCGTGTCCTGTTCCTGCCTGATGAATATCTCGCGCAGAATGTGGCGCGCCAGACCGATGTTGAAATTCTGGCCTGGCGCGGCCGCTGCATGGTGCACGAACAATTCTCGGCACGCGAGATCGAGGAATATCGCGATGCACATCCGGGCATTGTGGTGCTTGCGCATCCCGAATGCCCGCCTGATGTTTTGGAGGTTGCCGATTATGCCGGATCCACATCGGGCATGATCAATTATGCGAAACAAAAGCAACCGCCCCAGATTGTGATGATCACCGAATGTTCGATGAGCGACAATGTCGCCGCCGAACTGCCGAATGTCGATTTTATCCGGCCCTGCAATCTGTGCCCGCATATGAAGAAAATCACCCTGCCGGCGATTTTACGCAGCCTGCGGTCCATGCAGCATCAGGTGGAAATCGCACCCGAAGTCGCCGATCGCGCAAGGTTGGCGGTACAGCGGATGCTGGATATCGGCACCCCGCCCGCCGATGCGGCGCAATGGCAAAGCAACCTGCCGCAAACCCATTATGCGCAGCTGGTTGGCGGACCGAAGGAAGCCGTGCCGGCATAAGCCGGGCATGGCTGTCCTGTCTGGCCGTCAAATAACGGCATAATCCGGATAACCGGCAAAAAAGAGTTCTGCGTATGCCGACTGACACGCAATTCCGGCCAAATTCCCAAACAACCGATTTCGGGAAACGACCCGCTGCGGATGTGATCATCGTGGGCGGCGGGATTGCGGGGCTTGTCGCCGCATTGCGGCTGTCAACATCTTGCCAAGTGCTGCTGCTCAATAAAGGCGGCTTTGGCGAGGGCGCCTCAAGCCTCTGGGCGCAGGGCGGTATATCCGCGGCAATCGGCGATGATGATTCGCCCGAACTTCACGCGGCCGATACCATTCGCGCGGCGGCGGGAACGGCCGACCCCGAAATTATCGGCATACTGACGAGCCGCGCGCCTGACTGTATTGCCAGCTTGCAGGAATGGGGCGTCGACTTCGACACAGAAGATGACGGCAGCCCCGCACTGGGCCGCGAAGCTGCCCACAGCCGCAACCGCATATTGCATATCGGCGGTGACAGCACCGGTCGCGGCCTGATGGAAACGCTTTGCGCTGCGGTGCGCAAACAGCCAACCATTACGATCCGCGATCATTGCGTGGCCGAAGAGCTGATCGTTCATCACAATCGGATTGTCGGCCTTTACTGCCGGAACCTGAAGACCGCCGACACACCCGCGGAGGCGCTGTTCGCTCCTGCCGTTATTCTTGCGACAGGCGGTATTGGCGGGCTTTTCGAGGTGACGACCAATCCGTCCGAATGCACCGGGGAAGGGCTCGGCATGGCGGCGCGCGCCGGCATATTGCTGGCCGATCTTGAGTTTGTACAATTTCATCCGACGGCCATGCATGTCGGCATAACCCCTGCCCCGCTCGCCACCGAGGCATTGCGTGGGGAAGGCGCCACATTGATCAATGACCGGGGCGAGCGCTTCATGGTCAAGGTTCACGAGAATGCGGAGCTGGCACCGCGTGATATCGTCGCCCGTGCTGTCTGGCGTGAAATCCATGCGGGGCGGCAGGTCTTTCTTGACTGCCGCACCGCCATCGGCGCGAATTTTGAAAGCCGCTTTCCAACGGTCTATCAGCTTTGCCGCAATGCCGGCATCGATCCGGCCCGCATGCCTATCCCGGTCGCCCCGGCAGCGCATTACCATATGGGTGGCATCGCAACGGACCGTAACGGGCGGACCAGCATGCAAGGGCTTTGGGCCTGCGGCGAGGTTGCGTCGACCGGCATTCACGGGGCCAACCGGCTTGCCAGCAACTCCCTGCTGGAAGGCGTGGTCTTCGGCGCGGCGGCGGCTGATGACATTTGCCGCCATCTTGCAAAGCGCTATGAAAATGCCGACAGGAGCGACAGGGGCAGCAGCATACTGGCGCCCCACCCGCTCCCTGCCAGCAGGTTCCGCTGCTATGACGCAAAGATCAGCACCCTGACCCTTGCGCGATTGCGACAGCTGATGTCGGCGAATGTCGGCGTCGTGCGCCAACAGGAAAGTCTGATGGCAACCCTGCATGAGCTGGATGGGCTGATCGCACAAATCGGCGACAAATCCGCCATGGCGGCGAACATGCTGCTGGCGGCGAGATTGATTACCGAAGCAGCCTTGCAGCGTTGCGAAAGCCGCGGCGGACATTTTCGCGAGGATTACCCAACCCCCAATCCGACAATGCGCCACCGCTCCTTTATGCGGCTCAATGACGATATCGCAAAGCGATCGCCACAGGTCATTGCATAACCCGGAAGAATCTTATGTCGATTTCCTTTGCGCTGACGCCGCTCCCGCCCACACTCTACCAACCCGCAGTGGAAAATGCCCTGGCGGAAGATCTGGGCCGTGCAGGCGATATCACCTCGCAGGCAGTGGTGCCCGCCGCTGCACAGGTGCGCGTCACGATCCGCAGCCGCAAGCCTGGCCGACTGGCGGGGCTGGACATCGCAGCCGCGGTATTCCGGACGGTGGATCCCGAACTCAGGGTAACGGCCGCCATTTCTGACGGCGCCGATTTGCAGGAAGGAACCATTGTCGCAACGATCGAGGGGCGCGCGCGGGCGGTATTGACCGCTGAACGCACCGCGCTCAACTTCCTGGGCCATCTGTCGGGTATTGCCACCGAAACGGCCAGGATCGTTGCGGCAGTAGCCGGGCATAAGGCGCAAATCTGCTGCACACGGAAAACAACACCGGGACTGCGCACGCTTGAAAAATATGCTGTTCGGGCAGGTGGTGGCAGCAATCACCGCTTTGGATTGGATGATGCGATTCTGATCAAGGACAACCATATTGCTGTTGCCGGCGGGGTCCGGCCCGCCATTGCCGCCGCACGCGCCCATGCCGGGCATATGGTGAAGATCGAGGTTGAGGTTGACCGGCTGGACCAGCTTGACGACGCATTGCTTGAAGGGCCTGACATCATCCTGCTGGATAATATGACGCCTGCGCTTCTGCGCGAAGCGGTCGAACGAACGCAGGGCCGCGCCCTGCTCGAGGCATCTGGCAATGTGACCTTGCAAACCGCCCCCGCCATTGCCGAGGCGGGCGTTGACCTGATTTCGGTGGGCTGGATCACCCACTCTGCCCCCTGCCTTGATCTTGGTCTTGATTTCGAATGGACCGATTACGGCTGATCCTGCTGAGGCGTCGCTGTCAGCGTAACGACGCCGCGCGCCATTCCGGCAAGGTAAACCATCACGGCGAGCGGCACATAGACCAGCAGGCCGGAGATAAATAACGGCAATCGCGCGGCCGCATCAGCGAATTGCAGCAGCACCGCACCCGCACCGCTGACCAGAAACAAGCCGTAATAAATCAGGCTCAATCTGAGATGCGAAAATCCAAGCCGGTTGCAGATCTGAAATAAATGTTCGCGATGCGCCTGGGTCAAGGGCTGCTTCCGGAAAAAGCGGTAAAGCAGCGTCGCAGCCACATCGACGATGAAACAGCTAAACAGGGCAGGCACGACGACAATCGAAATCTGCCCCGCATCACCCCGCGCCCCGATAACGGCAAGGCCCGCAATGACAAATCCGATGACCTGACTGCCGGTATCCCCCATGAAAATTTTCGCAGGCGGAAAGTTGAACGCAAAGAACCCGGCAACAGCGGCAAACAGGCAGAGCGCGCTCAAATAAACGACATGCGCGCCGAGTAAAAGCCCGATCCCTCCCAACATAAAAAGTGCAATCAACGCCCCCCCAGCCGCAAGCCCGTCAATCCCGTCCATGAAATTGTACACATTCATGAACAGAACGAACCAGCCGATGGTGACCAGATGACCGAACCAGCCGAATGTCAAATTACCGATCATCGGCACGGCCAACCCGTCAATGCGGGCGACAAACAGGCTGAAAACCAATGCGGCAGCCAGCTGGCAGAAAAGTTTGATAAATGGCGCAAGCTCGATCAGATCATCGGCAAGGGCCGCCGCGAATGTGACGCCGGTCATCGCAAGGAAAATCGCGAAGGGCACATCCGGCACAGGGGCCTCCTCATGCACTGACAGGATCACAACCATCCCCGCCAGAAAACTGATCGCAATCGCAACCCCGCCGCTTTTCGGCGTTGGCTGCGCATGCGACGAACGCGCATTGGGAACATCGGCAATATTCCACCTGATCACCCAGCAGGTGAGAACAGCGGAAAATGCGCATAACATAACTGCGAAAATCACATGCGACACCGCGGCGCCAGGCGTCAGAAAATCCGCACTGAAATCAAACATCGCGATTCAGTGCCTCAACCTGTATTCGCCTGATCGACCGAAGCCACATGCGGCAAATCTTCCATCCCTGCCACCATTGGCGCAGACAGCCGCTGCTCGGTATAGGATTCGACAAGTTCGCAAAGCAGTTGGAGAAGTCCCTGCACGTCATTTGCGTCAACGACTACACGTAACCGCGCAAGATAGCGCTCCACTTCGGCAAGGCTCATACCATTTGGCGCCGCCGCCCGGAAGATACGCGGATGCGCGGTCGGTCCGCTTTCCTCATCGACCAACAACTCTTCGACCAGTTTCTCGCCAGGCCGCAGGCCGACAAATTTGATCTCGATATCGCCCGAACGGTGACCGGGCTCACGCACCCGCAAACCAGACAGATGAATAAGTTTGCGCGCCAGATCCGCGACCTTCACCGGCTCCCCCATATCGAGATGGAAGATCTCTCCGCCCCCGGCCCCCATGGCACCGGCCTGAATGACGAGTTCAGCGGCCTCGGGGATCGTCATGAAATAACGCTCGACATCGGGATCGGTTATGGTGACCGGGCCGCCGCGGGCAATCTGTTCGCGAAACAGCGGCACGGCAGACCCTGCCGAATCAAGGACATTGCCAAAACGCACAAGCACAAAACCTGTGTCGGGGGATTCATGACCGAAAGCCTGAACCAGGCGTTCGCCAACCCGCTTGGAGGCCCCCATCACATTTGTCGGCCGCACGGCCTTGTCAGTTGAAATCAGCACAAACTTACCGACCTTGCGGGAATGCGCCGCACTGGCCACATGATATGTGCCCAGAATATTGTTGGCCGCGCCGACAACCGGGTTCATCTCGACCAGTGGCACATGCTTATAGGCGGCAGCGTGATAGACGATATCAACCACATGCTCATCGAATATCCGCTCAACCACCCCTTTATCGAGGGTGGAACCGAGTAGCGGCACAAGCTGCACTGGCTGGCTTGACGCCATCAACCATTCGCGCAATTCCCGTTCGATTGAATAAAGCGCGAATTCGGATTGTTCAAAAATAATCAGTTTTGCCGGTTGATGGGCAATGACGGCGCGGCAAATCGCCGAACCGATCGATCCCCCGCCACCGGTAACAAGCACAGTCTTACCGCGCAACTCATCGGTCACAAGCTGAAGGTCAGGCGTTACCGGATCACGCGACAACAACTCCTCGGCGGAAACGCCGCGGATATCCGTCAAGGCCTGACCGCCGACCAGCATTTCCTCAAGCGTCGGAGCGGTTTCCACCCGCACGGGCAGTTCCGCGAGTTGATTGATAATCGCTGCGCGCCGGAGTACAGAAGTCGCCGGCAAGGCCAGGACAACCAGATCAAGCTCGGCCCGCTGCACAAGTGCTGCGATACGGTCAGGCGCGTGAATCTTCACCCCACACAATGTCCGTCCGTGCAGGTTGCGATCGTCATCGACAAAGCAACGCAATTCGGTCCGCCCGTCCTGGCTCATCGCCTCGCCAATACCGGCACCGGCCCGTCCGGCACCGTAAATCACAACGCGGCGTTCAATATCATGCGGCTGCCGTTCGGCCGTGTTCAGGATCGTCACAGCAATCAGTCGCCAGCCATGCATTATGCCGACCGTGACAAGCCAAAGCGGCCCGACGATCAAATTCACCCATGGGTTGCCAAGCCACAGGGTGAAACCGAGCGACAGGATAAGCCCTGCGCAGATTGTCGAATTGAGAATGGGAAAAATAATGATCGTATCGCTATAGCGCAGTATCGGGCGATACAATCCGGTTGCCAGCGAAACCAGCACCGTGACGCCTGCAACGCCCACAGGCAGAAGGTAGTATGACAACGATGGGATCTGACACGCACAGGAAAGGCCATAGGCCAGAACGCCGATCGCCGCGATAACCGATAAAACGAGAAAATCAACGATTGCGGTGAGCAACAAAGTTGCGTTGCGCGGCAAATCAATGATTGTTCTTGCCGAATGACGCAGCCTGTCACGTAACGAAGCCGTCTCGCCCGCGGAATTCTTCTTGTCAGTCAGGCCCAATGCATTGCCTCTAACTCGATGCCAAGTTGGATGCGCGCGGTCGCCAAGTGGCAAGCTGGCCGATAAGCGCAGGGTGCAATGCATGACCAGACGCAACAAAGCCTGCATGCCGCACAGAGCGCTGATTGTAAAGAAATTCCGCCCCGTCGCGACGGCTGATCCGGCCGCCCGCCTCCTGCATGATCAGGTCAGCCGCCGCCAGATCCCAATCATTGACCGGTGACAGGCCAAGACAACCATCGAACCGTCCCGCCGCGACCAATGCAATGCGATAGGCAATCGAGTTGCGTTTCTCGATATGGATATCGGGCCAGGGCACCGCCCAGCGCTTGCTGTGATAAAATGACGCGGTACCAAGCATCCGTGCACCTTCAATCTGCGCCTGCCCGCTTGGGGTGATCGGCTGACCGTTCAAACGTGCGCCGCCACCGCTTACCGCCTCATATAATTCACCGGATGCGGGGTTGAAAACAATCGCGCTGATAGGCCTTGCCTGTTCGACCAGTGCAATGCAGATCGTAAAATGCGGCTCGCCACGCATGAAAGCGCGCGTTCCATCGATCGGATCAACGATCCAGGTGCGGTGCTGCGTCAGCCTGTCGGTATTGTCCTCGGTCTCTTCCGACAACCAGCCATGGTCAGGGAACGCATCGCCCAATGCCTTCCGCAGCATGTTGTCGATCGCAATATCAGCTTCTGTAACAGGATTGTCGCCACCTTTGTCCCAGCGTGCAAATTCGCCCCCGAAATAGGACATTGCAATTTCGCCCGCTTCATGGGCCGCATCGAGGGCGACCGCATGTTCGGCAACCGGCAATATATTGCACGCCTCACTCACCCGCGACCATCATCCCCTCAATCCGCAAGGTCGGCGCATTCATTCCATAGTGAAACTGCAAATCGTTCGCTGCTGTGATGTTTTTGAACATCTCGCGCAGATTACCTGCCACTGTCACTTCACTGACCGGATAGGCCGGTTTGCCATTTTCGATCCAGTAACCCGACGCGCCCCGACTATAATCGCCGGTGACCCCGTTCACGCCCATGCCGATAAGCTCGGTGATCAAAAGCCCCTCGCGAATATCGGCCAACAGTTCATCAGGCGTCGCCTCACCAGGCGTCATATAGAGGTTTGTCGGCGCAGCGCCGGGTGCGCCGCCGGTGCCCCGCGCCGCATGGCCACTGCTTTGAAGTCCCAGTTGACGCGCTGAGGCGCTGTCCAGAAACCATCCCTGCAACACGCCATTTTCCACCATGGCGCGACGGCCGTTCCGCACCCCTTCACCATCGAACGGTTTGGAACGCAAGCCGCGCAACCGGTGCGGATCATCGATAACCGAAATCTGCGCCGGCAAAATTTCCTGCCCCAGGCAATTTTTCAGAAAGCTTGTCCCGCGCGCGACCGCAGCCCCGTTGATCGCCCCCGATAGGTGCCCAAGCAGGCTGTTTGCCACACGCGGCGCATAGATAACGGGAACTTGTGCGCTTTTGACCTTGCGCGGATTAAGACGGCTGAGCGTACGAAGGGCTGCGATCTTACCAATCTCATCAGCCGCGGTAAGATCCGCATAATGACGGCTTGATGAAAATTCATAATCACGCTCCATGGCGACGCCCTCGCCCGCCAGAACCGAACAGGAAATACTGTAGGACGAGGATCTGTAACCCTGATTGAAACCGCCGCTTGTCGCGAGTACCAGCTGACTATGCCCCCAGCCCGTGCTTGCGCCTTCCGAATTGGTGATACCCTCAATACCGCGCGCCGCATCCTCACATTGCCGGGCCGCGTCGATCAATTCGGGCATTTGAGGCGTCGAGGCATCATAGATATCAAGATCCGGAACATCCTTCGCAAGCAGCGCAGCATCTGCCAGTCCGCAATAAGGATCGGCCGGTGCGGATCTGGCCATCGCCACCACCCGCGACACCATCTCATCAAGCGTTGCCGCACTCAGATCACTTGTCGATACAACCGCCTGCTGATTGCCGATGAATGCCCGCAATCCAAGATCCTGCCCCTCGGAACGTTCGACATCCTCGACCTCGCCCAGCCGGCAGGACACAGACACCGAAGTGCCAGACACAAGCAAAAGATCCGCAGCATCCGCGCCGGCGGACCGCATCTTGCCGATCAGATCCTCGGCAAGCTGCTGCATGTCTGCCGTGCCACCGAAGGCCGCAAGATTATTATTTTCCGACATGCTCTCTCCTGAAAATCGGGGGTTGGCGTTCAGCCCTTTCGGCGCGACACCAACCGGCTGAAATATGATCGATATGGATTAATGATTTAGCCATTGCCAGCCCCCGACCCAAGTTCAGGTCAGCGCGTAATAAACGCTCAGACCGCCGGCAACCAGCATAACAAGCCAGGTCAGAATCGTACCAATGAACCGCCCCAGCGAACGGCCGCTGCTGCCCGACAGGCCAATCGCATGCGCCAGTCTGCCAACCGTGAGCCCGGCCCCCAGCGTATGCAGGCACCATAGCGGGGCGCCGGCCAGCTCCACCGCGATAAGGGCAATCAGCGCAAATGGCACATATTCGACATTATTGCCATGCACACGCGTCGCCCGCCGCATCTCGTCACTGTCGCCTTCGCCAATTTCGGTTTCGGTCTTGATACGCGCGCGCACAACCAAAATTGCCAAGACCAAGCTCAACAATACATTCAGTCCGATGTAAAGCGTTGAAACCGCAATCGGCCCCCCGCCCATTGCTTCCATACCTGTCGCCAGCTCTTGCATTTGCTTACCTTCCGTTTAAGGCCGTCCAGGGCCTGTTTTTATTGCCAGTCGATACAAACGACTCAACTCTTACAAGCAACGCAACTGCAGGAAGGTTAGCCTCAATTCTCAGTTATTTCCAAATTGGTTTACCGGATCCGGGCAAACCAAGGCGCGGCCATTTTTCGCTGACAAGGGACACAATCTCCTCATCCATGCGAATTTGATGCCCCCACTCACGCCGGGTTTCAGGCGGCCACTTGTTGGTGGCATCAAGGCCGATCTTGCCGCCAAGGCCACTTTCGGGGCTTGCGAAATCAAGATAGTCGATTGGCGTATTTTCGATCAGCGTTACATCGCGAACCGGGTCCATGCGCGTTGAAATCGCCCACATCACGTCTTTCCAGTCGCGGATATCGATATCGTCATCCACCACAATGACCCATTTTGTATACATGAACTGCCGCAAGAACGACCAGATCCCCATCATGATCCGCTTGGCGTGGCCCGGATATGCCTTCCGGATCGCGACAACACCAATCCTGTAGGAACAGCCCTCGGGCGGCAGCCAGAAATCGGTGATTTCGGGAAATTGCTGCCGCAGCAACGGCACGAAAACCTCGTTCAACGCCTCACCCAGGATGCTGGGCTCATCGGGCGGCCGGCCGGTAAATGTCGACAGATAAATCGGCTGCCGACGCATGGTAATCGCGCTGACCGTGAAAATGGGGAACTGTTCGACGGCATTATAATAACCCGTATGGTCACCATAAGGCCCCTCATCGGCATAGTCGCTGAGCGAGACATGGCCTTCGAGCACGATTTCCGCCTGTGCGGGCACTTTCAACGGCACGGTCTTGCAATCGACAAGCTCCACACGCTGCCCCCGGATGAGGCCGGCAAACTGATATTCGCTCAATGTATCGGGCACCGGGGTTACCGCTGCAACGATCGTTCCCGGGTCCGCACCGATCACTGCGGCGGCTGGCAACGGTTCGGGGTTTTGCTTCCCCCAGCGTGCGTGATGCTGCGCGCCGCCACGATGTTTGAGCCAGCGCATGATCGTCTTGTTGCGGCCGATCACCTGCATCCGATAGATGCCGAGATTGAAATTATCCTCCGCCGCATCGCCGGGGCCTTTTGTCACCACCATCGGCCAGGTGATAAGCGGCGCCGGCTCCCCGGGCCAGCAGGTCTGCACCGGCAATGCCGACAAATCCACCGCATCGCCTTCCAGCACGATATCGTGCACAGGTCCGCTGCGGCTCGTTTTCGGGCGCATCTGCATGACTTGCCGCAATATTGGCGTCATCTCGACGGCGTCGCGCAGCCCCGCGGGTGGTTCAGGTTGGCGCAAAAATGCCAGCAACTCGCCGACTTCACGTAATTCCGCTGCCGTGCGGCGTTTCTCCCCGCCAAGGGTCACCGCCCGCGCGACCCGCTCAACCGTGCCGAACAGGTTGATCAGCACCGGCATCGATGCCGCCGCGCCATCCGCATCAAGCGGATTTTCAAACAGCACCGCAGGGCCGCCTTCAGCAAGCAGACGGGTCTGGATTTCGGTCATCTCAAGCACGGTGGAGACGGGCTCGCTGACCCTGACAAGCTGCCCGTCACGTTCAAGCTCGGCCAGAAAATCGCGAAGTGATTTGAAAGACATATGACAGTTCTAAAGCAATTCCGCGCGCTGGGGAATCCGCATTTAACTCACCCTTGTTTGGGCGGCAGCAACCGCCAGACGCTTGTATTGCGCAAATCCGTATCTTCCAGCTCGCGGGTGGTTTTCACTGCATAGCTGATCAGTTTCTCATGGCCCGACTTCGGGAAATAGGTGCGACCGGGATCGCCCATCAATACAGTCACCCCGGCCGCGACAAGCCGGCCAAGCCAATCGACGATCCGCGCGGCGGCGGGCCCTTCGTAGCAAACATCTGCCGCAAGCACGACATCCCAATCGGCATCCATCACACCGACCAGATCGCTTTCCACCGCCTCGATCATCACATCGTTTTCACAGGCGTTGAGCTTGATCGAGGCCACGGCGATAGGATCAATTTCACTTGCGGTAACATGCGTGGCGCCCGCCTTTGCGGCGGCAATCCCCGCAAGCCCCGAGCCGGCCCCGAAATCGAGCACTTTCCTACCCGTCACATAGCCGGGATGATCAAGCAGAAACCGCGCCATCGCCTGACCGCCGGCCCAGGCAAACGCCCAGAAAGGCGGCGGCAGGCCGGCCTGCGCCATCTCTTCTTCCGTCATCTGCCAGAGCGGCAGAAACTCGCTTGCAACATAAAGGCTGACTTCGGGGACAAGCGGCGTTTCGGTCAACGCCGTATTCTGACGAATGAAATCTTCCGGATTGATCCTGGCTGCCTGCTCGAACATGGTATGTGACGCTCTTTGTACGGCGATCAGGCGGCAGCAATGTCTGGCCGCGACACCGCCATCGCCAGCACCTTGCGATAACCTGGTTGCCACTCCATCCGGGTGCCAACGCCGCGCCGCCACAACAACTTCTGCAATTCGGGCAGCCGGTAGCAGGGCACGAACATCATCAGATGATGCTCGACATGATAATTCACCCAGTAAGGGGCCAGAAAGGCACGGATCAGCCAGTTTGCGCGCGTGGTGCGCGCATTGCGGAAGGGATCGTCATTATCGGGCACCATCGCATGCTCGGCGATATTCCGGATCCGCGTGATCAACTGATAGTAGGTCAGAAGCGGCAACACCCAAAGCAGGGGGTAGAGATACCAATAGCCCAAGGCCGCAAGCCCACCGAAAAGCACCAGATTTGCGATCAGCGGACCACCGAGCTTGCGTCGGAACACAGCCAGGCGCGCCGATAGCGGCATATCGGGGGTGCCAAGGGCAGCCTTGATTTGCGCCTTGCGCTGCTTGAAGCCTGTTTGACCCGAAATATCGCGCCACAGCTTGCGTTTGAAACTGCTGCGCGTGATTGGAAACGGTGCCGACAAGGCAAGGTCAGGGTCCTCGGCTTGCTGGGTATGTTTGTGATGCACAAGATGATAGGCGCGATAGGCGCGCGTATCAGTCAGCACGGGATAGCCAAGCAGCCAGTCACTGACCCGGTCATTGAGTTTGCGATTGGGGAACAATGCGCCGTGCGCCGCATCGTGCACAAGGATCGCCAGCCCCAACTGCCGCGCCCCGATCAACGCCCAGGCCAGCAGGAAAGTCAGCGGATTAGGCCACAGGACAAACACTGCCATCGCGCCGAAAACAACACCCCAGACGTGGCAGATCAGCCAAACCGAACGCCAGGGATTGCGCGCGCGCAAACGCACGATTTCCTCAACAGTGAAATAATCCGCGGGCCGGATCATGTTATTTCTCGCATCGCACAACCGGTTCCGTAACTGCCGCGCTCTTCATCGTGATCGGGGGAAGCGGCCTTGTTGTCCTGAATATAACCTGAATATAGCCTGAATATAGGAAGCCCAGCCCCCATAAGCAAAGAATGAAGCGGCATGACCTCATGCACTCGCGGCACCTGCCACCATTGCGGCAAACAGGATAAGCCCGAATTCGCGATTGCTGCGAAACAGCCTGAGACATATCTCGGGCGCATCGATATCAAGCTGCCGGATCTGCCAGCCAAGATGCACCCCCGACGCAAGCCAAAGCGGCCAGAAACCCCAGCCAAGCCCCGCCTGATGGGCCGCCGCAGCAAAAAGCAGCAGGGCCAGCCCGTAAAAACCCCACATCGCCGTGCCGGTCCGCGCGCCAAGGCGCAAGGCGCTCGACTTCACGCCGATCAGCGCATCATCTTCCTTGTCCTGATGCGCATAGATCGTGTCATAACCGATGGTCCAGAAAATACCGCCGCAGTAAAGCAACCAGGCCGCCACCGACAGGCTGCCGCTATGCGCCGCCCAGCCCAAAAGCGCGCCCCAGTTGAAAGTCAGACCAAGGAACAGCTGCGGCCAATAGGTCACCCGCTTCATAAACGGATAAATCACCACCAGCCCGACAGACAGCAACCCGATCGTCACCGCAAAACTGTTGAAACTGAACAGGATGGCAAGCCCCAGAATGCATTGCGCGAACAGGAACAGCCCTGCCCCCACAAGCGTCACTTTGCCTGCGGGCAGCGGCCGGTTCGCCGTGCGCGCGACCTTTGCATCCAGATCCCGGTCGACGATATCATTGAAGGTACAGCCCGCGCCGCGCATGACCACCGCACCGACCCCGAATGCCGCAAACATCCACAAAGACGGCCAGCCACCTGCAATCGGCACAGCCATCGCCAGGCTCCACCAGCACGGCCATAACAACAGCCAGGTGCCGATCGGCCTGTCCATCCGCGCAAGACGCAAATAAGGGCGCAACTGCGCCGGTGCCCACCTGTCGACCCAGTTACCGGTCGTATCGGCAACCGTAGGATCTGCCGCTTGATCTTTCTGCTCATCATCTGTCATGAAATATCCCCTACAAGGTCCGGGAACCGCACTCAAGACACAGATGACTGAAAAAGCCGAAGCAATCCGCCTCTATGTCGCCGCACCGCTCGCCACGGGCGGGCTGATCATGCTGGACCCGCAGCAATCGCACTATCTGCGCAATGTGATGCGGCGCAAGGTCGGGGACAGTATCGGCCTGTTCAACGGGCGCGATGGTGAATGGCGCGCCGAAATCGTCGAAGCGGGCAAGAAGGCCACAAGCTGCACCGTGTCAGAGCAAACCCAGGCGCAATGGGAAAACCCGGATTTATGGCTGCTGTTCGCGCCGCTCAAGCGCGGCAAGATCGACTATCTTGCCGCCCGCGCCACCGAATTGGGGGTACGCGCGCTGCAACCTGTCTTTACCGCCCACACCAATGCCACGCGCATTAATCTGGCGCGGCTTGAGGCCAATGCGATCGAGGCTGCCGAACAATGCAGGCTGGTCTCTGTGCCCGAGATCCGTGCGCCCGAAAAGCTCGATTCCCTGCTTGATCGCTGGCCTGCGGATCGACATATTCTGTTCTGCGACGAAAGCGGCAACTCACCGCCGATTGCCCAGGCGCTTGCCCCCTTCAGGCACGACGATACAGGCACGTCCACGCCATGGGCCATTCTGATCGGACCGGAGGGCGGGTTCAGCGCCGCCGAGCAGCAGCGGTTGCGGACGCTCGATTGCGCCACTCCTGTCTCGCTTGGACCGCGGATCATGCGCGCCGAAACAGCGGCGATCGCCGCCTTGTCGGTATGGCAGGCGCTGCTTGGCGACTGGCATATTGCGGGGAAATTCGCGCCGATAAACACTATCTTGTGAGGCGTGGCTAATTCCTTTTTTCTTGTATGGTTTCTGGCTGTTCCCTAAATAAGCTCACACGTCATGCGCGCGCACTTGACGCATATAATTATTCGGCCGGCGGGAGGAAAATCAAATGGCGGGATCAGAACAGAACGACACGCCGATCGACGACCGCCGGCAACTGATCGACTATCTTGCCTCGGGCTGCAAACCAAAGTCAGCCTGGCGGATCGGTACCGAGCATGAAAAATTCGGCTTCCGCCTGTCGAACCATAATCCACTTCCCTATGACGGGCCCAATGGCATTCGTGCGATGCTGGAAGGGCTGCGGCAATTCGGCTGGCAACCGATCATGGAAGGCGAAAATATCATCGGCTTGAGCCAGGATGGCGCGTCGATCACCCTGGAACCAGGCGGCCAGTTCGAACTATCGGGCGCTCCGCTTGAAACCTTGCATGCGACCTGCGCGGAAGTGAATACCCATCTCGCCCAGGTCAAACAGATCGCAAGCGAACTTGATATCGGTTTTCTGGGGCTTGGCTTTTCACCGCTTTGGACGCGAGCGGAAACACCCGTGATGCCAAAGGGCCGGTATGAAATCATGACCCGCTATATGCCAAAGCGCGGCACGCTTGGTCTGGATATGATGTACCGCTCCTGTACCGTGCAGGTAAATCTCGATTTCGCGTCGGAAGCCGATATGGCACGCAAGTTCCGTGTCGGGCTGGCCTTGCAGCCGATTGCGACCGCATTATTTGCAAACTCGCCTTTTACCGAGGGCAGACCCAACGGTTATCTAAGCTTCCGTAGCCATGTCTGGACCGATACGGACCCGGACCGCTCAGGCATGCTGCCTTTCGTCTTCGAGGACGGGTTCGGCTTTGAACGCTATGTCGATTACGCGCTTGATGTGCCAATGTATTTCGTCCAGCGCGACGGCATTTATCACGATGCCAGCGGCCAGTCCTTCCGCGATTTCCTGGATGGCCGGCTTCCCGCCCTTCCCGGTGAAAAACCGACAATGGAGGATTGGGCGAGCCACCTGACAACTATTTTCCCCGAGGTCCGGATCAAGAAATTTGCCGAAATGCGCGGCGCCGATGGCGGCCCCTGGCGCCGTCTTTGCGCGCTGCCAGCCTTGTGGGTTGGCCTGCTCTACGATCAAGGCGCGCTTGATGCGGCGTGGGACCTTGTCAAGGACTGGAGCGCTGAAGAACGCCAGGCATTGCGCGACAATGTACCAAAGACGGCCCTGCACACCGACTTCCGCGGTCGGCCAATCAAGGAAATCGCAAACGAGGTTCTCGCAATTGCACGCAGCGGGCTGAAATCACGCGCAGCGCTAGACCGCAACGGCAAGGACGAGCAGCATTTCCTCGATGTGCTGCAGGAAATCGCCGCAGCAGGCCAATGCCCCGCCGAAGAACTACTGAACAACTATAAGACCAGATGGGACGGCAATATTCATCACATATTTGATGAATATGCCTACTAAGCCACAAAAGACGCACAGTTGATCTGCCGCCCCGGCAATGTCAGGGCGACACCCAAATCCCGCATTCGGCACAGCCATTGCGCTGAAGACTCACCCCTTGCCTGCCTACCCGCCAATATTTTTCCATACCGAATACCATACAAAATAGAAAACGGCCCCGGTCCGGTGGTGGAGC
>CALAQW010000129.1 GCA_937888955.1 uncultured Alphaproteobacteria bacterium | reverse complement strand
TGCGCCTGTTGCGCCGCATCGTGACTGGAGTTCAGACGTGTGCTCTTCCGATCTATGCGGCGCAACCGGCGCACCTTGCGACAATTTCGCGGCCACCGCCCGCAATGTATCAGGCAATGCGAGTGCCTGGCGCCGCTCCTGCGCCGTCAGATAAAGATTGCGCGACGACAATGCCAGCCCATCGGGCTCGCGCATTGTAGGCACCCCGACAATCTCAACCGGAATATCGAGATCGCGCACCATGCGCTTGATGGTCTGGAGTTGCTGATAATCCTTTTCGCCGAAAAAAGCCGCGTCGGGCATGACCTGCATCAGCAACTTGGTGACAACCGTCGTGACACCCTGGAAATGGGTTGGCCGCGCACCGCCGCACAGCCCCTCGGTGATCCCTGACACATTGACGACAGTTGTCGCATCTGCGGGATACATCTCATCAACGGTCGGCAGATAAACCAGCTGCGCCCCGGCCTGAGCCAGTTTCGACAGGTCTGCGGCCTCATCGCGGGGATAGGCGTCAAAATCCTCCCCCGGACCGAATTGCGTGGGATTGACAAAAATCGACACCACGACCACGTCGCAATGTGACAATGCAGCGGCCACAAGCGACAGATGCCCCTCATGCAATGCGCCCATGGTGGGCACAAAACCGATACGCCTGCCGTCCTGCCGTTGTTCGGCAACCCAAGCCCGCAGCGCCGCGATTGTCCGTACAGTGTCAATCATGTCTTGGTGCTGAAATCCACGAATCGGCAATCAAAAATCAGACACGGGGCGAACGGTGCTCGCGCCGCAACGCGACAAATGGCGACACACAACAGGTCACTGCTATCGCGCAATCTCACGCTGCCGGTTCAGTTTGAATAGATTGTGATGGCCGGGGAAACTGCGCTGGCGCACCGCATCCGCATAAGCATTGACGGCCGCCCGGGTTTCGCCGGCCACATCGCCGAAACGTTCCACGAATTTGGGTACCTTGTCGCCAAACACGCCGATCATATCCTCGGTCACCAGGATCTGACCGTCACAGGCTTCCGACGCACCGATCCCGATGGTGGGAATATCGATCGTCTCGGTAATGCTGCGGGCAATATCCTCGATCACGCCCTCGACCACGATGGCAAAGGCACCCGCTTCGGCGATGGCAACGGCATCATCCAGGATCGTCTGCGCCTCGGTATCGCTGCGGCCGCGGGCGCGATATCCGCCGAGCGTATTCACCGATTGCGGCTTCAGACCGATATGGCCCATCACCGGAATCCCGCGCGAGACGAGGAAACCTATCGTTTCCGCCATTTCGCGGCCGCCTTCGATCTTTACGCCTGAACAGCCGGTTTCACGCATCACCCGCGCGGCATTGCGAAACGCAACCTCGCGGGATTCTTCTGTCGTCCCGAAGGGCATGTCGACGATGACACAGGCGCGTTCGGATCCGCGCATCACCGCCTTGCCATGATTGATCATCATATCGAGGCTGACACCGAGCGTGCTGTCCATGCCATACAGCACCATCCCGAGGGAATCGCCCACCAGCATCAGATCCACAACCTCATCCAGCATACGGGCCATCGGCGCCGAATATGCCGTCAGACAAACCAAGGGTGTTCCTCCCTTACGCGAACGGATCGCGGGGGCTGAAACTCGGCAAATGGTGGCAGGTTTGCTCATCGCGCCACTCTCCCCATGCATGCTTCCGGGTTTTTCCGGTATTGGCCCTGCTCCCGGCCACTGCGCCGGGGCGGCTCTTATAGTCGTTTTTTATACGGAACACTAATGTTATTCCGTATTTCCATTATATTTGCTTCGCTTGACTGTCATAAAACACAATCTTGAAACCCGGCGCCAGCCAAATTTTCTCTGCATCGGGCGAAAAAAACGCCGCACATCTACTGAAAACAGTGTCAATAATCGCAGAATTTCGCACATTAACGCGGGTGAGGGATTTGATTCGGCGCTGGTATATGCTATCGGCTACTGCCATAGTAAAAAGGTGGGGATAACACCCACTGAAATAAAGGGTGGAAAGCAAAGCAGGGGCCACATCAGATCGCGACCTTTCCGGACAGGCTTGCCAGAAAGGCCGGAATGTCCAGATCAATCAGCAGACGTTTCTTGCCCACAACCGCATCAGCGGGGCACCGGCGACGGTGTACTAAAACAAAGGCAGGAAAGCTTCGTATGCGTACTGGCCTCAAAAACCCGCGCTTTCCGAGTTAGTCGGGTCCGCTAAGGCTCCGTCGATGGGGTAGCCAGAATTCCAGCCGCATTTGCGGCAGAGAGACGATGAGGAAGTGTAATGGTAGCGAAGGTCGAGGCAATAGTATTTCGGTTTCGGTTTCTGATCTTGGCCGCTTTGATGGCTTTCACGGTCGTCATGGGCGTGTTTGCGTTGCAGCTTCGCCTCGATGCGGGTTTTGAGAAGCAGCTGCCCAAGGGGCACGAATATATCGAGACCTTCTTCGAATATCAGGATCAGCAAGGTGGATCCAATTCGATCATCATTGTGCTGCGAGCCAATGAGGGGAATATCTGGAACCCGAAATTCATGGCAAAGCTGAATGCGGTAACCCAGGATGTGTTCTTCCTGCCCGGTGTCGCGCGCAGCACGGTGACATCCTTGTGGACGCCGAATACGCGCTATCTGGAGGTGACCGAAGACGGGTTCATCGCTGGCGACGTGATACCGGGTACGATTACCGCCGGGAACATGACGCAAGAGGATATCCCGCTTGTTCAGAACAATGTGATCCGCGGCGGCTTTGTCGGTCGGCTTGTCGCCAATGATTTTTCCGCTGCGATGGTGCGGGCCGAACTGCAGGAGATCAACCCCAAGACCCGCGAAAAGCTCGATTATTTCGAACTTGCCGCACAACTTGAAAAACAGATCCGCGAAAAGCACGAGAATGAGGATTTTACGATCCACATTGTCGGCTTTGCGAAGATGATCGGTGATATCGCCGATGGCGCAAAAAGCGTGCTGATGTTCTTTTTGCTGGCCTTCGCCCTGACGGCTGCCTCGGTATATTTCTATTCCCGTTCATTCATTCTGACATTTGTTCCGCTGGTCTGCTCGCTGGTCTCGCTTGTCTGGCAATTCGGCATCCTGACCCTGCTGGGCTTCGGGCTCGATCCGCTGGCCATTCTGGTGCCGTTTCTTGTGTTTGCGATCGGCGTGTCGCACGGCGTGCAGCAGATCAATCTGATTTCCAAGGAAATTACCGCCGGTGCCGACAGCATGGCAGCCGCCAAGGCAAGCTTCCGCCAGCTGCTTATTCCAGGCTCGATGGCGCTTGTGACCGATCTCGTCGGGTTCGGGACACTGTACTGGATCCAGATCGGCATGATTCAGGAGCTGGCGATCACCGCCTCGATCGGTGTGGCACTGAAGATCGTCACCAACCTTCTGATGCTGCCGCTGCTCGCCTCCTACTTCCAGTTCGACGCGGGTTATAAGGAACGGATCACGAAGGCGCGCGCACAACGCGACAAGGTGATGCTGGTGCTGGCCAATGTCGCCAAACCGCGTAACGCCATCATAACATTCGCGATTTGCGTTGGCCTGTTTGCCGTTGCTTATGTCGAAAGCCAGGATCGCCATGTCGGCGATCTGCATGCCGGCGCGCCGGAAATGCGCCCCGATGCCCGCTATAATGTTGATTCACGCGCAATCGTCGAACGCTTCTCGATCGGGCTTGATGTGCTGACCGTCATTGTCGAAACGCCGGCGCAAAGCTGCGTCAGCTACGGCTATATGCGCGAACTCGATAAATTCTCCTGGCATATGGCGAATGTGCCTGGCGTAACTTCGGTTCTGTCGCTGCCTGCCCTGACAAAAGTATCGGCGGCAGGTTGGGCCGAGGGGAACCTGAAGTTCACCGCCCTGCCGCGCAACCGTTCAGCGCTGGTGCAGGCCACCGACCCGATCCCCAAATCGTCGGGCCTATATAATGAATCCTGCTCGCTGATGCCGGTGATGGTGTTTACCGCCGATCACAAAGCCACCACCATCAATAGGGTGATCGGCGCTGTGAAAGAGTGGCGCCGCGACAATCCGGTCGAAGGGATTACCTATCGTCTGGCAAGCGGCAATGTCGGCATCTGGGCCGCCACCAATGAGGTGATCGCGGAATCCGAGCTGCCAATGATGCTGGCCGTCTATGTCGTGATCATCTTGCTGGTGTTTGGTACCTATCGCGACTGGCGGGCCACGGTCTGCTGCTGCCTGCCGCTGACGCTCGCAACCTTCCTGGGCTACTGGTTCATGAAGGAACTTGAGATCGGCCTCAAGGTCGCCACACTGCCGGTGATGGTGCTCGCGGTCGGTATCGGCGTCGATTACGCCTTCTATATCTTCTCGCGCCTGCAGGTGCACATCAATGAAGGTATGAATGTGACCGACTCCTATCGCCAGACATTGCTTGAAACCGGCAATGCGGTGATCTTCACCGCCATTACCCTCGCCATCGGCGTCAGCACCTGGAGCCTTTCGGAACTGCAATTCCAGGCCGATATGGGGCTGTTGCTGACCTTCATGTTCATGGTCAACATGATCGGCGCGGTTACCGCGCTGCCGGCCCTGGCGGTGATCCTTGATATGATTTTCCCGCGCAAGGCAGGCGCGAAGATCTCGACGGGAATCGCACATTAAAGAAAGTCTATCGGGCAAAGTCCGTCAGGGCGTAGCAGCCCCGGTGCACATAAGCCGATACACATAAAAAACGGCCCGGTCATTGATCGGGCCGTTTTCATTTGTACAAAAAATAAAAATCTGGCGGGGCGGGAACGACGCATTGCCGCCACAGAGCAACTGAGCAACTACTCCGCCGTGCAGGCGTCGCTGTCGGGGGGTGCATATTCGGCGGTGACGACCCCGGTTATCTCGGGCTTTTCCCCGCATAACCGGCATTTGGGGTCCGGCCGAACACGGACTTTTCGAAACGTCACCTCAAGCGCGTCGTAAATCAGAAGCTGCCCGGCAAGGCGCTCGCCAAACCCCACCAGCTCCTTCACAATCTCGGTCCCCTGCAAGCAAGCCATGGTTCCCGCAATCAACCCGAGGATTCCAACCTCGGCACAGCTCGGCACAAGATCGGCTGGCGGCGGCGCGGGGAACAGACAGCGATAGCACGGCTTGTCGTCCTCAAATCCGCGATAGGTCGACAGCTGCCCCTCATATTGGCCGAGCGCTGCGGAAACAAGCGGAATGCCCTGAAAAAAGCAGACATCATTGACGAGAAAACGGGTCGCGAAATTATCGCTGCCATCAGCGACCAGGTCATAATCGGCGATGATCGCGGCCGCATTCTCAGGCGTCAGCCGCAGCGGATGCCGCCTAACCGTTACATCAGGATTAAGCGCGGCGATCGCATCGGCGGCGCTGTCGGTTTTGGGGCGGCCGATATCGGCTGTGCGATGCGCGATCTGACGCTGCAGATTGGACAGCGACACCACATCGTCATCGACGATGCCGATCGTCCCGACCCCTGCGGCCGCAAGATAAAGCGCAAGCGGCGAGCCGAGCCCGCCCGCCCCGATCAACAGAACCTTGCTTTGCAGCAGCCGCGCCTGACCGGGGCCGCCAATCTCCTTCAGGATGATATGGCGCGCATAACGATCGATCTGTTCATCGGTGAGCGTGCTCACAATCCCTCAAACAAGGCGGTGGACAGATAACGCTCGGCGAATGAAGGAATAATCACAACGATCTGCTTGCCCTTCATATCGGCGCGCGCGCCAACCTCCAATGCGGCAGCAATTGCAGCGCCCGAGGAAATACCCACCGGAATTCCCTCAAGCCGGGCCACCTTGCGCGCCACCTCGAAGGCATTTTCATTACCGATGGTCAGCACTTCATCGACCAGCGACTGATCCATATTTTCAGGCACAAAGCCTGCGCCGATCCCCTGAATCTTGTGCGGCCCGGGCTGCCCGCCAGACAGGATCGGGCTGTCTTCAGGCTCGATCGCGATCATCTTGAGCGACGGCTTGCGCGGTTTCAGGACCGAGCCGATGCCGGTGAATGTGCCGCCGGTTCCAACCCCGGAAATCACCACATCGACACCACCATCTGTATCGTTCCAGATTTCTTCCGCGGTGGTCCGGCGATGGATTTCGGGGTTGGCGGGATTATCGAACTGGCCCGGGGTGACAGAACCCGGATGTTCCTGGCGCAGTGCCTCGGCGCGGGCCAACGCACCGCGCATGCCTTCGGCTGCCGGGGTCAATTCAAGCTCCGCCCCAAGAAGGGCGAACATCTTGCGTCGTTCAATCGACATGCTTTCCGGCATGACAAGGATCAGCCGATAGCCTTTTGCCGCACAGACAAAGGCAAGCGCAATACCGGTATTCCCGGATGTCGGCTCGATAATCACCGTATCGGGCTTGATCGCGCCCTTTGCTTCGAGATCTTCGATCATCGCCACGCCGATCCGGTCCTTCACGCTGGCCAGCGGATTGAAAAACTCAAGCTTGACCAGAATATCGGCAACCGCGCCCGCCTCTTCGGTAATCCGGTTAAGCCGGACGAGCGGCGTATCACCAATGGTTTCGGTAATATCGCCATAAATTCGGCCACGGCCCGGTTTTTTTGCCTGATCACTCATTGCTGTTCCTCCAAATTCTCACCGATCCGCCGCTTTTCGCTTTGGCTTATCCACATATATAGGTCGAGCTAGATATTGAAGTCGGCCGGTCGCCGCGATTCAGGCGCAATACCTACATCACGCGCACGCGCGCATAAATCCTCAACCGAGATCGCATCAAGCCGCGCCATCATTTCCTGCTGCACCTCGTCCCAAAGGGGGCCGATAATCTGAACCCCGAGCGGCGAGCAGGTTTCCGCTTCCGCAACAGGGGTATTTTCAAGCGCGCCCACAACACGAATAATTTCGCCGACCGAAATGCGCCGCCTTTCGCGCGCCAGTGTATATCCGCCGCGCGGGCCGCGCACGCCTTTCAATATATTGGCATGCACAAGCTGCTGCATCACCTGTTCGAGATAACGTTGCGGTATGCCCTGGCGGCGGGTGATTTCGCGTGATTGCACCGGATGCGGCCGCGCGTTATAGGCGATATCCACCACCGCTTCCAGGGCGAACCGCATCTTTTTTGTCAGTCGAAACATCAGCTTAAATTATCGTTCTGTTCTAGCGTCATTGATCTATTTCAGGCTCAGGGTGCTTCAGGATAAAGGCGCGGTTCCGGTGGAGCCGAAGCCCCCGTCCCCGCGTTCGCTCGGGGGCAATTGCGCGACCTCACGCAGTCTGACGCGGGTGACCGGCGCGACGACGAGCTGCGCGATCCGTTCGCCGCGATTAACCGTGAAAGGGCTGTTTCCGGCATTCCACAGGATCACCCCCACCTCACCGCGATAATCCGCATCGATCGTCCCGGGACTGTTGAGGACGGTGACACCATGCTTGAGCGCAAGCCCTGAACGCGGCCGCACCTGTGCCTCAAATCCGTCGGGCAGCGCCAGCGCAATGCCGGTGGGAATCAGGGCACGCGCCCCGGGATCCAAAGTGACCGGCTGCCCGGCCGGCAGCGCGGCATAAAGATCAAGCCCGGCCGCACCCGCACTTGCATAATCAGGCAGCGGCAACTCCCCGTGATGGGGCAGACGGTGCAGGGCGATATCAAGCTCCGCCGCCATCCTCAGCCCCGATCAGGGTCGAAAAACTTTGCAATATCTGCGGCAAGCTGGCGCGCCACCTCGATCTTGCTCATCGGTGGCCAGTCCGCGACACCTGCCGCGCTCACCAGATGCACGGTATTGAAATCACCGCCCATAATGCCCGTTTCTGGCGACACATCATTGGCGACGATCCAGTCGCACCCCTTTCGGGCGAGCTTGTCGCGCGCATGGGCGATCACATTGTCGGTCTCCGCCGCAAAACCAATCACAAGCCGGGGCCGATTGGTCGCAGAACGGGCAATCGATTTCAAAATATCGGGATTCTCGGTCAAAGGCAGTTCGGGGCAGGCGCCATCGGCGGTTTTCTTGATTTTACTCCCTGTCTGGCTTGCAACCCGCCAGTCAGCCACCGCCGCCGCGCAAACCGCAACATCGACATGCCCCGCTTCTTCCACCGCGCGCAGCATCTCGCAGGCGGTCTCCACCCGGATTAAGCGGACGCCTGGTGGCGCGGGCTCGTGGGTGGGCCCCGAAACGAGCACGGTTTCCGCGCCAAGCCGCGCGAGCGCTGATGCGATGGCATGCCCCTGCTTGCCTGACGACCGGTTGGCGATATAGCGCACCGGATCGATCGGTTCGTGCGTGGGACCCGAGGTAACGAGCGCGCGCACCCCGCGTAACGGCTGCGCCGCGACCTCGGGCGACAGCTTCGCCTCGATCGCGGCCAGAATATCATCGGGTTCGGCCATCCGGCCTGGGCCATATTCGCCACATGCCATATCCCCCGAATCGGGGCCGACAATGCTGATCCCGTCAGCCTGAAGCTGCGCCAGATTGCGCTGTGTCGCGGGATGTTCCCACATCCGCACATTCATCGCGGGCGCAAGCAGTACCGGCTTGTCGGTCGCAAGCAATGCCGTGGTCGCCAGATCGTTACATTGTCCGCTTGCCATTTTAGCCATCAGATCGGCAGTTGCCGGCGCGACCACAACAAGATCGGCTTCACGCGACAGGCGGATATGCCCCATCTCCGCCTCCTCCGTCAGGTCGAACAGCGCCATATGGGTCTTTTCACCCGACAGGCTTGCAACAGATAGAGGCGTGATGAACTGCGCACCGGCTTCGGTCAGGATGCAGCGCACACCCAACCCCGCCGCCCGTAGCTTGCGGATCAGATCAAGGCTTTTATAGGCGGCTATTCCCCCGCCAATGATCAGCAAAATCCGTTTATCGCCTGACATGTTCCGCTTCCAGCTTATCTACGCCGTTACCTGAAAATCCAACCGGGATCGCCGCGCCGCCCCGATCGATATCGCCCGATTGATATCGGATACGACACAAACTACTGCAAGTGAGTGTAGATCACAAATTTCCCGTGCAATTTTACGGCAATTATTTATGCACCGCGATCGATCGCCGTTTCAGGGCGGCAACGCCCTAATGCGACTGCAGCAGCAAAAAGAAAACGGCGATGGCCGCAATGGCCCAGCCAAGCCAGCCGCCCAGACGGTGCCGCGGGCGATCCGCCTCTCCACCCCGCGAGATATCACGCACAACCGCATGATTAGCCTCGGCTGCCTGTTCGGCACGTTCGATCCAGTGCGGCAGATTGGGCAGCGCCCGCGCCAGCGCCGCCGCCCCTTCAGCGGCTTCGGCCAGCCGTGCCTCGGGGCCCAGATTGTTCACCATCCATTGCTTGATAACCGGTTCCGACACCGCCCAGAAATCGACATCGGGATCCAGGCTGCGGGCGACACCTTCCACAACCACCATGGTTTTCTGCAACAGCAGCAATTGCGGCTGGGTTTTCATCGCAAAGGTTTCAGTGACACGGAACAGTTGCGCCAGCAGCCGCCCGATCGAGATTTCCCCCGCCCGCAATCCGAAGATCGGCTCGCCCACAGATCTGAGCGCCTGCGCGAATGCATCCACCGATTTGTCCCGCGACACAAATCCGGCTTCGAAATGCACCTCGGCAACACGGCGATAATCGCGGCGGATAAAGCCATACAGGATTTCGGCCAGATAACGCCGGTTGCGCGTGTCGAGCCGCCCCATAATGCCGAAATCCACCGCCACGATCCGGCCGTCGGAATCGACAAACAGATTACCCTGATGCATATCCGCGTGGAAAAATCCGTCACGCATCGCCTGTTTCAGAAAAATACGGATCATCGCGGCGGACAGGGCACCAAGATCATGCCCTGCCGCACGCAGCGCATCCTGATTGCCGATCGGAATACCATCCACCCATTCGATGGTCAGCACCTGCGCGCCGGTGCGCCGCCAATCCACCTGCGGCACACGGAATTCCCGGTCGCCAGCCATGTTTTCCGCAAGCTCCGACGCCGCCGCCGCCTCGTAACGCAGATCCATCTCAAGCGCGACACTGTCAGCCAGGATTTGAACAACCTCGACCGGGCGCAACCGGCGGAAATAGGGTTGCGTCCTGTCGATCATCCGCGCCAGCCAGAAAAAGCTTTCCAGATCACGGGCAAAGGCTGTGGCAATTCCGGGGCGCAGGATTTTCACCGCCACTATGCGCGAAGGGTCAGTATCGCCTGGCAGGGTTTGCGCCTTGTGCACCTGCGCGATGGAGGCGGCGGCGATCGGCGGGCCGAATTCGGAAAAGAAACTTTCAACCTCCGCCCCGAGATCGCGCGCCACCTCTGCCCGGGCGACCGACATCTCAAAGGGCGGCAAACGGTCCTGCAACTGCATCAGATCCCGCGCCATCTCTTCGCTGACGATATCGGGCCGCGTCGCCAGCATCTGCCCCAGCTTGATATAGGATGGACCAAGGCTTTGCAGGGCGGCCGCCAATCTTTGTCCGGGCCGGTCAGGCAGGTCATTCGCCGTGCCGACCTCCGGTTCACGTTCCCAGGGCGCCCGCAGCCGCGCCAGCGCCAGTGCAATCCGCAATGACACTGGCGGGGCGGGCATGTCCTCCAGCGCGAACAGCGCATCATGCCGCGCGAGAATCCGCGCCGCACGGACAAGCCGCAGGATATGACCTGATTGCAGGGGCTTAAACGGCATCGGCAGGCTCGTCAGATCCGCCAGGCGGAATGGATGGCGGCGATCCCGCCTGACTGGTTGCGATATTTGACCTGTCCAAGCCCGGCACCTGCGATCATCGCGGCAAATTCATCCTGCGCGGGAAATTGCCGGATGCTTTCCACAAGATATTGGTAGGCTGCACGGTTTTGCCCGACCCACTGCCCCAATTGCGGCATCAGCTTGAAGGAATGAAACGCGTAAAGCGAATCGAGAATCGGCACATCAACCTGCGAAAATTCCAGGCACAAGAACCGCCCGCCGGGCTTGAGCACACGCCGCGCCTCACTGAGTGCGCGGGGAATATCGGTTACATTGCGGATACCGAACGCGATAGTGTAGGCATCAAAGCTTGCATCGGCAAAAGGCAGCGCTTCGGCATTGCCCGCAATCCAGTTGACGCCTGCCGCCAGCGCCGGGTCGCGGCGGCGCCCCGCACACAGCATCTGCTCATTGATATCGCAGACATGGATTGCGGCCTGCCCTTTTGTGCGCTGCCAGACACGGCTGGCAATATCGCCAGTGCCGCCCGCCACATCGATCAGCGCCATGCCGGGACGCGGATTAAGCCAGTCGATAAGGCTGTTCTTCCATAAACGGTGCACACCAACCGACAGGACATCATTCATGAGGTCATAGCGGCGCGCCACCGCGTCGAATACATCGCGCACGCGCCCTGCCTTTTCGGCGCGCGGCACCTGCTGAAACCCGAAATGGGTCAGATTATCGGTGGCGTTCGCCGTGTCGCCGGTGTCCGGCCTGGCGGCGGCTATATGGTCGCGATCATCCTGCATCGCCAGAACATAGCCGAAGGGCGCAAACCGCGCTACAAAGCGTTATGCCTGAACTGCCCGAAGTCGAAACTGTCCGCCGTGGCCTTGCCCCGCGCCTTATCGGCCGGCGAATCGCGCGTGTGACATTGCGCCGACCCGATCTGCGTTTTCCCCTGCCTGCGGATTTCGCCGAACAGCTCACGGGCCGCCAGATTATCGATGTCGGACGGCGCGCCAAATATCTGCTGATCAGCTGTGAGGAAGGGGTCATCTTGCTGTCGCATCTTGGCATGTCAGGCCGCTACAGCTTTACCCCGACGGTGCCGCCTGGACCCCATGACCATGTACAGTTCGACCTGTCGGACGGGACACAGCTTGTCTATTCCGATCCGCGACGCTTCGGCTTTATGGATCTTATTCAGGATTCAACGGCGATCGATAACAATCGTTATCTAAAAGCTTTGGGTATCGAGCCGCTGGGCAATGGCTTGTCGGGCAGCTATCTGTCCGACATGTTGAAAGGGCGTAAAACACCGGTCAAATCGGCGCTGCTCGATCAGCGGATTATTGCCGGCATCGGTAATATCTATGCCTGCGAAGCCTTGTTTCGCGCGCGGCTTTCGCCACGGCGGTCGGCCCAGACGATTGCCGGCAAGCGCGCCGACAGGCTGGCCACCGCGATTCGCGACGTATTGCAGGACGCAATTGCCGCCGGCGGGTCGAGCCTCAAGGATTTCGCGGGCGCCGACGGTGCGCTCGGCTATTTTCAACATGGCTTTCAGGTCTATGATCGGACAGGGCAAGAATGTGTCACTGCAGGATGTGAGACGCAGATCCGCCGGATTGCCCAGGCCGGACGATCGACTTTTTATTGCCCCGCATGCCAGCGTTGAACATCACCGAACCGGCAATGGCCGGGCCTTGAAAAGCGGAGACATATTTTGGCGCGATTGAAAATGATGCTGCTGGCCTGCGTGCTGCTGCTGGCCCCCACGGGGCTGCGGGCCGAGGCTTTTTCGGAACTGGCGGAGGATCTGCCGCTGATGGCCGGGCTCACCGAATATCCCGGCCATGGGCTGGTATTCGACACACCGGCGGGCCGAATTGTCGAAACCTATGCAGGCGGCGAGTTGACAGCCGGGGCCATTCAACGTTTCTATCGCCAGACCTTGTCGCAGCTCGGCTGGACCGCCCAGGGCGTGGCCGGGATGCACTTTGTACGCGAGGATGAAATGCTGACAATCGACTTTCCGATCAGCCCGGCCGGCGAGACCGGCGACGCGATCCTCGTGCGTTTTCGAATTTCACCACGTCCGCAGGACTGACCTTTTCCCGAACCGGAAGACGGCATAACTGGCATGGACGGGACGTCTCAAGCGAATGCCTAAAGGAGCAGACAGCATGTCTTATGAGAATATCATCGTCGAAACGCATGGCCCGAGCCTGCTGATAAAGCTCAATCGGCCCGATGCGCTGAACGCGCTGTGCAACGATCTGATGAACGAATTGACCGAGGCGCTGGACGCGGCGGAAGCCGATGACAAGATAAAATGCATCGTGCTGACCGGTAGCGAGAAGGCCTTTGCCGCCGGGGCTGATATCAAGGAGATGCAGCCCAAAAGCTATATGGATGTGTTCAAGGAGGATTTCATCACCGCGAATTGGGAACGGGTCACCCGTTGCCGCAAACCGGTGATCGCCGCTGTGGCGGGCTACGCCCTTGGCGGCGGCTGCGAGCTTGCCATGATGTGCGACTTCATCCTGGCGGCGGATACGGCGAAATTCGGCCAGCCGGAAATCAATCTTGGCGTCATGCCCGGCGCGGGGGGCACGCAAAGGCTGACCCGGTTTGTCGGCAAGTCGAAAGCGATGGAGATGTGCCTGACCGCGCGCATGATGGATGCCGGGGAAGCGGAACGTGCGGGGCTGGTCAGCCGGGTTGTCCCGGCCGACGATTTGCTGGATGAGGCACTGGCCGCCGCCGCAAAGATCGGCAGCCTGTCGGGCCCCATCGTCATGATGACCAAGGAATCGGTCAACCGCGCCTATGAAACCACATTAAGCGAAGGCGTGCGTTTCGAGCGGCGGCTGTTTCATTCGATGTTCGCAACCGAGGATCAGAGCGAAGGCATGGCCGCCTTTGCCGACAAGCGCACCGCGAATTTCAAGGATAAATGAGGTCGCCCGGCGCTTTGGCGCCGACCGCAAGAATGCCGGAAAATTTAGAATGACAGAAAAGCGGTGCGACCGGGCATCGCTTTTCTTTTTTTACCCTGGCCGCCACGCTGGGAGGACTTGATCGGATACGCTTTCAATTTGTATCGCACGGCCTGATCCGCCTATCCTGAGCGTTCGGGAAATTGGCACGCAAAATTAAATCACGCCGGGGAGGGGAAGAACATGGCCGATGCAAAAGAAAGCCTGTCGCGCATCAAGGAAGATACAGGCTGGCTTGAACAGGTAACGGAAGCGGCGCTTGAGCCGGAGCTGCCGATTATCGATCCGCATCATCATCTGTGGGATTTTCCGGGCAACCGTTATTTCCTGGATGAATTGCTGGCCGATACGGGCGGCGGTCACAATGTCGTCGCCACCGTGTTTGTGGAATGCATGGCAATGTATCGCGCGGACGGGCCTGAGGCGTTACGGCCGGTGGGGGAGACCGAATTTGTGAACGGTGTTGCCGCACAATCCGCGAGCGGGATCTACGGGCAGACTGCGGCCTGTGCGGGGATCGTCAGCTTTGCGGATCTCGCGCTCGGGGATGGGGTCCGGCCTGTACTGGAAGCACATATCGCCGCGGCACCCGCGCGGTTTCGCGGCATCCGGCACGCGACAGGCTGGGATTCCCATGACGATATTCAGAATTCCCACACCCATCCGCCAGAAGGCCTGTTGGGGGACAGCAAGTTTCGCAAGGGGTTTGCCGCACTTGCCGATTACGGCCTGTCTTTTGATGCCTGGCTGTACCATCACCAGATCACCGAGCTGACAGCGCTGGCACGCGCCGTGCCGGAGGTGCCGGTGGTGCTCGATCATTTCGGCGGACCATTGGGGATCGGGCCTTATGCCAATAAACGGGCGGAAATTTTCGCGCAGTGGCAAAAGGATATGGCGGCACTCGCTGAATGCCCCAATGTCTATGTAAAGCTTGGCGGCATCAATATGACGATCAACGGCTTTGGCTGGCACAAGCAAGATGCGCCGCCGAGCTCGGATGCGCTGGTCGCGGCAACCCGGGATTATTATCTGCACACGATTGATTGTTTCGGGCCGACGCGTTGCATGTTTGAAAGCAACTTCCCGGTCGACAAGATGTCGTGCAGCTATGGCGTGCTGTGGAATGCCTTCAAGAAAATCGCGAGCGATTTCAGTGCGTCAGAGAAGGCGGAGCTGTTCAAGGACAGCGCGGCGCGTTTCTACCGGCTCGAAGGATTCTAGCGCCCGGGGCTTGCAGGATGTATCTCCCCACCACCCCTTTCCGGGGGGGTTGAGATGCCGAAAGCCCGGGATCAGGGTCCGGGTTTGCGACCTGTCGCCACATCGATTGCCGTGCATAATGTATCGGCGATGCGCGCAAGTTCGGCCTCTGTTACAATGAAGGGCGGCCCCATGCAGACAATGTCGCGCTGACTGCCGGTGCCGCCTGGATAAAGCAGGACATCGCGTTCAAGCGCGGCGGCCACGACCTTTGCGGTGATCTGCGCCGCCTCGTCGAAACGGGCAAGTGTTTCTCTGTCCCGAACGATTTCAACCGCCCATAACAGGCCCTGTCCGCGAATTTCGGCGATATGGGGATGATCCTTGAGCTTGTCTTCCAGCATGGCGCGGAATTCGGGTTCGAGCCCGGCAACGCGGGCCACCAATTTTTCCTCCTCGAGGATTGTCAGCACCGCATGCGCCGCCGCACAGGCAGCCGGATGCGCCCCGTAAGTGTAAAACATCAGCGGCCAGCCGGCATCTTCGAGCGGCAGAACCACCTCGTCACGCGCAAAAACCCCGACGATGGGCATGTACCCCCCCGCAAGCCCTTTGCCCGACACGATGATATCGGGAACAAGCTGCCAGTGATCGGCGGCGAAATTGCGGCCCGTACGCCCGAACCCTGTCATCACCTCGTCCGCGATGATGTAAACCCCGTGCCGGTCGCAAATGTCACGCACCGCGGGCCAGTAATCGTCGGGGGGCACAATCGCGCCGCCGCTTGAACCGACAATCGGTTCGGCGATGAAGGCGGCGATGGTTTCAGGCCCTTGCTTGAGGATCAGCGCCTCAAGCGCGGCGGCCGCCTGCGCACCGCAATCGGGATCGAAACGCCCCCCCGGCGCGCGTAGCGGATAGCAGGCAGGCACGCGCAGAATGTCGGGAAACAATGTTTCAAGCCCTTGCCGGCGGGCGGCATGATCCCCGGCCGCCAGGGTCGTCAATGTGGTGCCGTGATAGGCGATTTCCCTGCCGATGAATTTCCGGCGTTCGGGACGCCCGGCCGCGACATGCGATTGCCGCGCCAGACGCATTGCCGCATCCATCGCTTCCGATCCGCCGCTGCTCAGATGCACCCGTTCGATCCCCCGGGGCAACCAGTTGTCGCGCAGCTTGCTGACAAGCATGGTGCGTTCAGGCGTCTCGAATGGCGGGGTGACATAGGTGAGCTGCTGCATCGCCTGCGCGGTCGCGGCGATTACCGCGTCGCGGCAATGCCCGACATTGATGACGATCGCGCCGCCGCCCGCATCAAGCACCGCACGCCCTGTATCGTCATAAAGATAGCTGCCCTTGGCGCGTACGAAGCGCCGCGACCAACCGGCCACGGGCACAAAAGGCCAAAGCGGTGCGTTCGAAATTGCCACGGGCCGATCTCCGTCTGCTTGCTGTCTGGATTACGCCGACGCCCTGGCTGCAAGCACACAAGCCAAAGCGGCGAAAACAGCACGCAGCATATGTCCGCGACCGGCAAAATGCACCTGTCTGCTTGACCATAGCCTGATAACATATGTTATTATTTTTTCGCGGTACCAAGCCATGTGGCGAAACCGCCCCGGATAACACTGATAACATTTGTTATCTATCTGCAAGGGAGACGGTGATTTGCCCACAGAGCGGCAACACGCACACGATGCCCGCGACCGCATTGCCCGCGCCTGCTGGCGGCTTGTCGCCGATCAAGGCATCGCCGCGATCAGCCTGCGCCAGATCGCTGCGGAAATGGCGGTCACGACGGGATTCCTGACCCGCTATTTCGATGCCAAGCAGCCCTTGCTGATGCATGCGCTTGCGCGCGCATCCGACACCCTTGCGGCGCGGGCGGAAGCGGTGGTTGGCGACAGCGACCCGCAGCATATTCATGCCATGATGCAGGCGCTGCTGCCAGACGATGAGGAATCACGGCTGGCATGGCATTTCTGGCTGGCAATGGGCGGCATGCAGGCAGCCCATACCGATTTCAGGGCCGCGCATCAGCATTTCCCCGACCGGTTGCGCCGCGTGCTGGTGGCGGTATTGCGGCAGGCGCAACAAGCGGGGCAGCTGCCCGCGCAATGCTATCCCGCATGGGAGGCCGATCTGCTGCTGGCGGGCGTATCAGGGCTGTGTGCGCAGATGATTGCGACACCCGAGCGGTTTGGCGATGCCAAATGTCAGGCATTGCTGACCATGCTTGTTCTGCGCATCGGCACGCAAGGCAGCCCACCGGGTGAATGACAGAATGCCCCCTTGGCAGCGTCGGGCCACCGCGATC
>CALAQW010000128.1 GCA_937888955.1 uncultured Alphaproteobacteria bacterium | reverse complement strand
ATACTAATGTAAATTGACCCATATCATGAAAATAGAACAGCTTCTGAAACATCCATCCGTCTACATTACGGTAAACATCTGTGCGTAATGAGGCGACTTACTTTTTCATAAGACCAACCCGCACAGTTATACCTGTTTTGGTAACAACAAGCCGGCGCAAGACACGCGATTGACTGGTAGTGACGGCGCGAGCACGACTTATCTGGATTGATATTGAGTTCTGCGCTGAAATGCGTGCTGTCGCAGTATTTCCGCATGGCTTGGGCGCAGTGCTTGCGTCCCTGCGTCCAACCCGGTCGCAACAATTGCAAACGGCGCGCATTTTCCGCTTGAAATCGCCGCTGAATTACATGATTTAGCGAACGTGCTCGGCAACGGTTTAAGACATTAAATCCGGACGGGTTGATCGCTTCGGCGTGTCGGCCCTCACAGATTCCCGCCAACGAGGACCGCGATCATTCCTCTCGCTCGCCGGTCTAGCCGAAATGGCCATCCGCAACAGGGGGAGAGGGGAAGTTCATCGCGTTTTTTAACGGCTTTGCTGCTCTTGGGGGTTGCCCACCAGAACGGCAGAAAAGGGATTTGTGATGAAAGACTTGAAAAGCCCGGCAACGGACCCGGCGGAGAACACCAAAAACAACCACAAGCAAGCCACATCCGGCAACGGCAATGGGGGACGCTCGCTTGGCCCGGTATCGGACCTCGAGCGGCATCTACCGGTCGATTGGTGGGGCGATCTGTTCAACGCGCTTTATCTCAAGACGGATGGCGATATCGTCGAGAACGATATCAATACCACCCACGATATCGATCTTTTGATCGCCGCGGCGGGACTTATTTCCGATGACCGGATTCTTGATCTGTGCTGCGGGCAGGGCCGGCACAGCCTGGAGCTTGCGCGGCGCGGCTTCACCCATGTCACTGGCATCGACCGGTCGCGCTATCTTGTGCGGCTCGCACGCCGCCGCGCGGGGACAGGCGGCCTGCCCGTCACCTTCCGCGAGGGCGATGCCCGCAAGTTCCGCACCGGTGAAAGCGCCTTTGACTGCGTCATCATGATGGGGAATTCGTTCGGCTATTTCGACAATATCGAAGACGATATGCAGGTGCTTGAACGGGTCAAATACGCTTTGCGTTCGGACGGGTTGCTTGTCATGGACCTTGCCGACGGCGCATGGCTGCGTGACCATTACGAGCGGCGTTCGTGGGAATGGCTCGACCAGAATCAGCTCGTCTGCCGCGAACGCTCGCTTTCGTCTGATCGCGAACGGCTGATCAGCCGCGAGGTCGTGGTGGACGCGGAAAAGGGCGTCATCGCCGATCAATTCTATGCGGAGCGGCTTTATACCCGCGACACGATCCAGAACCTGCTCGACCGGGTCGGTTTCACCGATATGCGGGTGCATGGCCAGCCGGGCACCGCATCCTCGCGCAATCAGGATCTCGGCATGATGGCGCAACGCATCTTCCTGACCGCCCGCGCGCCCCATAAAACCGCCGCACCGCGCAAAAGCCGCGCTTTCTTTCCCAAAGTATCGGTTATCCTTGGCGATCCGCGCCTGCCCGACGATGTCAAGCTGAACGGGCAGTTCAATGCGGAGGATTTCGCCACCATTGACCGGCTCAAGACCGCCTTGTCCGAGCTTAAGGATTTCGAGTTTCGTTATCTCGATAATCACACGGCCTTGTTGCAGGATCTGCGCAAGGATCCGCCGGACTTCGTGCTCAATCTCTGCGATGAAGGTTTCGACAATGACGCCTTCAAGGAACTGCACGTTCCCGCCTATCTCGAGCTGCTCGACATTCCCTATAGCGGCGCGGCACCCGCCTGCCTCGGGCTGTGCTATGATAAAAGCCTGGTGCGCGCGATCGCGCGGGAGGTCGATGTGCCGGTACCGCTTGAAACCTATGTCGGCACCGACGACATGACCGCCACAATGCCCTCGATCTTCCCCGCCCTCATCAAACCCGCGCAGGGCGACAGCTCGATCGGCATCACCCAGAAGGCAGTGGTCACCACGCCGACGCAGGCGGTTGCCTATCTCAACGAGCTGCGCGAGCTTCTGCCGGGCCGCGCGGCGCTTGTGCAGGAATATCTGGGCGGCCCGGAATATTCGGTCGGGGTGATCGGCAATCCCGGCATCGGCTATCAGATCCTGCCGATCCTCGAGGTGGATTACAGCCGGCTGCCTGAAAATCTGCCGCCCATTCTGTCCTATGAATCGAAATGGCAACCCGATTCCCCCTATTGGTCACAGATTGCCTATCGGGAAGCCGAAATCGATGAGGCGCAGCAGCGCGCGCTGGCCGATTATTCGACGCGACTTTTCGAACGGCTTGCCTGCCGTGACTATGCGCGCTTTGACTTCCGCTGCAACGCGGAAGGCGAGGCGAAACTGCTGGAGGTCAATCCAAATCCAGGCTGGTGCTGGGACGGCAAGCTCAATCTGATGGCCGGTTTCGCCGGGCAGCGCTACGCCGACCTGCTGCGCCAGATTCTGGAAGCCGCGCAGGCACGGGTGGCGAGCACACAGCAGATCAGCGCGTCATCCCGGTCGCAACAGCAGGCAGCGGCAGGGGACTGACCACGGCCCTGCCCTGCCGCTCTTGCCATCCGCTTGCCGCCGGGCCTTAAATACCGGCGGCAAGCATATGATTGTCCCAATGGCGGGTCTCTGCCCCCGCGCGCGGAAGAAGCGGTTCGGTCTTGCCGCTTACCGCATGCATCCGCACAAGATCGCCCGCACCGCCCGCAACCAGAAACATACCCGCCGCAATGTCTGGCGCTATCGCGCAACCATCCGCCAATGTGATCGCGCGTAAAAATACGCCACGTTCGACATCCCAGAAGGTGACAAGATTGCCGCGCGGCGCGGACACGGCAAAAATCCGCCCTGCCCTGTCAAAACACACGCTGCCGCAATATTGCTTCATCCGCCGGCGCAGTTTTTCGGGTAAAGCGAGCAATTGCAGATCCGGGGCACCGGGCCGGTGGATCGCGACAAGCGGCACCGGGTCACCTTCGGGCCCTTCATATTGCATGGCGATGGCAACCACATCGCCACGCCCTACCGCCAGATGACGGATGCTGAGCTGGTGCAGTGCGGGCGGCAACTTCACCTCCTGCAGCAAGGCACCGTCGCGCATATCGAGATAGACCAGCGCGGGGCGCATGCTCGGCAGGTTCAGCTTGAGCCGCGGCAAATCCGGATGGGTCAGAATACCGCCATTGGCAACCGCAAGGACCGGCCGTTCCGAAAGCCGCACGATCTCATGCGGGCCGATGCCATGGGCCTGTAATTCGCCAATGCGGCGATAGGCATTGTCGGCCGCATAGACGCCGATCACCCCGCGCTCGCCGGCATAGTCATTTTCGGTGGCATAGAGTATGCGCCCATCGGCGCTGAACACCCCGTGACCATTGAAACGCCTGCCCGGCGCATTTGATATGTCGTCTAGCTGTCTACCGGTCGCCGCCGCGACAATGATCGCAAACCGGCCAGGGCGGCGCGCGAATTGGACGATTTCACCGGTATGGGGCCGGATGGTCGCGGCATGCCCGCGCGACGGCAAGGGCAAATCCCAGGCCACAGCGCCATCATCTGCCAGCGCGGCAAGCCCGAACCCGCCCGCTCCATCGCCATAGGCATTGAGATAAAGCGCACCGCTTTTGTGGCCATAGCCGCCCTCGCCCGGCGCCGCCAACGCAAACACCGGCCGCGCGGCATATCCCGCCAGCGCGCCAAGCAACAGATGCCGGCGGTCAATCCCCATCGAGCGCATTGAATCCGATCTGCAAATCAACGGCGCGGGCAAGCCGGCGTTCGACGATCTGACGCAACGCGGTAATCTGTGTGAGAAGCTTTTCGACCTTCTCACGCTCCGTCTTATCGCGCACCGCGCGCGGCAAAGGCAGGGCGATGGTGTCGGCCGTTTCCCGCGTCATCCTGAATGCCTTCCGCATCAGCGGATCAAGCGCCGGATCGACGCCGCGCTGTTCCACCAGATCGCCAATTCCGCGACCATCCTCTGTCCCCAGATAAATCTCCGCCAGCGCGGCCAGCGTAATCCTCATTGTCCGCAGTTCACGACCCGCGGGCGGCAGAAAGGCGAGCTGCGGATCGCGCAGCACCGGTTTCAGTTCGATATCGGCGATCGACTGCAACCCGGTATGCAGTGCCTTGAGGAAACTGAGCGTCACCTCCGCATGGCTGTCAAAATAGTCATTGTCCGGCCCCGGCGTCATCGCGACCCTGGCAAAGCCGTTCGCGCCATCGCGCCAATCCGACAGTAACCCGGCGGCGATTTCTTCAAGATTATCCGCGATGACGGGCAATAACAGGCAGCGATCCATGCGTGACTGTTCCGCCGCGTCCGGATGGAGAAGAAATGCCGCCGCTGGCAATCCCTGCGCCGCAACACTTGCAAAGCGGAAACGTTCGCGGGTTATGATCTGCCTATCAGCAGACGCCATGAGATCAGTGAGCGCCGCCGCGATCCTGCCCCGCCCTTGCGGCCAGAAATAAAAGCGCGCACCGCGCATCAAAAGCTCGACCGGGCCGAAGCGGATATGCGCAACGCCCGCCCACGCATCCGTTAACCCCTGATAAGCGGCGCGTGCATCGGCAAGCTTTTCCTCCGACCCCGCCCCACCGGCGCAATAGCCTTTTACGGTCGTCGCGAAAATTTCCGCCGCATCGGCAAGCGCCCCGTAACGCACGATCACATGATCTTCGATCAGCGCCTTGTTGATCGCGGCATAGTCAACAGACGGCATATCATCGCCGGCCCGTGCGGTAGTGCCAACAAGCAGGAGGCCAACAAGCAACAGGACGCATGAATGCAAATGGACGATCAAGCGCGCCGGGCGGCTCATATATACTCCTCCTGCACCGAGATCATTCTACGATCAAAGCGAATTAAGAAAGGCGATCAGCGCCTTACGTTCGGCAGTGCTCATCTCCACCACCTGTTGTTTGGCGGCTTCCCCCTCTCCCCCATGCCAGAGGATGGCTTCAAGCAGATTGCGCGCCCTTCCGTCATGCAATAAGTAGGTATGCCCACTGACATCCTTTGTATGGCCAATCCCCCACAGCGGCGGAGTACGCCACTCCCGGCCGGTGGCAACGCCCTCTGGCCGACCGTCGGCCAGCTCTTCCCCCATATCATGGAGCAATAAATCCGTATAAGGCCAGATTAGCTGAAACGATTGTTCAGGACCAAGCGAATCCCGCCGCGTTACAAATTTCGGGGTATGGCACGCGATGCAACCGCTCTCGTAAAAAAGCCGCTTGCCTTCAAGCACCTGCGGATCATCGATAGTTCGCCGCGCCGGCACACCGAGATTGCGGCTGTAGAAAATAACCTGATCGAACATCTCGGCCGGTGCCTCGACCGTATCGGTATCGTCCGCACCGCCATGGGGGGCCGCACGGCAATCTGCGAGCGCGGGCATGCAATCGCCATAGGGGGCAGGATATAGCGGGGTTGAAATTCCGATATCGCCGGCAAATGCACCGGCCGATTGCTGCGCCACCGAGGGTTGTCCCGCCTTCCAGCCAAACCGGCCAAGCGTCACCGCTTCCGTTTCATCGCTCCACACCCGGTTCGGACGGCCCGACACCCCGTCGCCATCCCGATCATCGGGATCAGCATTGGCAAGAATCGCCTCCTCCGGGATCGCTTCAAGCAAGCCAAGCCCCAGCATGGGCGGTGCGACCCGTGGCGACAGCATGACATCGGGATGCATCGGCCCGTATTTCAGATTGGCCACGCCATAATCCGGCTTGCGCAATGTCACAACAGTGCCGTCAGCCAGGGTGACGGGCAAGGGGGTATAGGCAATCGTCATCTCGCCTTCCGCCTCGATCCCCTGTATTGCGAAATTCTGCAACTGCCCGCCATAGGTGGGCTCGGGGATAACCGCGACGCGCCGCTCTGCAAGCAGCTGCTTTTCAGCATCGGTCCGGGGCGGCACGGAAAGCCGCAGGAACATGGATTCGGCAACCTCGCCCGGTTCAGGCGGATGCCCGCGCCCATCCTTCAGATGGCAACGCTGACAGGAGCGGGCATTGAACAGCGGCCCCAGCCCGTCCGATGCGGTCGTGGAGCTGGGCGAGGATACCCAGAGTTTCTTGAAAATGCCGTTACCGACCTTGAAAGTCAGCTCACGCTCGAACGACATATTGGCCGAGGAATGGGAAAATATGTCGCGGTTGACCGGTTTGAAGACCGTCGCCGCACCGGCGGGGCGCAATTCGAACTTTTCAGGCTTTGTAAAATCGCCCGTCGGCCGGATCACATCGGCGATGCGCTGCCGCGCGGCCTCGTCTGTTTGCTGTTGCCCGGCGATTGCGGGACTAACTTCACCAGAAGAAAGCGCCGCCAGCAGAATGAACAGACCAGATAGGTTGCGGGCGCGGAGCCGGGCTTTGTGCATCGCTGCTTGATCCTCAATTTAATACAGGCGGCGCGACCGGCCATGCCGCACCGCCTGCCTGTCGTCTGTTACTGGAAGACGGCCTCGGGATTATCGAGGCTGTCGGACCCTTCGAATGCGATCGGCTGCAGGTCGAGGGTGCTGACCAGCTTTTCGATGGTCCGCGTCTGGGTTGTCAGGGCGTCCACCACTTTCTGCACGGTGGCATTGCCTTGCGCATTCTCCGCACCGATCATCTGGTCGTAATGCTCGACCGTTTCGGCGCGTTTCTTGAGCGCTGCCATGGCCGCCTCGGTTGCACGCAGATCCTTGAGCATCCGCTCATTGAGGCCGGGATCTTTCTGTGCAACCAGGTCGGCAAGCGCCGCACCACTGAGCTTGCTGCCATCGGGGCGGGTATAGCTGCCGGTATAGACATTCAGCATACCGATGACATCGTAATAGTGACTATTGTGGGTATTGTCTGAGAAGCAGTCATGCTCTTCTTCGGGATCGTGCAGCATGAGGCCAAGCTTGATCCGCTCGCCCGCAAGCTCCCCATAGGACAGGCTGCCAAGCCCGGTCAGAATCCGGGCCAGCGCCTGATCGGCCGGAACAGCCATCAGATCCTGCCGCGCCGCGCCCTTGGGCGCCCATTGCATGGCCATCCAGACAAGATCATCGACCAGCAGTTCGGTCGCCGCGTCGAGATAGGCCGCGCGCCGATCGCAATTGCCATTGGTGCAGGCATCGCCCTTCGCATAATCGGTCCAGGGGCGGTTGCCCGCGCCGGGGCCGGTGCCGTTCAGGTCCTGCCCCCACAGCAGGAATTCAATCGCGTGATAACCGGTTGCGACATTCGCCTCGACCCCGCCGATTTCATGCAGGCTGTCGGCCAGCAGGGCCTTGGTCAGTTTCGCCGTATCGACGGTCTTGCCACCAATGCTGATTTGGGGATTGGCAATCACATTGGCCGCGTAGACCGGATTGCCGTCGGAGCTGTTGCCATAAGCCGGGGCGACATAATCGATCAGCCCTTCATCGAGCGGCCAGGCATTCACCTTTCCTTCCCAGTCATCGACAATGGCATTGCCGAACCGGAAAACCTCGGTCTGCATATAAGGTACCCGCGCCGCGAGCCAGGCTTGCCGCGCCGCCGCCATCTGCGCCGCCGAAGGCGTGGCGATCAGGGTATCGACCGCCTTTTGCAGATCGCGCGCCAACGCCACCGAATCCGTATAGCCCGCATGGGCAATATCCGCATAGGTCGCAATAATCGCCTGTTTGTCGGGTCCGCCTTGTGCGGAGGCCGCCTGGGCAAGGCCGGCTGACACCAGCAAGCCCCCCGCCGCGACCAATGTAGTTGTCCAGGATCTCAGGCCGGAATTCATGGCCGCCCCTCCTTTTTGCATATGAGTTGTAAAAGCACTCGCACCCCTGTCAAAGCGCGCGTAATGTCGCAGTCATATTGCAAATGAGAACGATTATCAATATTAATATGGCCTTGGACGGGCATTCACTTGCCCGGCCGGCTCCCACGCTTCCCCCGATTTGCAATTTACTTTGCTTGACTCTTGCTGTGAGGCCGATCCATATTAGAACAAATAGTGAACAAACGCATTGGAATAGAGAACAGAAAGCCTGTATCAGCCATGCCCGCGCATTCCATCCTCCCGCTGCCCCGCCCGGTTCGGACACCTGAAAACGCAGCCGATAGCGCCTCGGGCAGCGGTTTTTCGACCGGTTGCACAGCCCTTGATGCGCACCTGCCGGGCGGGCGGCTGGAACTGGGCGCGCTACATGAAATACAGGGGGCAAGCTATCGCGACCGCGCCGCCGCACTTGGCGTAATGCTTGCCCTGATCGCGCGGCGGCTGCACACAAAACCGGGCCCGGTTATCTGGTGTGAGATGGCGGGGCAGGATCCGCTGCCGCTGCATGCGCCCGGTCTTGTCGGCGCGGGCATCGATCCCGCGATCATCACCCGGCTGAAACTTCGCCATGAGCGCGATTTCCTCTGGGCGATGGAAGAAGCCTTTGATTGCAGCGCGGTCGCCATCGTCGCCGGCACGCTGCAGAGCGAACGGCTATATGATTTCACGGCAAGCCGGCGACTTGCCCTGCGGGCGCGCAAAAGCGGGGTCAGCGGCTTTCTGCTGCGCCCGCATGGAGCCGCCGGAACAAGCGCCGCCGCCACCCGCTGGCAGGTCGCCAGCCGCCCGAGCCCCGACACCCACCCTTCTTATGTTTCCTATGCCGGCTTGCGGCAGCCCCTCGGCCCGCCGCGATGGCAGCTCGATATCAGCAGAAGCCGGGGTGCAAAACCCGGCACGGTAAACGCAATCTGGAACCATGCGGCGTTATCTTTCGATCTGGATTCCCGACTGGTCGATCAGTCGGCATTACCAGCAGACCAGCCCGCGGACGCCGAATGGCGCTCCGTCATCTGACGATCCCGGCAACCATCCATTCGCGCTCGTCACCCCGGCGCAGGGCGGGATTCGCATCATGGCCGCAAACCGCGCCGCACGCCGCGCCGGCATCCTGATCGATCAGACGCTTGCCGACGCCCGGGCGCTTTGCCCTGTGCTGAAGATCGCCGATCACGACCCGGCTGCCGATCAGGCCGCGCTTGAGCGGCTGGCGCTCTGGTGCATCCGCTACACCCCCTGGGTCGCAAGCCAGCCGCCGGACGGGCTGTGCCTTGACATGACCGGCGGTGCGCATCTTTTCGGCGGCGAGGCGGCACTGACGCAAACGCTGCAGGATCAACTTGCCCGGATGGGACTGGCGAGCCGTATCGCCATCGCCAAAACCATCGGCGCGGCCTGGGCGCTGGCCCGGCATGGCACAGACAGCATCACCATCGCCCCGGATGGACAAACCGCCACCGCCCTTGCCCCGCTGCCTGTCAACGCCTTGCGCATCACCATGCAGCAGGCAGAAAGGCTTGAACAAGTCGGCCTTAAAACCATCGGCGCATTGCTTGGCAAACCGCGCGCGCCACTTGCCGCACGCTATGGCATGACGCTCGTGAACCGTCTCGATCAGGCGCTTGGCCAGAAAGGGGAAACGCTTTCCCCGATTACCGCACCGCCTGATTACCGCACCTATCTGCAGTTTCCCGAACCGCTGCTGCTGCTCGATCAGATCCGGCAGGCGCTGGCACGGCTCGCGCAACCGCTTTGCGATACCCTGCGCACAGACGGGATCGGCGCACGCGCCTTTACCCTGTCGCTTTATCGGGTGGACGGACATGTCAGAACTATTCCGCTGCGCACCGGAAGTTTATGTCGTGATACGGATCATCTTTGCCGGCTGTTCGCGGAAGCATTGAACCGGCTGCAGGAAGATTACGATGCGGGCTTCGGGATCGAACATATCGTCCTCAACGCCTTTGCCACCGAAACCGCCCGGCATCGCCAGCCCCGGCTTGATGACGGCCCGGCCACAGAGGATGCGGCGGCATTCAGGCTGCTGCTCGATCGGTATGGCAATCGGCTGGGGTTTGAAAATATCCACCGACCGCTGCCGCAACACAGCCACATCCCTGAACGCGCCGAACAATGGCGCCCCCTGTCATATGCGGGTGGCAAGACCGAATGCTGGCGTGACTTTGTGCAGCATCTGCAGGGCGGGGATTTTCCCGGCCGCCCCATTATCCTGCTGCCCCGACCCGAACCTGTTGCCGCCATTGCCGCCGTGCCCGATGGCCCACCCCTGCGCTTTGAATGGCGACGGCTTGAACACCGGGTACATAAAGCCGAAGGGCCCGAACGGATCGCCCCGGAATGGTGGGGCCGCCCGCGCGCCCAGGCCGCCCTGACGCGGGATTATTTCCGGATCGAGGATGTGCAGGGCTATCGCTTCTGGCTGTTCCGGCTCGGGCTTTACGAACGCGGGGAGAACCCGCGCTGGTTTCTGCACGGTATTTTCTCATGACAAGGCAAGAGATATCCCCCGCCGAAGCGGAATTCGTCGAACTTGCGGTTTGCAGTAATTTCAGCTTTCTGCGCGGCGCCTCGCATCCCGAGGAGCTGATCGTCCAGGCCAAAAGGCTTGGCTACCGCACGATCGCGCTGGCCGACCGTAACAGCGCCGCAGGACTTGTGCGCGCGCATGTCGCCGCCCGGCGCGAGGGGGTCCGCCTTCTTCCCGGGGTGCGGCTGGTACTTGCCAACGGCTTTACCTGCCTCTGCTTCCCACAAAACCGCGCCGCCTATGGCAGATTGACGCAATTGCTGAGCTGTGGCAATCGCCGCGCCGAAAAGGGCGACTGCATACTTTATCCCGATGATCTTGCCGCCCTTTCGCCCCTTAACCCCCCAGCCCATGACCAGATTTTTATCGCCCTGCCCCCTGCCGTGCCGGATGCGGCATTCGAACACGAGCTGAAAACGCTTGCGCGCCGTTTTCCCGGCCATGTCTATCTGGCCATCACCCGGCTTTATCAGGGTAATGATGAGCGGCGCATGGCAAAACTTTCCGCGCTTTCCGCCGCTTGCGACACCCCGCTTGTCGCAAGCAACGATGTGCATTTCCACAGTCCCGAACGCCGCCCGCTACAGGATGTGCTGAGCTGTATCGCGATGCGCTGCACAATTGCGGAGGCGGGGTTGCGGCTTGCCGCGAATGCGGAACGCCATCTCAAACCACCCGCTGAAATCCATCGTATATTCGCCGGGTTCGAGCATGCAGTTACGCGCACGGGGGAGATTGCCGCGCGCTGTCACTTCAGCCTTGATGAACTTGCCTATGAATATCCCGACGAGCCGAGCGGGGAAAGCGCCACCCCGCAGGCCGAGCTTGAGCGGTTGAGCTGGATCGGCGCAGCGCAGAAATGGCCCGCGGGCATCCCCCATAAGGTACGCCAGACCCTTGCGCATGAGCTGCGACTGATCGGTGAGCTTGATTACGCCCCCTATTTTCTGACGGTGAACGATATTGTGCACTTTGCGCGCGGCCGGGGGATTTTATGTCAGGGGCGCGGCTCGGCGGCCAATTCTGCCGTTTGCTATTGCCTTGGTATTACCGCTGTTGATCCGACCAAAATCGATTTGCTGTTCGAACGGTTCATTTCCGCCGAACGCAACGAACCGCCCGATATCGATGTGGATTTCGAACATGAGCGCCGCGAAGAGGTGATCCAGTATATCTATGCCAAATATGGCCGCCACCGGGCGGGCATTGCCGCAACCGTCATCACCTATCGCACGCGTAGCGCGGTCCGCGATGTCGGCAAGGTGATGGGATTGTCACAAGATACGCTGAGCGCGCTGGCAGGCGGTGTGTGGGGCCGCTCCTCACGCGGCATCGATAACGACCGGCTGCGCGAACTCGGCCTTGATCCGCGCGATGTCACGCTGCGCCAGACGCTGCTGCTTGTCAGTGAGCTGATTGGTTTTCCACGCCATCTGTCGCAACATGTCGGTGGCTTTGTGATCACCCGCGGGCCGCTTGACGCGGTGGTGCCGATCGCCAATGCCGCGATGCCGGACCGCACCTATATTGAATGGGACAAGGACGATCTTGACGCGCTCAATATTCTCAAGATCGATATTCTGGCGCTTGGCATGCTGAGCTGTATCCGCAGGGCCTTCAGCCTGATTGCCGCCCATTATGGCAGACCCCTGACGCTTGCCACCGTCCCCACAGAAGATCCGCGGGTTTACGATATGATCTGCAAGGCCGATACGATCGGCGTTTTCCAGATCGAAAGCCGCGCGCAAATGTCCATGCTGCCGCGCCTGAAGCCGAGGAATTTCTATGACCTGGTGATCGAGATCGCGATTGTCCGTCCCGGCCCGATCCAGGGGGACATGGTGCATCCCTATCTGCGGCGGCGCGCAAGAAGCGAGCCGGTCACATTCCCCTCCGAGGAATTACGCAATGTGCTTGGCAAGACATTGGGGGTGCCGCTGTTTCAGGAACAGGCCATGAAGATCGCCATCGTCGCGGCGGGCTTTACCCCGGGGGAGGCGGACCGGCTGCGCAAGGCGATGGCGACCTTCAAGCGCACGGGACAGATTGGCGATTTCCGGACGAAATTCATCACCGGCATGATAGAAAATGGCTATCAGCGGGACTTCGCCGAACGCTGCTTCCGGCAGATCGAGGGATTTTCGGATTACGGCTTTCCCGAAAGCCATTCCGCAAGCTTTGCCTTGCTGGCCTATGTATCAAGCTGGCTGAAATGTTTCTATCCGGATGCTTTTGCCTGCGCCCTGCTCAATTCGCAGCCGATGGGATTTTATTCCGCCTCCTCGATCATTCGCGACTTTCGCGATCATGGCGGCATCGCGCACCCCCCCGATATCAATTTTTCGGACTGGGATAACAGTTTGACGAAAGATACGAACCAGCCGCATCCCACAGCCGAAAGGGGCGGGGGGTATGCGCTACGGCTCGGCTTTCGCCAGATTTCGGGGTTTCGGGAAGAGGAGGCGCAGCGTATCTGCGCGGTGCGCGGCAAGGGCTTTGACAGCGTACGGGATTTTTACTTTCGCACGGGTTTTGCCGTCGCCACCCTCGAACGGCTGGCGGCGGCCGATGCCTTCCGATCCATCGGGCTTGACCGGCGCGATGCGCTATGGGCGGTTCAGGGGCTTGGCGCACCCACGGGGGAACGCAGCGCTATCGAGGATTTGCCGCTTTATGCGCATGCGATGGATGCGCAATCAGGCGGGCTTCAGAAAGAAGCCGAGATCGCCCTGCCGCCCATGAGCCTTGGCGAGCATGTGGTGCAGGATTATCGCAGCCTGCGTCTGTCGCTGAAAGCGCATCCGGTCGGCCTGTTGCGGAACGAGCTGACAGCGCGCGGCATGGTAACTGCCCGTCAGCTGGCGGATTATCCGGCCGATCGCATGGTCGCGATTGCCGGGCTTGTCCTGGTGCGGCAACGACCGGGCACCGCAAGCGGCGTTATCTTTGCAACGCTTGAGGATGAAACCGGCATCGCCAATGTGATCATCTGGCCCAAACTGTTCGAACAGAATCGCAAAACGGTGATCGGTGCGCGTTTTCTCGGGGTGCGCGGCGTTTTGCAAAGAGCAGAATCTGTCATTCATATCATCGCGCGGACACTAACTGATCTGACGCCCGAGCTTGACAGCCTGACCGCACCGGCAAACACACCCGGAAAGAACACAACCCGTAATGTCCTGCCCAAGGGCCGCAACTTTCATTGAATGCCCGCACAGAACGGGAAGGGCCTAGCCTAATGGCGCGGTTTCCGGGCGATCGCCGGCGATTTCCTGCGCTGCCATAATGTCCTGCGCCGCCACAGGGGCGATGATCGGAGGGATGACCGGGGCACTGTCTGCCACCGGCACAGGATCCGCGCCCTGCACCGGCCATTTAACCGGGCTGACCCGGCGTTTGCGCGGTGCCGAAAAAGCGGCAGCAATCTGCCGGGCGGCGAGTGGTTTCCAAGCGTACATGCGAAAGCCCCGAACCAGAATTTCCATCTGAATGCAATCATAACTGCAAGTCAGTGTCAATTGCATAAATCGGGTTGCGGCAAGGCAGGACCGCCCCTCACATGGCGTGTACGCCACGCTCTGCAAAACCTTGACAGCCAGGGAGGAGCAGCCCACCCTAAACGCCGAGGAAAACTCGTATAAGAAATAAATAGCGCGCAGAATAGAGGGACAGGAAAATGACGCAGGCAATTCGGATCGACGAGGAAACGGGCCTTAAGGTTTTTAATACGCGCGCCGCAAAGGCGTCGGAAAAAATCGCGGGTAAAGGCTATTCGATCATCTCCGACGATGCGTTGAAAACCCTGCCCGAACCGCCCGCAGGGGCCGTGTTCAACGCACAAGAACAGGCAAAATACCGCGCCTACAAGGAAGAGCGGCGGGGCGCGGCCGACTATATGTCGATGGAAGGTGAATTTTCGCGCTATCTTGAAGATGTCTATTCAGGCCCGCGGATCGAACGCGAGGCGCTGACCGACGAATGTGAGATTCTCATCATCGGTGCGGGGTTTGCCGGGCTTTTGCTGTGGCACAAGCTCAAAAGCGCGGGCTTCACCGATATTCGCTTTTGCGAGAAAGGCGGCGATGTCGGCGGCACCTGGTACTGGAACCGCTATCCCGGCGTGGCCTGCGATGTGGAATCCTATTCCTATCTGCCACTGCTTGACGAGATGGGCTATGTCCCCTCGATGAAATTCGCCTCCGGGTTCGAGATCCTCGAATATTGCCAGTCGATGGCCCAGGATACGGGTTTTTACGATCATTGCCTGTTCCATACGACCGTCGAAGAAACTGAGTGGGACGAGGCGGCGGGCCGCTGGACCGTGCGCACGGACCGGGGCGATGCGATGCGCGCGCGCTTTGTCATCCTCGCCAACGGTATCCTCACCACGCCAAAGCTTGCGCGGATCAAGGGGATGGAAAGCTTTGAGGGCGAATCCTTCCACACATCGCGCTGGAACTATGACATTGAGCTTGAAAACAAGCGCGTCGGCATCATCGGCACCGGCGCAACGGCGGTACAGGTCATCCCCGAAATCGCCAAGGTGGTGAAGGAGCTCTATGTTTTCCAGCGCACCCCCTCAACCATCGATGTGCGCGATCAGCGCGAAACGACGCAGGAGGAGCGTGAAGCCTGGGCACATGAGCCGGGCTGGGCCCGCGCGCGGCGCGCCCGGTTTGACCGGATTTCCGAAGGCCGCACCGCGATCAAGGCGAATGACGATTATCTGTCGGGCAAAGTCAGCCACTTCAAGGAACGCAAGGAACATGCGACCAAGCTCAGCATGGAAGAGCTTGTTCAGAAGCAGCTTGAAACGAATTTCCGGATCATGGAACAAATCCGCGCCCGGGTCGATGCGATCGTCGAAGATCCCAAGACAGCGGCCGCGCTCAAACCCTATTATCCCTATGGCTGCAAACGCCCGACCTTCCATGATGAGTTTTTGCCGACCTTCAACAAGCCGCATGTGACCCTGGTCGATACCGCCCCCACCGGCGTCAGCGAAATCAATGCGCGCGGGGTGGTGCATGACGGCAAGGAATATCCCCTCGATGTGCTGATCTATGCGACCGGATTTGAATGGATGGCGACCGCCTCTTTCAACATGATCACCGGGCGCGAGGGCATCACGCTCAAGGAAAAATGGCAGAAGGAAGGGGTCAAAACCTTCCTTGGCCTGCACAGCCACGGCTTCCCGAACCTTCTCATCGTTTCCGGGCCGCAAGGCGGGGGCGGCAGTTTCAACTTCACCACCGCGATCGAGGTGCATGCGGATTATGTGGTGTGGTTGATGAAAACCATGCGCGAACGCGGCGCTAAGACCGTCGATGTCAAGAAGGAGCCAGAGCTTGCCTATGCGGAACATTGCCGCGAGGCGGATATCCGCACCCAGCCGCTGCGCGACTGCATCTCCTACTATAATGGCGAAGGCAATGCGGATGCGGGCAGCCTCGCCTATTATGGCGGTAGCCAGTGGCACAAGATCGCCGCCAAGGCGCAAGGATCGCTCGACCCTTATATTTTTGACAATGCCGAAAGCTGAACATTAGCTGACAGCAATCGGGCACACCGGTACATGAGGCCGGTGTGCCAAAACATATCGGGTGAATTCTGACGCGGCGACAGGCCCGATGACATGCGGTCTGGCGCTACCTAGTCGTCGCCGACAATATTAGTTCGGCCTTGATGCGGATTATGCGGTGGCGATTGCGCCGCGTGGAATGCGACATAAAAACGTACCGGACCTTGCGGCACCACCATATGCTCTTCTTCGGGTCGCACCAGACCAGGCTGTTCGGGGGTCAGAATCTGTTCCTCGCGAGCGGCAGTTCGGCGATATAATAACTTTCCCTGAACGACATGGATAAGCGCCCAGACACCTGGCTTCGTGCTATGCGCGCGCCGCAATCCATCTGGCATCGACGTCTCATCGAATTCCGCTGTTCGCTTATATTCTGTAACGTTGTTTGGTAACTTGTCGTCACGCATCCTGCCTCCGATGGGCGCTACCGCCCGATCACACAAGCTGATCAGCCGCCGTCAGCTTATCAGCAAAGCCATGATTGACATCGCGGTGATTTGCCTCATCCGCCCGGATGGCGATCACCACATCGCGCAAATCCGCGTCGTCGGGCATCTGCCAATAGTCGCGGGCAATCTTTGGCGCCGCGATATTCGGATGCACGCCCGCCTCGATCTCATGAAGATATTCTGTATAGCTGACGATTGCCTCCTCCTCAAAATATCCCACGACCCGGTGCGCCGTACGCGCAGAGATCAGATAAAGAAGGAAAAAGGCATTATAGAAAACCCCCTGCACCACCAGGACGAGCACACGCTCGAACTTGGTTGGCTGAGCGATTTCAATGAACGTCATCAGATGCATGCGCTCATTCTCCGCCTCATCCATCAATGTGCGGATCCAGCCGTGATCGTCACGCATATGACGAAGGCATTTGAGATGGTTCAAGGTCGCGCCAACCATCCCCGGCACCGCGGCAACCGTTTCCAGGACAACGGCACGGTGACCGTAGCGCCCCGCAAAGAAAACGTCCGCAAAGAAGCGCAAGGATTTTACAACACCAAAAGCAAACCGTTCAGCCACCCCTTTGGGCGTATGATGCAGGTTCAGGCTGATGTCGGCTTTTTCTTCCATCAAGAACCTTAATCCGGCTGTTTCGCCCTTTCTTCTCCAGAGGATGGCGCCGCGGTGCGCAAATAGCGCCCGCCGGGTTTCAGCAAAATGCCGTTTGAAGGATGCGGCGCATTTCGAC
>CALAQW010000127.1 GCA_937888955.1 uncultured Alphaproteobacteria bacterium | reverse complement strand
ATGACGATACTCAGATGCCGCATCTGAGTATCGTCATCTAACTATCCGAAAGGGCCGTCCATGCGCGTAACGATGATTGGAACGGGCTATGTTGGCCTGGTATCGGGAGCCTGCTTTTCCGATTTCGGCCATGATGTTGTTTGTGTCGATAAAGACCAGACGAAAATCGATGCGTTGCTTGCGGGTGAAATTCCGATTTTTGAGCCCGGTCTCGATCAGCTTGTTGCGGAAAATGTCGCGGCGGGCAGATTGTCATTCTCAACCGATCTTGCGCAATCGGTGCCTGACGCCGATGTTGTCTTTATCGCTGTGGGCACCCCCACCCGGCGCGGGGATGGCCATGCGGATCTGAGTTATGTCTATGCGGCGGCGCGCGAGGTTGCCGAGGCGATGACGGGATTTACCCTGATCGTCACGAAATCGACAGTGCCCGTGGGGACCGGATCGGAAATCGAGCGGATTATCCGCGAAACCCGTCCCGATGCTGATTTCGAGGTTGCCTCGAACCCCGAATTTCTGCGCGAAGGGTCGGCGATTGAGGATTTCAAACGCCCTGATCGCGTTGTCGTCGGCATCAAGGGGCCGCGTGCGCGCGACATCATGCGGCAGCTTTACCGTCCGCTCTACCTGCTTGAAACACCAATGGTTTTTGCCGGTCTTGAGACCGCTGAGCTGATCAAATATGCGGCCAATGCGTTTCTGGCAACCAAGATCGGCTTTATCAATGAAATAGCCGATATTTGCGAGAAGGTTGGTGCCGATGTCGGCACGGTGGCGCGCGGGATAGGTCTTGACGGGCGGATTGGCGGTAAATTCCTGCATGCAGGGCCAGGTTATGGCGGTTCCTGTTTTCCCAAGGATACGCTCGCATTGACGCGGACGGCGGCGGAAGTGGGCGCGCCGGCAACAATTGTCGAGGCTGTCGTGCGCGCAAATGATCAGCGTAAACAGGCCATGGCCGACAAGATCATCGCCGCCTGCGGTGGCAGCGTGGCGGGCAAGACCCTTGCGGTGCTGGGGCTTACCTTCAAGCCTAATACCGATGATATGCGGGAGGCGCCCAGCCTTGTGATCGTGCCTGCATTACAGGCTGCGGGGGCAAGCGTGCGGGTATTTGACCCTGAAGGCATGGATGAGGCGCGCAAGCAGCTTGAAAATCTAATCTGGTGCGATAGCGCCTATGAAACGATGGGCGGGGCGGATGCGCTTGTCATCCTGACGGAATGGAACGCATTCCGTGCGCTTGACCTTGCGCGTTGCCGGCAATTACTCAGCCAGCCATTGATTGTCGATTTGCGCAATATCTATGAGCCCGGGGAGATGGCGCGCGCGGGCTTTGATTATCACAGTGTCGGCCGCCCCAACGCAGCAATTCGCGATGCCGGGGATCCGGCGTCAGAGGTATAAAGCGCCAGCCCTGAATGCAAAAAGGGTGGCACGGTTCCCCGTACCACCCTTTGCAATTTGTGCATTGTTGCTGCCGACTACATGGCGGCGGCGGCTTCCATATTCTTTGCCTGCATTTCCTGCGCGGCGCGGCGCATCGATTTCTGCAGTTTCTCGAAAGCCCGAACCTCGATCTGCCGGACACGCTCGCGGCTGATATCATACACCTGGCTGAGATCTTCCAATGTTGAGGGATTATCTTTCAGCCGCCGTTCGGTCAGGATGTGTCGCTCCCGCTCATTGAGCTCCTTCATCGCGGCCAGCAGCATCTTGTGGCGCAGCGTAAATTCTTCGCTTTCGCCAAGCTGGGTTTCCTGATCGGGCGTCTCATCGACCAGCCAATCCTGCCATTCCCCTTCGGTGTCCGCGCGCAGCGGTGCGTTCAGGGAGTTGTCATGGCCAGCCATTCGCTGGTTCATCGAAGTGACATCGCTTTCAGAAACATTCAGCTTGTCGGCGATCAACTGCACCTGCTCGGGCGTCATATCGCCTTCCTCAAGTGCCTGTATCTGTCCCTTGACCCGACGCAGATTGAAGAACAGCTTCTTCTGCGCGGCGGTGGTGCCGATTTTTACAAGGCTCCATGAGCGCAGGATATATTCCTGGATCGCCGCACGGATCCACCACATGGCATAGGTCGCAAGCCGGAAACCTTTATCCGGCTCAAACCGCTTAACCGATTGCATCAGCCCGACATTGCCTTCGGAGATAACCTCGCCGATCGGCAGACCATAACCGCGATAGCCCATGGCAATCTTGGCAACCAGCCTTAGATGGCTTGTCACGAGTTTGTGTGCCGCATCAGTGTCATTATGCTCGCGCCAGCTTTTGGCCAGCATATATTCCTCTTCCGGCTCCAGCATCGGAAACTGGCGGATTTCCTGCAGATAACGTGCGAGGCCGCCATCGGGCGTAAGAACAGGAAGGTTCTTGGTATTAGCCATCTTGTGTCCCCCGCTTGGTTGAACTGTCACATCAAAACAAGGCTGAACGAATTAAGTTCCCTTTAATAGGGAAATGGATATTTCTGTGCGTAATTACAAGGGGACATCATCAGTTTTATAATTGTTCAAAACTGTTCACCAATTCGTGAAGATCATGCGGCAGGGCACTCTCAAAGCGAAGCTTACGCCCGCTTTCGGGATGGATGAAGCCCAAAACCGCGGCATGCAGCGCCTGCCGGCCAAGTCGGTCGATCAATGCATTAAGTGCATCGGGTAGTTGCTTGCGCTTTATGCGCGCTTGTCCATAGACTGGATCACCGATAATCGGATGCCCGATATGGGCCATATGCACGCGGATTTGATGGGTGCGGCCGGTTTCAAGCCGGCATGCTACCCGGGTGGCGAGTGGCGAGGCGGGCGGCCCGTAATAGTCGGTGCAACGATAATTCGTAATGGCGTGCTTGCCGTTCTGGCGCAGCACGGTCATCTTCTGCCGATTGTAGCGGCTGCGGCCCAATTGTGTTTCGATCCGGTCTTCTGCGTGTTGTGGCGCGCCCCAGACAAGCGCTTGATAGCGCCGCTCGACGCTGTGTTCCTCAAATTGCGCGGCAAGGGCCTGATGCGCCAGATCGGTCTTTGCAACGACAAGCAGCCCGCTTGTATCCTTGTCGAGCCGATGCACGATGCCAGGGCGCTTGATCCCGCCAATTCCCGACAGGCTGTCGCCGCAATGATGCAACAACGCGTTGACGAGCGTTCCCTCGCTGTTGCCGGCCCCCGGATGCACGACAAGGCCTGCCGGCTTGTCGATCACGATCAGCGCCGCATCTTCATAGCGGATATCGAGGGCAATTTGCTGCGGCTGGGGCGTGGCTTCCACAGGTGCGGGAATATCCACGCAAAAGCTTTCGGCCGGTTTGACCCTGTAGGACGGGTCCTCTATCGTGCCGCCATCGCGCGTCACGTTTCCTTCATGCAGCAATGATTGAATGCGGGCGCGGCTGAGCTGCGGAATCATCCGGGCAAGCCATTTGTCCAGACGATCGCCGGCAGCGCTTTCATCGACCGTTACATGGACCGGGCCGTGATATGGTTCATTATTCTGTGGATCTGACATGAGCGAACAAGTGACGCAAAATTACCGTGGGCTCAAGGCTGCTGTGATCATCATGGGGGTATTGTTGATCCTTGGCACAGCCGCCTTGATTGCCGGGCTTATCCGTCAGGCGCAGAAAATTGACGATCATTTTAGCGCAGCACCTGCCCGTTGGGAAGCCGTACTGCCGCCCGAACTTGCAGGCGAGGTCAGCGCCATCGCACAGGACGGCGCGCGGTTAAGCCTGCTGATCGCGCGCGAGGGTGGGCATCATATCGTGATTATCGATACCGGTTCGGGCGATATCGTCGGCCATCTGCGCACTGCGGTCGGGGACAGGGAATAGTACCCCATGACGGCCGGTCGCGCGCTCCGGATCGCGTCGCACCATCTTGCCCGCATCGGGGAGGAGGCACGCATCGCCCTGCCGCGCGAGTGCTGCGGCCTGTTATTGGGGCGAGAGACCATCGATGGCTGGCAGGTCACCGAGCTTGTGACGAGCCCCAATGTCGCACCTGCCGATCGGCATGACCGGTTTGAAATCGATCCACAGATTCTGATCGCGGTGCAGAAGCGGCTGCGCAGGGAAGGGGGGGCGATGATCGGTATTTATCATTCTCACCCGAATGGCCGCGCCACCCCGTCTGACACGGATTTGGCGCAGGCCTGGCAAATCGGCAAAATCTGGGTGATTGCCGCGCTCTCGGCGGATACGCCGTTATCGCTCGGGGCATTCTTGCGTACCGATACAGCTTTTGCCCCGGTGCCAGTGATCGCAGAGGGAACGGGATGATGAACCGCAATTTCCTGAGTGACAACGCATCCGGGGTCGCACCGGAAATTCTTGCAGCCGTCGAGCGGGCCAATTCCGGCTCATCGCCTTCTTACGGTGCGGACGCCATCACAGAAAGGCTTCAGGACCTGTTTGGAGAGGTTTTCGGCAAGCAGGTCTGGTGTTTCCCGGTGGTCAGCGGGACGGCGGCGAATGCCTTGGCCTTGTCCGCGATGACACCGCCCTGGGGGGCGATCTATTGTCACGCGCATGCGCATATTGCGGCCGATGAATGCGGCGCACCGGAATTTTATACGGGCGGCGCAAAGCTTGTGCCGTTACCCGGTTCCGATGGTAAGCTCGACCCGTTGCATTTTCGCGATACGCTGGCAGCGCGGCCCGCGGGCAATCAGCATGAGGTGCAGCCCGCGGCAGTCAGCATCACCCAGGCGAGCGAATGCGGCACGGTGTATCTGCCCGAGGAAGTGCAGGCGCTGTCCGGTATCGCGGAAAAATACGATATGCATGTGCATATGGACGGGGCGCGGTTTGCAAATGCGGTGGCGCATCTGGCCTGCCGTCCCGCAGATATAAGCTGGCGGGCAGGTGTTGATGTTCTTTCCTTCGGGGCAACCAAGAATGGCGCCATGGCGGCGGAGGCTGTGCTGTTCTTCGATGGCTATCTGGCGGAAAATTTCCTCTATCGGCGCAAGCGCGCCGGACATCTCCTGTCCAAGATGCGCTTCCTTTCCGCCCAGCTTGAGGCTTATTTGACGCGCGGGCTCTGGCTCAAGCTGGCGTCCCACGCCAATATGCAGGCGCAGCGTCTGGCCGCAGGGCTGGCTGAACTGCCCGGCTGCAAGCTCATCTATCAGGTGGAAGGTAATGAGATTTTCTTGCGTCTGCCCGGGGCAATGATTGAGGGGCTCGCGCGGCAGGGCTTTCTGTTCCATCGCTGGCATGCGGCAGGGGCGGATACCATCCGCCTTGTGACAGCCTTCGATACACGCGATGAGGATGTGGACGATTTGATTCAGGCCGCCACCCATTTTGCCGAAGATACCTGACGCAAATGACTTGATTGCGGGCGGGGTGAGGTATATATGCGAAGCCCGTTCAATGGTCATGTCCCCTTCGTCTAGTGGCCTAGGACATCGCCCTCTCACGGCGAAAACAGGGGTTCGAGTCCCCTAGGGGATGCCATTCCTGCCGTCATTTCCCGATCCCGCGATAACCGTAATTCCGACGCGCTGAGGCGTGACCCGCGTCGGGTCGGGTGATAGGATGCCTCCATAAATAATGATAAGAGTTTAGGAGGGCTGCGGGAATGGCAAGGCTGTCGAAATTAAGCCGTTCGGTTGAAGGGCGCGGGGTTCTGATTACCGGCGCGGCAAGCGGCATGGGCCGGGCGACTGCGCATCTGTTTGCCGATGAGGGCGCGCAGGTGGCGGTTACCGATCTGACCGAGGAAGGGGTGGCCAAAGTCGTTGACGAGATTACGGCAGCCGGTGGTCAGGCGCGCGGCTGGGTGCTCAATGTCGCTGATGCGGATGCGATTGAACGTATCGTGCCGGAAATCGGGGCGGCGTTCGGGCGGCTTGATATCATCGTCAATAATGCCGGGATCGGGGCGGGCAGTGCGATCGAATCGTCCAAATTCGAACGCCGCTGGCAGAAAGCCATGGATGTGATGCTGGCGGGGCCGGTACGGATCGTGCGGGCCGCCATGCCCTATCTGCGCAAATCCGATGCCCCGCGTATCGTCAATATCGCCTCGACCGAGGCTTTGGGCGCAACGCCGAAGGGCGTGCCTTATGCTGCGGCGAAAACCGGGCTTGTCGGGGTGACCCGCTCGCTTGCGGTCGAACTTGGCGGCGACGGATTTACGGTCAACTGCATCTGCCCTGGTGCGGTGCATACCGGGCTGACGACGGTCATTCCCGATGAACATAAACAGATTTATGCGCGCCGGCGTGTGCCCGCCAACCGCTATGCCGATCCTGAAGAGATCGCGCATATGACGCTGAGCCTGTGTCTGCCCGCCGCATCCTATACAAACGGGGCGATTATCCCTGTCGATGGCGGATTGACGATCAAGAACGGCTAGACGGCCGCGGGGCGTGTTGCACAGACCGCCCCGAAAGCCTGCAACAAACCGGACCGTGGCGGCCCGGTTTCGGTTGTGCGGGTCTCACTAGACCTTGAAATAGTCCGGCTTGCCATAAAGCCACAGATCACCCCAAAGCTGCTGCCCGCCATCGACGGTGATGATTTCGCCTGTGACGAACTTGCCTGATGGCGCGGCGAGATAGACGCAGCATTCGGCGATATCGTGCGATTCGCCTGTATGCATCATGGGGTTGGCGTGCTTGAAGGTTTCGGCAGCCTCGGGCGGGTAATTGCCAAAACCTTCGGTTTCCACAGCACCCGGTGCGACGCAATTGACCTGAATGTCATATTCCGCCCATTCGACCGCGACCGTTTTCGACAGATAGGTCACGCCCGCGCGCGCCGCGCAGGTATGGGCCGCATCGGGCATGCCGCGCCAGAAATCGGCAACGATATTGATGATATGGCCAGGCCGCTTTGCGTCGCGCCATTTCAGTGCGGCATTCTGCATCATGTACCAGGTGCCATTGAGGTTCGTGTCGATCACCGCTTTCCAGCCCTTGACGGCGAAATCGATCGATTTCTGCGAAAACTGGCCGCCGGCATTATTGACGACCACATCGACACCGCCGGTTTCCCAGATCCGGTCGAACATTGCGGCGACCGCCTCGTCATCACGGATCGACAAGGCGTGAACTTCCGTTTTCGCGCCGAATTTCTCAAGCCATGTGCGGGCCGTTTCCAGCCGCTCCTCATTGCGGCCGCAAATGATGATATCCGCGCCAAGCCGCGCGAACAGGTAGGCCGTTGCCTTGCCGATACCGCTGCCCGCGCCTGAGACGAGCACCCGCTTGCCCTTGAACAGATCATTGCGGAATACGGTGGGCTTGTTGGCGAGTTCCTCGTCCGTTGCGCCGAATTTACCCTCTGGCGCGTCCGCCTTGCTGTATCGTTTTGCCATGCCGCCCTACCATTCTGTTCTTGTTGACTGTTGTTATGGTCTTCTTGAACTGAAAGGCGCGGATGGATGGACCGCCCGCGCCTGTCTCCCGTGCCTTGTCTATAGCGGTCGATGCGCGCCCCGTCCATCGGACGCGGCGCGCAAACGGCCTCAACGTCCCTTGAAGACAGGCTCACGTTTTTCCATGAACGCCTTGGGGCCTTCCTTTGCATCTTCGGTCTGGAAGACGGGGGCGGAGAATTTCGCCTCCATGGCAAGCGCCTCCTTCTCGGGATGGCCGATGCATTCGCGGGCCGAACGGCGGATCGCCTGCACCGCGATGGGGCCGTTCTTGGCCAGCTTCTCGGCATATTCCATCGCCG
>CALAQW010000126.1 GCA_937888955.1 uncultured Alphaproteobacteria bacterium | reverse complement strand
AAATCGAGCGGCGCGATATTACGCGGCACGATGATCGTGCTGCCCGGCGGCACCGGCACCTCACTTCGGCGCCAGGCGGAGAATTGCAATCCGCGCGCGGTGCCATCGGGAAAAACAATGAATGACTTGCTCTTGTCCGCGGAAAACTGAAATCCACCAGCTTTTTCGATATAGGATTTTGCCGACGCGCCGGAAACAAACTGAAAGCTACCCGTGTTCAGAACCTCGCCAGTAACAGCGACGGTGCTGGGGCGCTTGGGCATGAAAAGCTGATCGCCCGGCTGCAATATCGGATCGAGATCGGGCCGGATTTCAAGCACTGTGGGATCCGATTCCACAACGATGCGGCCAACGGGAACCGCCTTTTCCGTTTCCGCGATGAGCTCAAACAGGAAAGGTGCAGCATCAGCGATCGCCTTGCCCCTGTCGCCGCCGCGGGTAATCCCGAAGGTCAGGGCATCCTGTATTTCCTGACGATAACGTTTCAGCGCTTGCTTCTCGTCATCACGCGCACTTTGGCGGGTAAAGATCGCGCCATAGGGATAGGCGCTGTCGGTCAACCCGCCGGCGCGTCGAATGACCTCGGAAAGCCGGGTGCCGCGCGAAATATCGTAAACGCCGGGATAGCGGAACTCACCGGCCAACAATATAGGCCCGTTATCGCGGTTGGTGAATTTGGCCTGCACATTAATTCTGTCCGCCGGCAGCACGCCAACGGCTGCGGCGGCCGTTTTTGCGAGGTCGATAATCTGGCGCACCTCGCCCCCTGCGCCATTTGCAGTGTCTGAGATGAAACGGTTGATTTCGATACGCCCATGATCGGCTTCGCGGCTGAATCCACCAGCTACCGCAACCATGCTTTCAAGGCTCATATCCTCGGCAACCGGATAAATGCCCGGCCTGCGCACCTCTCCTGCGATTTCCACCGAATGTTCCAGAAGATATGGCAGCAAATCACCATATTCTTCACGGAAGATTTCCGGACAAGGGAGCTTGGGCGCCGTTATCTCCTGATCCTGGGTATGGATACCACGTACAGCATTGGAAAACCTGCCTGCACGCTCCGTCGCGCGAATCCTTACAAGCTCAATCAACCCCTGACATTGCGTGCTGACGAATTTATTCTGTTCTTCCAGTTGCGGATCGCCGCTCAGTCGATCATCTTGCTGAAAGTCGGTATCCTGTATACTCTTTCGTATTCTCCTGTCTTCTCTTGACTCTCGCTCATTCCTTTCGCCGAATTCTTCCGGGTCGCGTGACTGACTGAGCTGAATACCCGTCTCCCTGTCCGTCAAACCGCTTAAAGGCTTACCCGCTAACGCGTTTTGAACATCAAGGGAATTAAGAAAGGCAATATCATCTTGCGCTAACACGATAACTCGGTCTTCCGACGCCAGTTTGTAGTTTACTTCCCGACGTAAAATCTTACCTAAATTTATACTGTGATAGGTTGGGGTAAAATTACTCCCCGATGCGCGGCGTAAAATAACAATACCCGTATAAGGGTTATCACCAAGAACCGATAAGGATGGAATCAAATGCGCAAGAGTAGGCGCTGTGTAAACCGAGCGTGTCCCACTATTGTCCACATGACCTACCAGTTTGACAGCACCTGTCAGGCCGGGATTCCCTTTGCGCGCCTGTATTAGATCACCAGAACGCACTCTTCCCTTTTCAGGATTAGGCTCAAGGATATAGCCACGACCATTTTCGTCCACGGTTGTCTGCACAAACATCACACCTTCTGGCTCGATCGCGCCACCGGCAATTGCCAATGCATCCTGAAAACTGATCGCGTCTTTCCCGGGCGGCAATTCGTAAATACCGGGGCGATTGACAAGCCCGTCAATCGCAAACGTCCCACCAATCGACGGTACGGAAATCCTGTCGCCACCCCTGAGACGGATATCACCGCTGAAATTCCCACTTTGGATCAGGGCATACAGATCGAGCCGGTGTTTCTCATTGCCGCGAACCAGGGTTATATTCCGTAGCGAACCCGATTTGAGGATACCCCTGCTGCGTTGCAAGGCGTCCAGAATCGTTGACATACTTGTTAATTGCTTCTGTCCGGGATCTTTTACTTCGCCTAGCACCAATACCGAAATGGCCCGCAAGGCGCCAAGCGATACATAAGCCTCCATCCCGACAAAGGTCCGTGCGACGTCCGACTTGAAAGCTTCTTTGAATTCGGCGAATGTCCGCCCGGCTGCAACAATCGGGCGCATATCTTCAAGGACGATATAGCCCTCCCTGTCGACTTCCGCCTCGACATCGTAACTTTCAGGTCCGCGAAACGCGAAAACCAGTTTATCGCCGATACCAAGCTGGTAAGCGTCTGAAACCGCACCGTTCAGAAGAGTTTCCGACCCCCCACCCTGAAATATCCGGTAGCCAAACTGCCGCAGTTCCGCCTCGCTGCGCCGTCTTTCTGTCTCGCTGCGCCGTCTTTCTGTCTTGATCTGTTCGCTGCTGGGTATTTCCGGCTTGGTCTGCTCGCCACCCAATATTTCTGTCTTGGTCTGGTAGAAACGTTCGATCGATGACAATTGGCTGTCCTCGAGATCATCCAGATCCCTCTGATCATTCCATTCGAACTGGCTGTTGCCTGATCGCGACTTACGCCCCTGCTCGCGGGCCCTATTCAGCTCCGAGGGTATGGACACAGGCCCACTGCCCCGCGAACTTCTTTCCAGCTGCTGCAGAAGTTCGGGCGATACCCCTTGCGGCAACGCGAACTGAGCGAAGCTCGCCCCTATCTGAAAATATGCCGCAGACAGGATCAGCAGCAGCATCATAAGGCGATTTATCGGGGTCGCAGGAAAATTGAAAATTCGGCACATAGATTTTGTGATTCGCCGCAATGAGAGATCAACCGATAGTAAAACAACTGCGGGTATAATGTCATGGCGCGAAAATGCAATGCGCCAATCCGTCAAAAACAGCTAATTGTCGATAGATCAGACGGAAATCGCAAAAAAAGAGCGGAGGCGAAACTCAATCCGCAAACCCCGCCCTTCTGAATATCAGTAAAGTTGGCGCCGGGCGCTAACGACTTACTATATCTTCCTCCGGATTGGCACCGATATGATGAATGGAGAGGTCGGCGCCGCGGAATTCGTCTTCCTCACTGAGACGGATTCCAACAACCGCCCGCAAAATGCCATAGATAACAAAGCCGGCGACCGCCGCAAAGGCCGCACCTGTCAAAGACCCGACAAGCTGCGACATGAAACCGACACCGCCAAGCCCGCCAAAGGCTTCGAGCCCGAAGATGCCGCAGGCGATCCCGCCCCAAAGGCCGCACAGGCCATGCAGCGGCCAGACCCCGAGCACATCATCGATTTTCCAGCGATTATGGCATGCCTGGAAAAGAAACACGAAAATCACCCCGGCAATCGCGCCGGTGGCAAGCGCTCCCAAAGGATGAAAGACGTTCGACCCTGCGCATACCGCAACAAGCCCCGCAAGCGCACCGTTATGCACAAATCCGGGATCGTTCCGGCCGGCAATCAAGGCGGTGATAATTCCGCCAACCATCGCCATCAGCGAGTTGAGCGCAACAAGCCCGTTAATATCGCCCACCGCCTGCGCGCTCATCACGTTAAAGCCAAACCAGCCAATGCACAGCAACCATGACCCAAGTGCCAGAAACGGAATGTTCGATGGCGGAATACCAACCGCCTTGCCGCTTGCGGTATACCGGCCCTGCCTTGCCCCGAGCATGACTACCGCGCCAAGCGCGATCCAGCCACCGACGGCATGCACGACAATCGAACCTGCGAAATCATTGAACGCATATCCGAAGCTGGCCTCGATCCAGGATTGGAAACCAAGCCTGTCGCCCCAAGTCATCCCCTCAAACAGGGGATAAATCACCGCTACAATGACGCCACTGGCAAAAAGTTGCGGCCAGAATTTCATCCGTTCGGCAATACCACCTGAGATAATTGCCGGAATTGCCGCGGCAAATGTCAGCAGGAAAAAGAATTTGACCAGATCATAACCGCTTTTGCCGAACTGATAACCTTCAGCGGTTGCATCGCCGGTCAGAACAGCCGCATTGACGAGAAAATCGACGCCATAGGCCACACTGTAGCCGATGAAGAAATAGGCCACGGTCGAAATTGCAAAATCCACCAGAATCTTGACCAGCGCATTGACCTGATTCTTGTGCCGGACGGTCCCCACCTCCAGGAAAGCAAATCCCGAATGCATGGCAAAAACCAGAATTGCCCCCGACAATACAAAGAATACGTCGATGCCCGACTGCAAAGCCTCCATCTGTCCCCTCCCTCTTCAATCGCTAAACCGCCTGAGCGCTTAATTCTCGTGCAGTGTTAACGCGAAAACTGCCCGCTGAATAGGCGGTTTTTATTTTTCCCGCGAACTCATGCACAAAAAAACGGCGGTTTGGATTTTGCTAACCGGCAGATCGGTGGATAACTGCACAAAAAAGCCCCCGTTACCACGGGGGCTTGATTGTTGGAAATCAGCGGGACTCAAGAGTTCAGAGCTGCCCCAGCATGGTATCCGCGCCACTTTTTTCGGCACCGCCCGGCGCTTCTTCGATATTGAGCTGCTTGACCACGCCATCATCGACCAGCATCGAATAACGCTGCGAACGCACACCCATCCCGGCTTTCGTCAGATCGAATTCAAGCCCGAGCGATTTTGTAAACGCCGCGCTGCCATCGGCCAGCATCAGGACATTATCGCCGACATTCTGATCCTTGCCCCAGGCGCCCATCACGAACGCATCATTGACGGAAAGACAGGCGATCGTATCCACGCCTTTCGCTTTGATATCGCCCGCTTTCTGAACAAAGCCCGGCAAATGCTGGTTTGAGCAGGTCGGCGTAAACGCACCTGGCAATGCAAACAATACGACCTTCTTCCCGCCAAACAGCTCGGCTGTGCTGATCGGCGCGGGCCCCTTTTCGGTCATTTGCGTGAGGGTCCCTTCCGGAATCTTGTCACCAACTTTAATTGTCATCTTCTTTCTCCCCTTCCTCAACTCAGGCGCAATGGATAGCGCACTGATCCGTTATGGCAATTCAGCAATCCTGAAAACGTAACTTAGTCGCATTTTCGCCCGGTTGCCAGCCGGATAGGCTGCCAGTCTTTCAGTTGGAAATCACGGTCGAATAGTCAATACCCGCCCCCTGGTCCGTCAGGGTCAGGCGGGCCGCCTGTCCCTTGAGCGACGTGCCCGACACCAAAGCACTCACAGGCAGCGTGAAGCTGGCCTGTGCGCCATCTGCCGCAAGCGCGATTTCGGGCATACCGAACAGAAAATCACCGGCGCCATCGACAAACAGATCGGGCGCGACAAAGCCCGTTTGCGACCGGGCGGTAACGACAAGCATTGCCGAACTCGCCGTTTCGACCAGAGCGACAGATTCAATCATCAAGGGAAGCTCTGTGGCACCCCCCGATTGCAGACGCGGCACCTGCTGTAAGGCCCGATTGAGCTTTGCGGCCGCTTCCGGGCCTGAATCTGTGGCTTGCGGGGAAACCGTCAGTGTCAGTTCCGCCTGCTCCGGCACGCAGATTTCCAGACACACCGCATAACGGGCTTGCAAATGCAACCTCACCGGCTTGGTCGGGTCATCGGGCACGATATGAAATGGCAGCAACACGCCATCGTCATAGCCGTAAGATTCCAACCCGTCTGTTACGAAACGCATCGGCACCGGCCACAGAATTTCAGGAATTTCTGCATTTTCAACCGACAGCCAGCTAAATTGCGGTGGCAGCCCGGCTTCACCGGCCGCGCGCCAATAGGTCTTCCATCCGGGGCGGGTCGCAATTTCAATACCGCCCAAAAGCTGCGCGCTGTCTGCAGCACCTGCCCGCGCGGCCAGCAAACGGATCTCCGAGAAGCGCTTTTCGGGCCAGTCCCCGACCGCATCTGCCCGAACCTGCCCGATTGGCACCGCCGCCATCGTCAACACGGTGAGCAGCAGCACCTGGCCGCATGCGGCGGAAAGCTGCCCGAAAAACCGGCATATGGGGGAAATCAACTGCATATCGGGGATATAGCGAATAGACGCGCGGAATGCCAATCGCCAGGCGCGCAACATGGATCAAAGCTTCGTGCGTGAGGACCGATGCTCAAAGCACGCGTTCAAGCACAAATTCATCATGCAGCGGAATATCGTTTTTTCCGATCAGCGGCACGCCGGGTTTACGCTCCCTGTTCTCATCCATGCCGCCGCAGTTGATCGCCGACATGCGGAAGCCGCGTTTCTGGTAGAAACCAAGCGCGCGCAGATTGTCATTTGTCGTAATGACCCAGATCTTGCGGCAGCCTTCCGATTGTGCAAACGCACATAATGCCTCGACCAGGGCCGACCCCACCCCCTTATCGTCAACCAGACTGTCAAGCGAGACGAGTTCGCAGCTGTCACCCTCGATATCATAGGTCAGAAGCCCTACCGCCTTATCCCCCTTGCGTGCGACAAAGCCCGGACAATCACGCACATCATGCCGTTTGCCATTGCTGAAAAATATCGTCGAACCGTTGCGCTCGGTAATCAATGCGCCGACCCAGTCGCGCTCCGCCCGCGTCAGCCGTTCAATCCGCAACGGGCTGTCATCGCTTTCGGCGATCATCTGCAATATTCTCTCACGGTCCGCGTCAAGTTCGGGGGGTTGGCCGCGGCTGGCGGGATCCTCAAAAGCTGACAGCTTGATCGGGTTTCCGGCCATTTTCAGCTCCCCCGCCACCGGATCGATGGCGGACACCACCATATTGCGCACAGCGATCTGGGGATCGGACAGGATCTGCGCTACATTGTTGATCGGACCGCAGGGAACCCCCGCGGTCTCGAGAACGCGCAGCCAGTGCGCGGTGGGCTGTGCTGTCAGCGCGGCCTCGATCGCCTGCTTCAACGCCTCGACATTTTCATTGCGCAGCGGTCCGGTAACAAACCGCGCATCGGATGCCAACGCCGGCGCGCCGATCGCTTCCGCCAGTTGCGCAAACAGCTTGTCATTGCCGGCCGCGATAATCACATGGCCATCGGCCGTCTGATACGCCTCGAACGGTGAAATCGACGGATGCCGCGCACCGATAGGCCCCGGCACCTCTCCGGTTGCGAAATAGCGCGCGATGGCATTTTCAAGGATTGCCACCTGACAATCCAGCATCGATACATCGATCTTGATGCCCCGCCCTGTCTTGTTGCGGTGGTAAAGGGCCGCATTGATGCCGATCGTGGTAAAAAGCCCTGCTGTGATATCGCCGACCGAACTGCCGACCCGGGTCGGCGGCCCGCCCGGATGTCCGGTCAGGCTCATGATACCGCCCATCCCCTGAACCACCATGTCATAGGCAGGCCGCGATGCGTAAGGACCGGTATGGCCAAAGCCGCTGGTCGCCGCATAGATCAATCGCGGATAGCGGCTTTCCAGCTCGGCCCACCCATAACCCAGCTTTTCCATTGTTCCGGCGCGGTAATTCTCAACCAGCACATCCGCCCGGGCCAGTAATTTCTCGAAAATTGCACGGTCTTCAGGGGCTTTCAGGTCAAGCGCGATCGACTGCTTGCCACGGTTGAGCGACATGAAATAGGCCGAACGTTCCTTCACAAACGGCCCGATCGAACGGCTGTCATCACCGCCCGCAGGCGTTTCCACCTTGAT
>CALAQW010000125.1 GCA_937888955.1 uncultured Alphaproteobacteria bacterium | reverse complement strand
CAAGCGATGGCGCCTGACCGCCGTGACTGGAGTTCAGACGTGTGCTCTTCCGATCTGGTCAGGCGCCATCGCTTGCCCTGCCCCCCTTAGCCTGCTCATACTTCTTCAAGATCAGCGCATACTGGAAGAGGTCGGAGCGGGCAGATGACAAATCGTCTCACAAAAGAAACAGCAATCATTCTCGGGGTCGGTGCGGAACGTGGCCTGGGCGCCGCACTGGCGCGCCGGTTCGCCGCCGATGGCTATCATGTCATCCTCGCCGGACGGACAGCGGATAAACTCGCCGCCCGCGTTCAGGAGATTGAGGCGCAAGGCGGCGCTGCCACTGCGGTCGTGACCGATGTCACGAACACGGGCTCTGTCGACGGATTATTCACCAAGGCAGCGGCAACCGGACCGATTGCGGCTGTGCTTTACAATGCGGGCAACAATGCCCGTATCCCGTTTCAGGACATATCAGCCGAACAGTTTGAGCGGTTCTGGCGGGTCTGCTGCTTTGGCGGGTTTCTCACGGCGCAGGCAGCTATCGCGCATATGCTGCCGCGACAGCGGGGCAGCCTGTTCTTTACCGGCGCATCGGGATCGTTGCGCGGGCGCGCGAATTTCGCCCATTTTGCCTCGGCCAAGGCGGGGTTGCGTAACCTTGCGCAATCCCTGGCGCGTGAGTTTGGCCCGCAAGGGCTGCATATTGCCCATTTCATTATCGACGGGGTCATTGACGGGCAGATGATCCGCGAAAGATTTCCCGAATTTGTCGAGCAGATGGGCGCGGATGGTGCGCTCAACCCCGACGCCATCGCGCAAACCGTTTCCCACATTCATCAGCAGCATCCAAGTGCGTGGAGCCATGAAGTGGACCTGCGGCCGTTCAAGGAAAACTGGTGATCGGCTGAACCGCTCAGCAAGGAACCCGCAAAGTAAAACGCCCCCTCCACATGGAAGGGGGCGTCAATTCAGTTGATCAGACCTGTGGTTCAGGCGTGGCCTTCAATCATATTCTGATCGCCAATATCAGAACGGATTTCGATCTGCCGGGGCTTCATCGCCTCGGGCACTTCCTGCGCAAGATCGACATGCAACAGGCCGTTCTTCAGCTCGGCCCCTGTGATCTTCACATGATCGGCAAGCTGGAAGCGACGCTCAAAGGCGCGTGCGGCGATACCGCGATGCAGATATTCGGCGCCTTCACTGTCTTCCTGATCCGCATGCCGACCGGCGATTGTCAGGGTGTTGTTGTGAATTTCCACCTTCAGATCGTCGCGATCAAAGCCTGCCACGGCCATCGTGATACGGTAGGCATCCTGGCCCAACTTCTGGATATTGTAAGGCGGGTAAGCCGGTGCCCCGTCATCGAGACGATTGGCGGCATCAAGCATGGCGGCAAGCCGGTCAAAACCGACGGTGGAACGGAAAAGCGGTGAAAAATCGAGTGCACGCATGTGACACATCCTCCATTGAAGCGATATGCAAATCCTTGGCCCGCCTTGTGGCCGGACCTTTCATAAAGCGGGCCCGGAACGGCACCCGCCATGGCTGACATGTAGTTTTGCCAGGCAGGGTTTCAAGGGGGCAAATCGCGCAAAAATCGGGTCTGACGATTGACATTGCATGCCCCCGATGGAAGCTTGCGCAAACAGGAATGACCGGTAATCAAACAAGGATCAGGGCGAAACGATGCGGATTTTCGAACAGTTGCAGGCAAAGCTGCTTGCAGGGCTTTGCGCGCTCATTCTTGCTGCTGTACAGCTTCCTGGCAGCGGCCCGGCACAGGCTGCCGAGGATGTCATCCGGCTTGGCGCGGCGATTTCCCTGACCGGCAAATATTCCACGAACGGCATGAACACCCGCGATGGCTATATGCTGGCGGCCGAGCGGGTGAATGCGGCAGGCGGCGTCACGGTCGGTGACAAGACTTACCGGCTTGAGGTCGTCTTCTATGACGATGAATCGACACCTGCCCGCGCGGCCCAGCTTGCCGAACGGCTGATCCGGCAGGACGGGGTGCAATTCCTGCTCGGCCCCTACAGTTCGGGTCTGACCAAGGCGATGGCGCCGGTAACCGAGAAATATGCCGTCCCCATGGTGGAGGGCAATGGCGCCTCCATCTCGCTGTTCGACAAGGGATACCGCTATCTTTTCGCGGTGCTGTCCACCTCTGACCAGTATCTCAAAAGCGCAATTACGCTGGCTGCCGAGCAGGCGCGGAAAGATGGTCGCGATCCCGCTTCCCTGCGGCTTGCCGGGGTCTTTGAGAATGATCCCTTCTCGCAGGATATCCGCGAGGGGCTGATGCAGGATGCCGCGCAATATGGCATGCGCTTCGTGATCGATGACAAGCTGCCGCCCGAATTGAACGATATGGCAACCTCGCTGATCAAGGTAAAGGCGCTGAAACCGGATATGCTGATTATCTCGGGTCATTCGAAGGGTGCGGCGCTGGCGGTGCGGCAATTGGCGGAAATGCGCGTCGATGTGCCGATGGTCGCGATGACCCATTGCGACAGCGCGCAGATTATCGAAAAATTCGGTAAGGATGCGGAATATATGCTGTGCGCCTCGCAATGGGCGGCGACGCTCAGCTATTCCGACCGCTGGTTCGGCAGCGCCGGACAGTTTGCCGAGCTGTTTGAGGAAACCTACGATTATGCCCCCCCTTATCAGGCCGCCGAATCCGCCGCATCGGTGCTGGTCTATGCCGATGCGCTGACCCGCGCGGGGAAAATCGACCCCGAAGCCGTACGCGATGCGCTCGCTGAAACAGATATGGAAACCTTTTTCGGCAAGGTGAAATTCAACGCCGCCGGCGTCAATATCGCCAAACCCATGGTGTTGTTTCAGGTGCAGGACGGCAACTATGTGGTTGTCGCGCCAAGCCAGTGGGCCGCAGGCAGCCTGCGCCATCCGATCCCGCCCTGGTCCGCACGCTGATGGCCTGAATGCTGATGGCCTGAATGCTATTCCGGCGGCAGCAAAGGCCCGAGGGCCGCAAATAACGGCGCAAGGTGATCGGCATAGGCACGCCACCGGCCAAGGCTGCTGTCATAGAGGGGCTGGCGCACCTGCCGCACGCTGGCGGTGAACACCGCACGCGGATGGGTATGGAAATCAAGGCACCGCGCCTCCCACGGCAATCCACAATAATCCAGCAATTTGTGAATTTCAGCCTCCGGCTCGCGCACAAGATCCGCATAGGAAACATCGTGGATCCGCCCCGGCAGCAGCGCATGCCAATGCGCCATCAGCGCCGCATAGGCGCGATAGGCATGACCAAGCTCGGCCAGATCGTAGGACCATTCATGCCCGGTCGAAAAGCAGGTCGTGAAGCATGACAGGCACACATCGCGCGGGTCGCGCACGCAATGGATGATGCGCGCATCTGGCCATATCGCCGCGATCAGACCGATCCAGCGATAATTGCCCGGCATCTTGTCCGTGACGAAAGCGGCCGCCCCGTCGATCCCCTTCAACCATTGGCGATAAACCTCCCCTATCGCCTGCAAGCCATCGCCTGACAGGCCAGCCAATTGCGGCGGGGCAAGTTCGCGCGTGACATCGCGCGCACCCGGAACCTGCTGTGCCAGGCCCTCGCGCAGCGCACGGGTCAGAAAATTCAACTCACCCCCCGGGGTCACCGCGCTATGGCTGCCGAGAATCTGCTCTGTCAGCGTTGTCCCTGAACGGGGCATGCCGAGAATGAAAATCGGCCGGGGCGCATCGGATGGTTGCGCGTCGGCGGGAACCGCTGCACCGCCCGACGCCAACGCGCCGCGCCTGGCGGCCCAATCCGCATCGAATGCGGTTTTCATCGCCTCGGTAAAACCTTGCAGCCGCGCCTGCATCTCCTCGGTCGGCAGATCACCGACAAGCCCCGCGCGCATGCACGCCCCGCCTTGCCGGTAATGGCTGAAGGCTGTGTCGGTATCACCAATATCCGCCCAGGCCTTGGCCAATGCAAAATGCAGACGGCCGGCCGGCTTGTCTTCCAGCGTATCGAGCAGCGGCGCTAATGCGCGCAAGGCCTTGAAATCAGGATCGTCGACCGAACTGAACTGCTTGCCGATACTCAGATGCCGGTGTGCCTCGACATAATGCGGGTTGAGCGCGATGGCGCGGCGGAAAGCCGCCTCTGCTTCCGCGAACCGGCCAAGCGCATTCAATGTCCCGCCAAGATTGTTCCACGCTTCCGCATGGTCGGGCTTGAGCGCCACCGCCTCACGGTAAACCCGTTCTGCCTCCGTGGCCTGATTGGTATTGCGCAGGGCATTGGCCAGGGTCGTCTGCACCCGGCCGTCATTTGGCGCGCGCTCTGCCGCAAGGCGGGCAAATCGCAACCCTTCCTCCACCGCCCCAAGGCTCAGCAACAATCCGGCCAGATTATTGTAGGGATGCGGCAGATCGGGAGCGAGCCGGATGGCCTTCTGATATGAGGCGATCGCTGCCGCATTGCGGCGCAGTTTCTTCTGCGCATTCGCAATATTGTAGTGATAGTGGGCATTATCGGGACGCAAAGCGAGTGCCTGTTCAGCAGCGGCAATGGCCCCGGCCGCATCGCCGCAATCAAGCCGGGCAGTGGCCAGATTATTCCACCCATCCGCCTGCGCGGGATCAAGCGCCACCGCTTTTTCAGCCGCCTGAAGCCCATCCTCCGGTTGGCCGAAATCAACAAGCAGACCGGAAAGATTGGCCCAGGCATCCGCATAGTCCGGGGACAGAGCAATTGCCTTGCGATAGGCCTGTTCGGCTTGTTTGCTGTTCCCGCTCGCCGCCCTGCAGGAGCACCGCGGCAGCTGGCGGTGCATCTGTTTC
>CALAQW010000124.1 GCA_937888955.1 uncultured Alphaproteobacteria bacterium | reverse complement strand
GTTTGATTGCATCCAATGTGCCATGGACAGGCAGGCGGGGCAAAATGCTTTTGCCGCTATTGATTTCACGGCGGTTGCGGCTAGAATTACCGGGCTGAGCAAGCATCCTGTCTGCGGAAAGGGCTGCGCCCCCCGATTATTTGATCGTATTTTGCGATTTCCTTGCCCGACAAGCAGGCGCGGGCGAATGAAAGGACATCGTATGAGCCCGCCTGAGCAGCAGCCCAAATCCAAACCCAAGCCCAAGCCCGAACTGCGTCGCTGGTTTAACGGTCGCCTGAACCTTGAACAGCAGAAAAAGCGTGCAAAGGAGTTGCTGCGCGCGGTGCAGGCGGACGATCCCGCGGGCCGGGCGCGTCTTGCAAGTTTTCATCCCGAAGCAGCGGGCGTAACAGCACGAACCGCAAAGCTGGCGGATGCGCAATTTGTCATTGCGCGCGAAAACGGTTTTGCAAGCTGGCCACGCATGAAGGCGCATATCGAAAAGTTGCGACTGGCGCAGCAGGCAATCGATCTCGGCAAGCCGATCCTGCCCGATACCGGCGATACCTGCCATATACGTTGTGGTTCGGATATTGCGCATGGGCTGAAGCTTGCCGGATTCGCGGGGCGCTTTATCGAATTTTCGGACCCTTATGTTCAGGGGCCGCTTTGTGATGTTCCGCTGCCTGAATTCATCGATTTGCGCACGGAGTTCATCACTCAGGCCTATGGTGTTCCAGGCAGTGAGGCCGCGAAATTGCGTGATCAGTACCGCCAGATCGGTGCGCTCGAAAACTATGCGCATATCGTCTTGTGGTTTGAGCATGACAGCTATGACCAGTTGATCCTTGCATTTCTGCTGGCGCATTTGCGTGCGCATCCCGTTGCGGGGCGGCTTGAGCTGATTTGTGTGGATCAGGTGCCCGGCGTGCCCCATTTTCAGGGGCTGGGGCAACTTTCCCCTGAACTTCTGCTTTGGCTGTGGGAGAATGCGCGTCGGCCCATCACCACCGCACAACTGGATATGGGGCACGCAATCTGGTCCGGCCTGTTGTCGCGCGATCGATCCGTGTTGAGCGAACTTGCCGGGCTCGGATCGCAGCATTTGCCCCATGCAGCGCGCGCCTTGTCCCGCCATCTGCAGGAATTACCGTCAGCAGCGAACGATCTGGGGCTCACGCAGCAATTGACGCTGGAGATATTGCGCGATGGCGGATGCATGCCGGCGGGGCGCGTCTTTCGCGCATTGATGACAGAGCGTGAGCCATTGCCTTTTCTTGGCGATCTCATGTTTCATCATATGTTGATGGATCTGAATAACTGCCGCATGCCGTTATTTTCCGTCTCCCCGCAAACGCGGGACAGCGCCTGGCCCGAGCAAATGCTCGACATTACGGCGGAGGGGTTGGCCATTCTCACTGGCGAAAAGCGGTATCTTCCGGGCTATCTCGGCGAAAGATGGGTTGGCAATATCAGGCTCAGCGCGACAGACAAGGTGCCGCACTGGCGTCTCGAGAATGGCCGCGTGATCATTGTGTAACGGCCCGGGGCGGAAACTTGCGCGCGCCGCAAGCCCCGCAAGTTTCCTTTTCCCAACACCCTCGCCGCACCGGCCCGTTCAGCCTGCGCCGGTTGGCAGCTCGTTGAAGGGAATATCCTTATCGACGCGGATCTCGCCGGGCAGGCCCAGCACCCGTTCGGCGATGATGTTGCGCAGGATCTCGTCGGTGCCGCCGGCAATCCGGCTGGCGGGGGAGGAAATCCACTGTTCCTGAAAGCCTGCCGCATAGGGCACAAGCGCATCGTCACGCAAGATGCCGCCCATCTCCATCAGCTCCATGGCAAAGGCGGCAAGATCCTGCCCGCGCGCGGCGCTGACGGCCTTGGTGATCGAGTTTTCAGGCCCCGGCGTCTGGCCTTTGCTGAGCGCGGTGATCGAGCGGAAGCCGGTATATTTCAGCCCTTCCGCCTGAATGTGCCAATCGGCGATCTTCTCGCGCACCGCGGCGTTCTTGATCGCGGGGCCGTCGGGCAACTCAATGGAACGGGCAAGTTCGATGAGTTCGCGAATGCCCAGCCCCGCATCCGCGCCGCCAATCGCCGCGCGTTCGTTCATCAGTGTCGTGAGCGATACCTGCCAGCCCTGTCCCGGCGCGCCAAGCCGCTGGCTGTCGGGGATGCGGAGAAATCACCCGGTGTCGAG
>CALAQW010000123.1 GCA_937888955.1 uncultured Alphaproteobacteria bacterium | reverse complement strand
TAGCGCAATCGCTGCTATCATACCGGAAACCGGTGCCTTGTCCGCCCAAAACGATCTTGCCAGCGAAATTGTCGGGCTCATGCGCGCCCGGCAGGGCTTCCGCGCCTCGGCTGCCTTGTTGATCGCGGCGCAGCAACGGGATGAGACGCTGCTGGAAATCATTGACTGAACTTCGGCAATGCCTGATTGCGCTTAAGCGCATAAAATCTAACAGTTATTTGAATTAATAAATTCCACTTTCCCCTATTTACCTCCGGCGCGCATCACCGCATCATTGGCGCAAGAAATGACGGGCCGCCACGATGCTGCACGCATAAGAACAACAAACTCTGCAGGGGAGAAATTCATGTCCATTCACGCGCATCTGACGCCCGGCGCGCTCGACGGGGTGCGGGTCCTTGATTTTACCGGCGTCATCGCAGGCCCCTATTGCACCCGGCTGATGGCCGATCTGGGCGCCGAAGTGATCAAGATCGAACCGCCGGTCGGCGATCTGCTGCGCGGCGCATCGCCCCGGCGTCAGGGCAAGACCCCCTATTTCGGCCAGCTCAATGCCGGCAAGCAAAGCATTTGCGTCGATCTGAAAAAGCCCGAGGGTGTGGAACTTGTGCTGCAACTTGTCGAGAAGGCAGATGTCGCGGTGCAGAATTTCCGCCCCGGTGTGTTGCGCGGGTTTGGCCTTGGCTTTGACGCGATGAAAGCGCGCAATCCCAAGATCGTCTATTGTAATATGTCGGGTTATGGCCAGGACGGACCGGCGGCGGGCTATTCCGCCTATGCGCCGATTATCCACGCATCAGCCGGGCTCGACCTCACCATGATTTCGCATCAGGACGGGATGGAGCTGCCACTCAACGGTTCGGTGCCGTTTGCCGATTACATGACCGGGGTGCATGGAACAACGGCGATCCTTGCCGCCCTGTTCCGCCGCGAACGCACCGGGCGGGGCGAGGAAATCGACATCGCCATGGCCGATGTGATCTTCAATATCCAGGCCTATGAGCTGCAGGAATCGCAGCATGACAAGCCGGTGCCAAGGCAAAAATACCGTGCCCTGCGTGCGAAAGAAGGCTTCTTTGTCGTCAACCCGCTATCGCCCAAGAACTTCCTCGATCTTGTCAATGCGGTCGGCCATCCCGAATGGCTGGAAAAATATCCGCTGAATACGCCTGAGCGGGTGGAAAACTGGGGCAAGCTGATGAACGCGCTCGAGGAATGGGCAAGCAGTCGCACGGCCACAGAATGCGAGCAGATTATCCGCGAAGGCGGCTGCCCGGTGGCGAAGTTCAATACCGTGCTTGAAGCCCTGCAAAGCGAGCAGTCGCAATATCGCAAAAGCGGCGTTGAAATCGATGACGGAGCGGGTCCGTTCCTGGTCCCCAATACGCCGTTGCGGATGAATGAATCGGAAGCCCGGATCAAATCAACAGTGCCTGCGCTTGGTGCTGACAATCACGCATTGCTCACCAGCTGGCTTGAGCTTTCCGACGGGCGGATCAGTGAACTCGAAGCCGAAGGCGTTCTCTGCAAACCCGAACCGCACCAATAACAGTCGGCACAGCTACCAGGAACTGGGGAGAAACGGAAATGCAGAAAGCAGCAGGCGCGCTCGACGGTGTGCGGGTGCTCGACTTCACAGGCGTGGTGGCGGGGCCTTTTGGTACCCGGCTGATGGCCGATCTTGGCGCGGAAGTCGTCAAAGTAGAGCCGCCAAGTGGCGATCTGCTGCGCGGTGCGCCGCCGCGGCGTGACGGCAAAAGCCCCTATTTCGGGCAGATCAATTGCGGCAAGAAAAGTATCTCGGTCGATCTGAAAGACCCGCGTGCGCGCGATCTTGTGTTGCAGCTTGTCGATAAGACCGATGTGGTGATCCAGAATTTCCGCCCCGGCGTCATGCGCAATTTCGGGCTGGGCTATGATGATCTCAAACAACGCAAACCCGATCTGATCTATTGCAGCATCTCTGGCTATGGTCAGCACGGCCCCGCATCGGGCCGCGCCGCCTATGCGCCGATCATCCATGCGGCCAGTGGCTATGACCTTGCCGTGATGTCCTATCAGGATCATCTGGACCGGCCGCTCAACGGCGCCAATGCGACCGCCGATTATCTGGCAGCCTCGCTTGCCATGGGGGCGATCAGCGCGGCACTTCTCAAGCGTGAACGCACCGGCAAGGGTGATGAGATCGACATCGCCATGACGGAGGTGATGCAGAATATCCTCGCTTATGAAATCCACGAGCTGCAATTCAAGGCGGAACGGCAACGCCCCAATTATGGCCCTGTACGGACGAAAGACGGCTTTATCATCGTCAATCCGATATCGCCCAAGAATTTCAGCGATCTGGCAAACGCCGTGGGTCATCCGGAATGGCTCGAACAGTTCCCGCTCAACACCAAGGACCGGCTCAAGAACTGGTCGTTATTGATGGCGGAACTTGAGAAATGGACGCGCGAGCGCACGGCGGAGGAATGCGAGGAAATCATTCGCGAGGGCGGTTGCCCCTGCTCGCGCTATCGCGATGTCTGGGAGTCGATGCATGACCCGCAGGTTGACGCGCGCGAAGGGGTGGTCGAGATCAACGATGGCGCCGGCTCCTATCTCATCCCGACGACACCGCTGCGCCTGATGCAAAGCGAGGCGCGGCCAAAACCCTTTGTCCCCGAGCTTGGTGGCAATAATGCGGAGATATTGCAAAGCTGGCTCGGCATGGATCAATCAGATATCGACCGGTTGGCGGAACAAGGCGTGCTATTCTGCGCGGCGTGATCGGAATTGAAGCGTTTTATGTGACGGGTGGTATGTAACTATGCGTAATCAGACAGCGGTTTCGCCAGGTGCGCTCGACGGTGTGCGGGTGCTCGACCTCACAGCCTATGTGGCGGGCCCTTATGCCACCCGGCTGATGGCCGATATGGGGGCTGAGATTATCAAAGTCGAACCGCCAAGCGGCGATTATATGCGCTCGGGCGTGCCCCGGCGCGGCGGCAAGGGCACCTATTTCGCACAGGTGAATGCGGGCAAGAAAAGCGTTGCCATCGATTTGACCAAGCCCGAGGGGATCGATCTGTTTTTCCGCCTGCTCGATATCTCCGACGTGGTGATCGAGAATTACCGCCCCGGCGTGATGCAGCGCTATGGCCTTGATTATGCCACCCTGCGCAACCGCAAACCTGACATCATCTATTGCTCTGTGTCCGGTTACGGGCAGGAAGGCCCCGCATCAGGCTTATCCGCCTACGCACCGATCATTCATGCGGCAAGTGGCTGGGAGCTGTCGAAAAAATCCTACGAACCCGCACTTGAAAAGCCGATGCGCAACAATGACGCCACCGCCGACTTCATGGGCGCGACCCATGCCATGGGGGCGATCTGCGCGGCGCTGTTCCGCCGCGAACGAACCGGTGAAGGCGAGCGGCTGGACATCGCGATGATGGATGTCATGCATTCGGTACTGGCGTTTGAATATCAGGAAGCGCAGTTTCCGCCCAAACGCGGCCGGCCGAGCTTCATCCCCGTGGCGACGAAGGATGGTTTCATCCTGGTCGTGCCCTTGTCGTTGAAGAATTATGACGATCTGCTGGCTGCAATCGGGCATCCGGAATGGAAGGAAAAATATCCGCTCAACACTCAGGGCCATTTCAAGGCATGGGAAGAGCTGATGGCCGGGCTCGAGGAATGGGCCGCCGATTACACAGCTATCGAGGCGGAAGCAATCATCAGCGCCGGCGGCTGCCCGGTGACCCGCTTCCTGACCATGGAAGAATCGATGAACCAGCCGCAAGTCGCCTATCGCGGCGCACAGGTTGAAATGCGTGACGATGTCGGCCCCTTCAAGGTGCCCAACACACCGATGCGCACGACCAATTCAGAAAGTCGCCTGCGGCCCGAAATCGCCGAAATCGGTCAGCATAATGAAGAAATATTGCGTGATATGCTAAAGCTCACCGATACGGAAATCGACGCCCTTTACGCGCAAAAAGTGCTTCATAAAAAGCCCTGAACCGCAAATTGGCTCAGTTTTCCAGCTCCTGATATCTCCGCTTAACTACCCTCAAGGCTGATCCAGACCGCATCGTCGCGCAGGGTAACTGCATAGGTCTTGAGCGGGATCGTGCAGGGCCGCGCCACGACCTCACCCGTGCGGACATCGAAAATACCGAAATGGAAGGTGCACTCGATGTTGAAGCCATCAAGTTCCCCGTCATCGGTCAAGGACGCCTCACCATGGGTGCAGGTATCGTCAGTGACGTAGAAATTGCCTTCAATATGATAGACGGCAAGCGGTGGCCGGTCCGGCAACTCGACCTTGAGCGGATGGCCGTCAGGCACCGCATCCGTCGCACACAGGCGGATAAGTTGGGAATCATCTGACATCGGGGTGTTTTACGCGTTCACGCCCAGGAACCGCAAGGCATTCCCGCCCATCATCGCATCCATCGCCCCCTCGGCCAGACCGCAATCGCGCAGGAAAGCAGCCGGATCGACCTGCCGGATCGGGAACGGATAATCGGTACCGATGAAAATCCGGTCCGCGCCGAAAAGCTCGACCAGGAAGCGCAACAATGCGGGCTCATAGACAAGCGTGTCATAGTAAAAGCCGCGCGCCATTTCCAACGGCGATTGCGGCATCGCCTTTTGCATCGCCGGTGCACTGCGCCAGGCCTGCGTCATACGGTTGAGCACGGTCGCCGCCGCACCGCCCCCATGGCTGAAGCTGAGCCGCAATTTGGGAAACTTGTTCAGGATCTGCGCATTGATCAGCGAGGCGACCGCAAGCGCGCTGTCCAGCGGATAACCCGCAAGCGCGCCCATCATCGGGTTAGCGCCCCAACGCTCCTGCCCGACCGGTTGCAGCCCGTGCACGAAAACCGGCATGTCGAGTTCTTCCGCCGCGGCGAAAAACGGCGCAAAATGCGGATCGCCAAGATCCTTGCCCATGATATTGGTCGCAATCTGCACCCCGTGCAGGCCGAAATCGCGCTTGAGCACGGCAAGCTCCTCCGCAGCCCGAACCGGGTCCTGCAACGGCACCATGCCAAGTCCGTAAAAATGTTCCGGCGCCTTCTGGATCATGCCGCCGATCGCCTCGGCGATATGGCGGCCCATGACGATCGTGTCATCCGCATCGAACCAGTAGGACAGGAGTTCTGGCATCGGCGACAAGGCCTGTGCATCCACCCCTTCGGCGCGCATATCCTCAAGCCGCCGATCCACATCCCAGCAACGATCGTCGATCGCGCGGAACGGCTTGTCGGCAATCATCACCGTTGCCTTGCTTGCATCCTGCGCATTGCATTGCATGCAGGGCCAGCGCGGGTTCTTGCCCCCCGACGGATCGGCGGGAAAATCCTTTGGCACCATATGGGCGTGAATATCGACGACTTTCATAAGTCAGCTGTTCCTTGCTTTCGGGAAATGGCCTGCCGTCACGGGCGACAGCCCGTTACAACATCGTGCTGCCACCATTCACGCTGATCGTCTGTCCGGTGATGAAGGACGCTTCCTCCGACGCCAGATAGCTGACAGCCGAGGCAACCTCGCGCATTTCGCCCGCACGCCCCATCGGGATGACGCTGATGAAATCGTCCACAAGCGGAATGCCTTTACCGATCAACGCCTGTAACTGCGGCGTCGCAACCGCGCAGGGCGCAACCGTGTTGAAGGTGATACCGTCTTCCGCAAACTCGCGCGCGAGCCCTGTGGTCAACCCGTGCACACCACCTTTCGCGGCATTATAGGCGGCATGCTGCCACAACCCGTTGCGGACCGAATCCGCCCCGATATTGACGACCCGGCCATATTTGCGCTTCTGCATTTCCGGGATCGCGGCACGGGTGCACCACAGCGTTGTCCAGAGATTGCGGTCAAGCGTAATACGCAGGGTTTCCGGCGTCTGCTCAAGGAACGGCTTGATCACCCCGCCGCCCGCATTATTCACCAGAATATCGATACGGCCCCAGCGTTCAACGGTTGCCTTGATGAGCTCATTCGCCACCGCCTCCTCGCTCAGATCGCCGATATGGGTGGCAATCTCGACCTGCCCCGCGCGCGAAACGACAGCGACCGCTTCTTTCAGCCCGTCCGCATCCACATCCGCCATCATCAGGCTGGCCCCGTCCGCGGCCAGCCGCTCACAGATGGCGCGGCCGATACCCTGCGCCGCGCCGGTGACAATCGCAACCTGCCCCGAAAGCTTTCCTGTCATTCCCATTCTCCCCGGCCTTCACGGCCTTTACTGATTATTATCCGGCCTTTTCGATCGGGCCTTTCGCGGCAAAGCGCGGATCGGGGAACCCGCCCCAATAGTCAATGGTATCGAGGCTTGGCTCCAGCATCCGCGGCAGGCGCGGGTTTTCCTCGGGGAATTCCTCCATCCCGAAGCTGAACTCCACTGTCACTTCGTCAGGATCGAGGAAATAGAGGAAAATACTGTCCGATGGCGGATGACGCCCGGGGCCATAGACAATGGGCACCTGACTGTGCTTGGCCCGGACATTGCCTTTGCCGATATCATCGATATCGGTGACCATGAAATTCACATGATTGAGCCGGTTTTCATCGCCGCCCCCGATCGCAAAGCTGTGATGGTAGGGGTTGGGGAAGCAGCGCATGAATGCAATAGACCCCTCGATATAATCCGAGACGCGGAAATTCATCTGCTCGATGAAAAAGGGCTTTGCCTTCTCGAAATTCTTCAGCGTCAGCACCACATGGCCAAGCCGGGCGATCTTCGTCACCTTTTGCGAGAAATTCGGGATGAACTGCATGATGGCGGCGTAATATTCGAATGTCGCGCCGCTATTGGGCTCGACAAGCCGGAATGTACGCCCCTGCTGAAGCGCATCGGACTCTGCCTTGTCGATCCATTGCGGGTTGAGCCCGATCTCGGTGAAATGGTCGAATGCAAGATCGAGATTGGCATCATCCTCCATCTGCCAGCCAATGCGTTTGAGCCCGCCCGTATCAGATGGATAAACGACGATATTGTGGTGATCGTTGCTGCAACGGAAGAAATGTTCGCCTTGCGCGCCCACCCCGACAGGGTCGAGCCCCACCATATTCTCGTAAAATGCGGCCGACTTTTCGATATCGGTCGCATTCAGCGCCACATAGCCGAGCTTCTTGTATCTGAATTCCGCTGCCATTGATCCTTCCCCGTTCCACTTTCTTTCCGTTGGCGTTTCCTTGCGCCAGTCAGGTTTTTGAACCGCTCAGATAATGATGCTGATCTTGCCCTGCTGCCGGATCGTATCAAGATCGAGCACCGATTTCTTTTCCCGGATCCTGAGCCCGTCGGGGCCGTTCACAAGCTTGTATTCGTGATGGCCGAGATAGGTTTCGGTCTGATCGTTCTTTGTACGGTAGGTTACAAAATTGCAGGTCACCGCATATTCATCCCCCTCCGCGCTCCGGATGCGGACATTATGTATCATATGCCGGGTTTTCGAGCGCGGCCATTCCGCATGCGCCGTCTTCTTGCTCAGCCGCACAACCCGCTCGCCCAAGCGAAAGCGGTCATCAGCGATATAGAACAGCGCATTGGCCGGTGTGGCATCTTCCGTGCAATTGGTCGAGGGGACCATGTAATGCGCATCATCTGTGAACAGGGCAAGCCAGTCATTCAGCCGCCACTCATCCAACATCGCCGCTTCCTCATAGAGGAAGTCTTCAAAGTCATAGCGGGTGAGTTCCCGCGCATTCACGATCTTTGCTGTCTGGCTCATTCCGCGGCCTCCTGTACCGTCATCAGCGCATTCCATTGCCGCCAGAAGGCGCGCATTTGCAGTTCGTCATTGGTCGCCGGCTGGTCGCGCTGTATCCCTTTGGAGATATCGTTCCAGCCGACGGCTTCCATATTCTTGTAGCCACGCTGGCACATTTCGAGCGCCTCCACATCGTCGGGTGTGGCAAACCCGCCCGGCCCCAGAAATTCCAGGAAGTTGAACAACCGGCGTTCACGGAACGCCTCGCTTTCGCCGATCGGCGCAAGCGCCCAGGCATTGACATGCATCTTGCCCGGCGCCTGCGGGAAAAACGTGCGGAAAGTGATCGCCATGATGTCGTTGATCACAAGGTTCGGGAAAACCAGAATGTTGCGGTTCATATTGGCGATCCGCTCTGCCCGTTCCTTGCCGTATTTTTCGGTCAGAACCGCCTTGATGCCCTCAATATCCTTCTTGCCGTCCTCACCCCAGGCGGGCACCCATTGCGCGACCGGCCGCCCCCAGGGCGCGGAATATTCGATCACCGCATGGCCGTTGCCCAATTGCCGGCCACCGCCGCCCATGCCAACCGCGGCAAGACTGCCGGCGGTATTGGCAAGGTAATCCATATAGGTCGCATGGGTCGTCGCCGCGTGATAGCCATCGATGCTGTTCTCGGTCATCAGCTTCCAGTTGGCATCCACCGCATATTGCTGGGTGCCGCCGACGATCTCCATCCCGGCTTCGCCCTGATCCACCACAAGATCGATATATTCCCGGACACCGCCAAGATAATCGTAAAGCGACCCGGCATTCTTGTCGAAATTGACAAAATACAGCCCGCGATAGGATTCCATCCGCTCGACCCGCGCGAGATTGGCGCTGCCATCGGAATTGAAATGATCGCAATAGGAATCGCGACCGGGCACCTCGATCAGATCACCCGCGTCGGAAAACACCCAGCCATGATAGAAACATTGGAAGCGGCGGCTATTGCCTTCCTTTTCCCGGCAAACGAACGCGCCGCGATGGGTGCAGGTATTGTAAAATACATTCACCTGCCCGCTGCGGTCGCGATTGAAGATCAGATTGCGTTCAGCAATATTGCGGGTAACGAAATCGCCATTCTTCGCGATCTCGCTTTCATGCCCCACATAAAGCCAGCACCGGTCAAAGACCTTGCGTTTTTCCGCCGCAAGAATTCCGTCGTCGACAAATGCCCGGCGTGACACCTTGAACACGCCGGCATCCTTGTCATCGATAATGAACTGGCCGTTGGCCGAACCATTCTGCGCCATGTTGTTACTGCCTCCCTACTCTTAATTCTTGCACCGGTAATTCTTGCACCGGCTACTCTGCTGCCTCGCCGGCGGTCATCAACGCATTCCATTGCCGCCAGAAGGCGCGCATCTGGATTTCATCATTGGTGCCTGACTGCTCGCTCGCCATGCCTTTGGAAATATCGTTCCAGGCAACTGCCTCCATATTCTTGTAGCCGCGCTGGCACATTTCCAACGCTTCGACATCATCGGGCGTTGCAAGACCACCAGGCCCCAGAAACTCCAGAAAACTGACAAGCCGGCGCTCCCGAAACGCGGCATTCTCTTCCTTTGGCGCCAGCGCCCAGGCACTCACATTCATCCTGCCCGGGCTCACCGGATAAAAAGTCCGCACCGTGATCGCCATCACATCATTGATGACCAGGTTGGGAAAGATCAGCAGATTGCGGCTTAATGTCGCCATGCGTTCCGCTTTTTCGTCGCCGAACCGGGCACGCAGCCGCGCCTTGATATCCTCGATATCGCGCTTGGCCTCCTCGCCCCAGGGCGGCACCCATTGCGCGACCGGCCGCCCCCAGGGGGAATAATATTCGATTACCGCATGGCCATTGCCAAGCTGCCGGCCGCCACCACCGCCCATCCCGCCTTGCGCGATGGCACCGGCATTGACCAGATAATCCATATAGGTCGCATGGGTCGTCGCCGCGTGATAGCCATCGATGCTGTTTTCGGTCATCAGCTTCCAGTTGGCATTGACGCCATATTGCTGGGTCCCGCCGACGATCTCCATCCCGGTTTCGGCCTGATCAAGCACCAGATCGATATATTCGCGCGCACCGCCAAGATAATCCTCAAGGCTGGTCGGTTCATCACCGAAATTGATGAAATAAAGGCCACGATAGGCGTCGAGCCGTTCAACCCGCGCAAGATTACTGCTGCCATCCTCGTTGAAATGCGCGCAATAGGAATCGCGCCCCGGCACCTCAACAAGATCCCCCTCATCGGAAAACACCCAGCCATGGTAAAAACACTGGAAGCGGCGGCTGTTACCCTGATCTTCACGGCAAACGAAGGCACCGCGATGGGTGCAGGTATTGTAGAAGACGTTGACCTTGCCACCCCGGTCACGGTTGAAGATCAGATTACGCCCGGCAATATTGCGGGTAACGAAATCGCCCTTTTTCGCGATCTCGCTTTCGTGCCCCACATAAAGCCAGCACCGGTCGAAGATCCGGCGCTGTTCGGCCGCAAGAACAGCATCATCGACAAAACTCTTCCGGTTGACACGGAACAGTCCCGCCGCCTCATCGATCATCAGATAGCCGTCCGCGGTGCCGTTGCTTGTCTGGCTCATGGCGCGCACAACCCTCCCCTCTTATCGCCCGCCATCCGCCTGACGCTTTTTGTTTTGCGGCGCCTTCACGGTGACAGGATCTTTATCAGCCTAGCATGCCCGAATGTTGCCGTCACCACAGCCATTTGGTAATACATCGGCTTTATATGTCATTATAGTGGATGTGCGCCGACGACGACAATCAACTAAGTAAAATCGGTCAGCTTGCAGCGCTCGGAGGAAGGCAGATGACAGTCGACAACAGCGAATTGGTTTCGACCCTTAACGGCCCGACAGGCTGGACCCGCGATGCAGTAATGGCACTTGTCGACGAGAGCCGCGGCACGATCGACCCGCGCATCTATACAGACGAACGCCTCTACCAGCTGGAGCTTGAGCAGATTTTCGGGCGCTGCTGGATCTTTGTCGCGCATGAGGCGCAGATCCCCAAACCCGGTGATTTCTTTGCCACCTATATTGGCGAGGATCCGGTACTCGTCGTCCGGCAAAAGGACAAAAGCATCCGCGTCTTCCTCAACCAGTGCCGCCATCGCGGCATGAAAATCTGCCGCGCCGATTGCGGCAATGCGCGCTCCTTCACCTGCTCCTATCACGGATGGGCCTATAATATCGGCGGCGATCTGGTGAATGTTCCGCATGAGGATGATGCTTATTTCAACGAGATCGACAAAAGCGAATGGGGACCGATGCAGGTCGCCAAGGTCGACAGCTACAAGGGGCTGGTCTTCGCGACATGGGATGCGAACGCCCCCACGCTCGAGGATTATCTGGGTGAGGCGAAATGGTATATGGACGCCTTCCTTGACCGCATGCCCGGCGGGACCGAGGTCATCGGCGGCGTCACCAAATGGGTCATTGGCTGCAACTGGAAATTCGCCGCCGAGCAATTCTGCAGCGACATGTATCACGCACCATTCTCCCATGCTTCCCCCACGATCGCGGCACTTCCCGATGGCGTCCCGCCTGAATTCGCCAAATGGCCCGACAAGGGGGTGCAGTTCCGTGCCCATAAGGGCGGCCACGGGACGGGCTTTTTCACAGGCCCGGACAAGTTCATCCCGGTCGAGGAACGCGAGGACCGGCTGCTGCTCGGGCTGATCGGGCCCGAGGCCGGCAGATATTACGCAAGGGAAAGCCGCGAGAGCACCCGCGAGCGGCTGGGCGATCAGCGTGCGGATAAATTGAATGGCGCGCATATGACCATTTTCCCCTCGCTATCCTTCCTGCCCGGCGTGCAGACCCTGCGCGCCTGGCATCCGCGCGGCCCCAACGAGATCGAGGTCTGGGCCGTCACGGTCGTCGATAAGGAAGCGCCGCCGGAGGTGAAGGAGGAATACCGCACCGGCGTCATGCGCACCTTCAGCGTCGGCGGCATGCTGGAACAGGATGACGGGGAAAACTGGGTCATGATCCAGCAGGGGCTGCGCGGATTCAAATCGCGCCAGACCCATTTTCACACCGGCATGGGCAAAGGGCATGTCGCGCGCGACCGCGATGGCTGGCCCGGTGTGATCGGCAATGTTTACGGGGAAGAAGCCGCGCGCGGCTTCTATGCCCATTGGGGCAAGATGCTGACCGCCGGGGACGATTGGCCGGACCTGTACGGCATGCCAGATCAGCGCGATGCGGCCGAATAGGAGGGGAACATGTCACAAGCCGCCACCAGAACATCCGCACCGCAGACGATCACCCCGGAATTGCAGCAGGAACTTGAACAATTCCTGTATGCCGAAGCGCTGATGCTTGACGAGCGGCGCTACCGCGACTGGTATGCGCATCTGGCGGATGATCTGCATTACCGCATGCCGCTGCGCATGAACCGTACCGCGCGCGAGATGGACCGCGAATTCTCACAGCCTGACGAATCCTGCCTGTTCGATGAAACAAAGGCATCGATCCATACCCGGCTGAAGCGGCTTGAAACCGGCATGGCCTGGGCGGAGGAGCCACCCTCGCGCACCCGGCACATGATCACCAATGTCCGGATCGAGGCGACCGATGATCCCGCCGCCTATATCGTGCATTCCTATTTTCATCTTTACCGTTCGCGTCTCGAACGCCAGGTGGATCAGCTTGTCGGCGCGCGCAGCGATCTTATCCGCCGCGCCGATACGCCCTGTGGCTGGCAAATCCAGCGGCGCGATATCATCCTCGACCAGTCGACGGTGCTCGCCAATAATCTCAGCATGTTTTTCTGAGAAGAGTTTCCACACACCCGGACTTTCGGCTAGAAAGACCGGGTAAGTCGTTTAACGAAACTCACTTATGGCGTTTGTGAACTTATGGCGTTTGTGAAAGTCTGCGCGAGGGGCGATGTGCCCGAAGGCGAGGGGATCAAGCTTGAGCAGGGCGCTGAGCCTGTTGCCCTGTTCAATGCGGATGGGGAATTTTATGCGATCGGCGATACCTGCACCCACGGGGACTGGTCGCTGAGCGAAGGCTATATGGAGGATTGCGAGGTGGAATGCACCCTGCATATGGCAAAATTCTGCATCAAGACGGGCCGTGTTACCGCGCCGCCCGCGACCGCGCCTGTGAAATCCTATCCCGTTAAGGTGGAGGGCGACGATATCTGGGTCGATTTCGATGCCGGCACCCTGCCCGACGGTCGTTGATTCGTGAGCGAGACGCCAAAATCGGTTGCCATTATCGGCGCCAATCTCGCCGGGGGGTGGGCGGCAGATACCCTGCGCCAAAAAGGGTTTGAGGGGGACATTTTCCTGATCGGGGAAGAACCCGATCCACCTTACGAACGCCCGCCGCTGTCAAAGGATCTGCTGCTGCATCCTGATGCGATGCCAAAAACCCTGTTCCTGCATGATCTGGATTATTACGCGCAGCAGCGCATCACCTTGCAGCTCGGGGTGCGCGCCAGCAAACTCGACCTGCCCGGGAGGCGGGTGGAACTTGCCAATGGCGGGCAAATAAGCGCTGACCGAATCATCCTGTGCACCGGCGGCGATGCGCGCAAGCTTCCGATTCCCGGCAGTGAACTGCCGCAGGTGCATTGCCTGCGCACCCTGGCCGATTCGCGCGCCATCGCGGCAGGGCTTGCACCGGGCAAGTCAGTGGTTGTCGTAGGCGGCGGGGTGATTGGGCTGGAGGTCGCCGCAAGCGCCGCCAAGGCGGGTTGCAAGGTGACTGTGCTCGAAGCCGCGCCGGGACTGATGACACGGGTGGTTACGCCGGAGATCGGCAACTTCCTGCTGCACTGCCATCGCGCCGAAGGGGTGGATATCCGGCTTGGACAGGGGATTGCCGCAATCCTCGGCGCGCGCGCGGTTCAGGCCGTTGAAACAGGTGACGGCACGCGGATCGATGCGGATATGGTGGTACTCGGCGTCGGGATCGACCCGGCGGACGCGCTGGCCCGGGACGCAGGTATCGCCACCGATAACGGCGTTATCGTCGATGCCCATTGCCGCACATCGGTGGCCGAGATTTTCGCGGCCGGCGATGTGGCAAACCAGCCCAATCCCTATCTGGGCGGACGCGTGCGGCTGGAAAATGTGCAGAACGCGCAAAATCAGGGCGCGGCGGCGGCCGAAGCCATTCTGGGGTCAACCGCGCCGTTTGAGGAACTGCCCTATTTCTGGACCGATCAGTTCGATCTGAATGTTCAGGCGGCAGGCGACACACTGCATGCGGATCAGACAATCCTGCGCGGTACACTTGAATCGCGCGCCTTTTCGGTCTTCTATCTCGATCAGGGTGCGGTGAAAGGGGTACTCACCGTCAATCAGCCAAAAGACATGGCGCATGGGCGGCGCATGATCATGCGGCATCTGCGTCCCGATCCCGCAGCGCTTGCCGATCCAGGCAGCGATCTGCGTCAGATCATCAAGGCCGCAAGTTAGGGGTAACCGGATGGGTGGATGGCTTGAAGGGCGCACGGCGCTGATCACCGGGGGCGGTTCGGGACTTGGCGCCGCCATCGCAGAACGCTTTGTGGCCGAAGGCGCGCAGGTTGCGATCCTCGATAAATCCGCGGAAAAGATTGCCGAGATTACAGAGCGCAGCAAAGGCGCAATTACCGGCATCGCAGGCGATGTCCGCAATCTCGCAGACAATCAGAACGCGGTCAGCTACGCCAGCGACAAGTTCGGCCATCTGGACGTCTTCATCGGCAATGCCGCGATCTGGGATTACAACGCCAAGCTTGTCGATCTGCCGGAAGAAAATATCGAAGCCGCCTTCGACGAACTTTTCGCAATCAATGTGAAAGGCTATCTGCTGGGCGCGAAAGCCGCGCAGAAAGCCCTTGTCAAAGCCAAGGGCAGCATGATTTTCACCGTATCCAATGCGGGATTTTATGTGGATGGCGGCGGGCCGCTCTACACAGCATCGAAACATGCGGTGGTCGGCCTTATCAAGCAGCTTGCCTTTGAATGCGCACCGCATGTGCGGGTAAATGGCGTCGCACCGGGTGCGATTTCCACCGATCTGCGCGGGCCCGCCGCGCTCGGGCTTGCGGAAATGTCGATTGCCAACATCCCGCTCGGCCAGGCGCTGAAAGGCGCGCTGCCCCTATCGGACCTGCCGACCGCGCAGGATTATACCGGTGCGTATGTTCTGTTTGCCTCGAAAGAGAATGTTCCGATGACGACCGGTGCGATCCTGAATTGCGATGGCGGGTTCGGTGTGCGCGGGGTGGGTTCAGCTTCGGCTGGCGAAGATCTGCCGCAACGGTTAGGATTAGCGACAAAGCAATAAATTAATGTCGGGCCAACAAGAAACAATGGCCCGCACAGGGAGATTGAAGTGATGACGCAGCATGACAATGCCAAGGTGGCAAGCCTTGGCTATATTGGTATCGGTGTAAAAGATATCGATGCATGGAAGGATTTTGCACAAAATGTTCTTGGCCTGCAGATAGCGGGCGAAGGCCCCGATGGCGCAACCCTGTTGCGGATGGATGAATATAGCCGCCGCTTCATGCTGCACCCCACCGGCGAGGACGATATCATCTTTTCGGGTTTCGAGGTTCCTGCGATCGAGGAATTCGAGGCGCTGGAGGCGAAACTCAATGCAGCCGGCGTCGAAACCACGCGCGCCACTGATGAGGAAAAGAAGGCACGCGGCGTCGTGGATCTGTTCCACTGCAAGGACCCTGACGGGCTGCGCACCGAAATCTATTACGGCCCCAAGGTCGAATTCGAGAAGCCGTTTCATTCGCCCCGCGCGATTTCAGGTTTCGTCACCGGCGATCAGGGCTTCGGCCATATGGTGCTGAGCACCGCGGATATGGCGGCCGCGCGCAATTTCTACGAAAATCTGCTTGGTTTCCTGATCAGCGACTACATCAATATGGAAGTTGCGCCGGAATTCCGGCTTGATCTGGTCTTCCTGCATTGCAATCCACGGCACCACACGCTGGCGCTCGCGCCGGTGCCTATTCCCAACCGGCTGCTGCATTTCATGGTGCAGCTCAACAATCTCGATGATGTCGGCTCGACCCTTTATATTGTACGCGAAAAGGGCATCGGCATGGGGATGGATCTTGGCAAGCACACCAATGATCACATGGTGTCCTTCTATATGAAAAGCCCGTCGGGCTTTGAGATCGAATATGGCTGGGGGGCACGCGTGATCGATGACGCCACCTGGAATGTGGTGCATCATACAAGCGGCAGCATCTGGGGCCATACACGACCGGCCGGATAAGTCACAACAAATCAAAATCACCAAACAGGGAGAGACAAGATGGCGTTTACCGAGGAAGGCACAAGCAAATTCGTCCAGGCAGGCGATGTGAAGGTCCACTATAATGAGGCGGGCGAAGGCGAAACCCTGATCCTGATCCATGGCGGCGGCCCGGGCGCAACGGGCTGGAGCAACTATCAGCGCAACATCGACGCGCTGTCCAAGCATTTCCGCTGCATCCTGATCGACCTGCCGGGCTATGGCAAAACCGACAAGGTGCGCCCCGATACCGGCCTGTTCGCGTTCTTTGCGAAAACCATCCGCGACATGCTGGACGAGTTGAAGATCGACAAGGCGCATTTCATCGGCAATTCGCTGGGTGGGGGCACGACGCTGAAATTCGCGCTCGATTATCCCGATCGCGCCGGCAATCTGGTGCTGATGGGTCCGGGCGGCTCGGTGCCGATGTTCACCCCCTGGCCGTCGGAAGGCATCAAGCATCTGTTCAGCTATTATGAAGGGGACGGCCCCTCCATGCAAAAGCTGAAAAACTTCATCGACGTCATGGTCGTGGACAAGACACATCTGACCGACGAGCTTTACGAGCAGCGCTATCAGGCCTCGATCGATCCGGAAGTCGTCGCCAATCCGCCGCTACGCATCCGCAAGGGCATGCCGCTTGAGGAGCTGTGGAAGGAAAATCTCGGCGGGCTGACCCATAATGTGCTGCTGATCTGGGGCCGCGAGGACCGGGTCATTCCGCTCGATATGGCGAACCTCCTGCTCAAGACGATCCCGAATGCGGCCCTGCATGTGTTCCCCAATTGCGGGCACTGGGCGCAGTGGGAAAAGTCCGAAGAGTTCAACCCGATCGTGACGAACTTCATCAAAGGCTACAAATAAGCGGGTCAGCGGGCCGGGCCAACAGGCCCGCACCCTCAACAAGAATGGTCAGGCGCGTAATATGACATCTGTTGACGAAACTGCCGCACGGCTTCGGGCGTGCTACGACACAGGCGACACCATCCCGCCGATCCGGGACGGGTTTGCCGAAGGCGATACCGACACGGCCTATGCGATCCAGGAAGCGAATACCCGCTTCTGGGTCGATCAGGGCCGGCGGCTTTGCGGCCGCAAGGTCGGGCTGACCTCCAAGGTTGTGCAGCAACAATTGGGGGTCGATCAGCCCGATTACGGCATGCTGTTCGCCGACACCGACATGTCGGGCGGTGAGATTGACAGTTCGCGCCTGATCCAGCCCCGGATGGAGGCCGAAGTTGCCTTCGTTCTGGGTAAGGACCTGACCGATCCGCAACTGACCCTGGCAGATGTGCTGTCAGCCGTCGATTATGCGGTTGCAGCCCTTGAGGTGGTCGACAGCCGCATTGCCGACTGGCAGATCGGCATTGTCGACACCATCGCCGATAATGGCTCCTCGGCGATGTTCGTGCTTGGCCCGGAACCATGCAGGCTTACCGATGTGGACCTGCTTGGTTGCGGCATGACGCTGACCAAGAATGGCGATACCGCCTCGCTCGGCACCGGTGCGGCGTGCCTAGGTCACCCCGCCTTTGCCGCCAAATGGCTGGCCCAGACCATGGCCCGCACCGAGTTTCCGCTGCGCGCGGGCGACATCATCCTGACCGGCGCGCTTGGCCCGATGGTCGATGCGGCACCTGGTGATGCGTTCGAGGCGCATATTTCCGGTCTCGGCACCGTCAGCACCCGGATGAGTAAATAGAGGCAAGACGATGACGGAAAAGGTCAAATGCGCGATCATCGGTTCGGGCAATATCGGCACCGATCTGATGATCAAGATCGGCAAACGCTCCAACGCGCTTGAGGTTGCGGCGGTGGTCGGCATCGACCCGCAATCCGAAGGGCTGGCCATGGCGCGCGAGCGCGGCATCGCCACCACGGATCAGGGCATTGACGGTTTTGTCGCCATGCCCGAATTCGCGGATGTGAAGATGGTGTTTGATGCGACGTCGGCCGGCGCGCATGCGAAACATTCCGAGATTTGCACCAAGGCGGGCAAGATCATGCTGGATCTGACGCCGGCAGCCATCGGCCCTTATGTCATTCCGGTCGTGAACAGCGACGAACATCTCGATGCCCCGAATGTGAACATGGTGACCTGCGGCGGACAGGCAACGATCCCCATGGTGCATGCGGTGGCGCAGGTGGCGCCGGTACATTACGCCGAAATTGTCGCCTCCATCGCGAGCAAGTCCGCGGGACCTGGCACCCGCGCCAATATCGACGAGTTTACCGAAACGACCTCGCGCGCGATCGAGGTGATCGGCGGCGCAGGGCGCGGCAAGGCCGTCATCATCCTGAACCCGGCGGAACCACCATTGATGTAGGCGCCGAATACCTGATCGAAGCGGTACCTGTCTGGTGAAGGATG
>CALAQW010000122.1 GCA_937888955.1 uncultured Alphaproteobacteria bacterium | reverse complement strand
AGCGGCGGAGCCATCCAACCCTCGCCGCGAATGAGCGTGATCCAAGGCCCTTGCAGAACAACCCGCAACGGTACGAGCTTGCCCTCGAACAGACCGCGCGCGCTCAGACCGAGATCAAGCCGCGGAACGCGCGCGACCAGATTACCCGCTTCGTCGCGCACTCTGACACCGGTTACCGTAACCTCCAGCGCCGGGCGGAGATCGCGCCAGTCAAGCAATGTTTCATCAAACGACCAGCGATAGCCAGGCACCGCTTCGCTTAGAAACGCGGCCAGATAACTGTCGAGAAATTTCAGCGATACCGGCCCGCTGGCCAACCGCCAGACAAGCAATGCCAGCAAGATGGTGACGATCGCAAGCAGTGCCGCGAGACTGCGGGCCAGCAGATGAGTTGAGCGTTTCAGCACGGAAGGGCCCGCTGCTCCTGACTTCGGATCATTGGTCGTTCAATATTGCACACACAGGATACATCTTGCGGACAAAAGCGCCATGATCGATTAGAACTATCACAGCAATCCGCAGCAAGACACCGACAGCATGCATGATTTTCCCTTTTTAGCGGCGATATCTGGCACACAGAATCTACCGCCCCCATTCGATGAAACGCAGGCCGGGGAGCGGTATGCGGAATGGACAGCCCGGATACAGAAACACAGCGACGCGGCCTTTGCCACGCTGAACGACAACCCGACCAGTAACGCCTTGCTGGCATGTCTGTTCGGCACAACTCCGTTTCTCACCCGCTTGCTGCTGCGGCATCCCGAACATTATCTGCAGATCGCCAAAGACGGCCCCGACAAGGTGATGCAACAGATTGCAACACTGTTGCGCAACACACCGTCGCCGGGCATTGACGCGGACAGCCTGGGCAAAACCCTCCGCGAACTGCGGGCGCAGGCGGCGCTGACCATTGCCATCGCCGATATTTCCGGACACTGGACCTTGCAACAGGTGACGCGCGCCCTGTCTGACTTCGCGCAACAGATATTGCAATGCGCAATCGATGGCCTGCTGCTGATCGCCGGGGCGGCAGGCGAAATCGAACTGACAGACCCAAAAAACCCGTCCGATCATTGCGGTTACGTGCTGCTGGGCATGGGTAAACTTGGCGCGGGCGAGCTGAACTATTCCAGCGATGTCGACCTCATCGCGCTTTATGATCCGGACAGATGCGCCTATTCGGGCAAACGCAGCCTGCGCGACTTTCAGATCCGCTTTACCCAGAAGCTTGTAAAGCTGCTGCAGGATTTTACCGAAGACGGCTATGTTTTCAGGACCGATCTGCGACTGCGCCCCGATCCGGCCGCAACCCCTGTCGCCCTGCCCATCGAGGCGGCTGAAACCTATTATGAGAGCGTTGGCAAGGGCTGGGAACGCGCGGCCATGATCAAGGCGCGGCCAATCGCCGGTGACATCGCGGTCGGTCAGGCGTTTCTTCAGCATATCCGGCCCTTTATTTGGCGCAAGAGCCTCGATTTTGCGGCAATCCATGACGTTAACAACATGATCGGGCTCATTCATTCCCACCATGGGCATGACGCGATCCGGATCGCGGGGCATAATGTGAAACTTGGTATCGGCGGCATTCGCGAGATCGAGTTTCTGGTGCAGACGCATCAGCTGATCGCCGGCGGTCGGGAGCGGCAATTGCAGACGCCGGGCACGCTGGCGCTGCTTGACGTGCTGGAAAGTCTGGGCAGGCTGCCCGCAGAGGCGAGAGCCGGATTGGCCGAGGCCTATATTTTCCTGCGCACCGTCGAGCATCGGCTGCAAATGCTCAATGACGAGCAAACCCACAGCCTGCCTGAAGATGCAGACGGGCTTGCACGGATCGCCGCCTTCATGGGCATGCCCGAGGGCGACAGGTTCGAGGCAACGCTGCGCCGGCATCTTGATTTTGTCGCGCGGCAGTTCCGTTCCCTGATGGCAACGGGCCTCGTCCAGCCATCCGATGAAGGCGACACGCGGATCCCGCTTGGCACGGAAGTCCCGACGGCGGAAACATTGCGCGACTTTCATTTCGCCGAACCGGAACAGGCGCTCGAGATTCTCGCGCGCTGGCGCGCCTATCGCTATCGCGCCTTTCAGACCCGCCGTGCGCAGGCGCTGCTCGATCACCTGACGCCGCAAATCCTGAAAGCGCTTGGCGCAACCGCCGATCCGGACGGCGCGCTGCGGCGGGTCGACAACTTTCTTGCCTTGCTGCCTGCTGGCATCCAGGTGCTGTCCCTGTTCAACGCCAATCCGTGGCTGCTTGAAACGCTGGCCGAAATCATGGGGACCGCCCCCACCCTGGCAGAAACTTTGGCGCGCAATCCGCTACTGCTCGATGCCATGCTGTCGCGCGATTTTATGCAGGAATTTCCGCAGAAGCCGGCATTAGCGGCAGATCTCGCCCGCGCCCTTGAACCGGCCGCGGACCTTGAAGAGGTTCTCAACCTGTCGCGCCGCTGGGCCAATGACCGGAAATTTCAGGTCGGCGTGCAGTTGTTATGCGGGCTGATAGACGGGGAAGATACCGGCGCCGCGCTCAGCGATATCGCCGATACATTGCTGACGGCGATGTTGCCTCGCGTCAGCACCGACTTTGCCCAAAAGCACGGAACGGTTCCCGATGGCGGCATGGCGGTCGTGGCAATGGGCAAGCTTGGCGGATGCGAGCTGACATTCACATCCGATCTCGATCTGGTATTTATCTATACCGGCAGCGAACCGTCCGATGGCCCGAAATCCCTCACTGCGGGCCATTATTTCGCAAGGCTTGCCCAGCGTTATATCAATGCGCTGACAGCCCTGACCGAAGAGGGCCAGCTATATGAGATCGACATGCGGTTGCGCCCGTCCGGGCAGCAAGGACCGATTGCCGTCTCTCTGCAGGGCTTTACCGAATATCAGCGGGATCAGGCCGCAAGCTGGGAACATCTGGCATGGACCCGCGCCCGCATCATCACAGCACCTGACCCATTGGCAGGCAAAATCGCCAAAGCATTGAAGGAATTCATCACGCGGCCGCGCGACGGCGCGCAGCTGGCGGCGGAGATCGCGCAAATGCGCGAGCGGGTCGACAAGGAATTCGGCTCGGACAATGCCTGGAACTTCAAATATGTCCGCGGCGGCATGATGGATATCGAATTTCTGGCGCAATTCCTGATCTTGCGGGAGGCACAGCGCCACCCCGCGCTGATCGGCGGCAACACGGTTGCAACATTGCAGCAATTGCAGGCAGCCGACATATTGGCGCCACAGGATGCCGAAACCCTGATTGCCGCCATTACCCTGCAACGGGATGCGCAGCAGATCGTGCGGCTTTGCCTGAATGTCACTTTGGACGCCACACGGGCACCCGCTGCCCTGCGCCGGCTGCTTGCCAAGCAAACGGGGCAAGCTGATTTTTCAGCCCTATGTGCGCATCTGGCTGCCATTCAGGCAGACGCTGCCGCGATCTACCGCAGAATTCTGCCTGCCAACGACGCATCGGCTTAGTCCGCCCGCAACGGCGATAAAGTCGCGTTACAGGGTTTTATCTGAGCGAGAATCCTGCATAATCAGACCTGTCGAACAAGGTTAACGATATTTAATGGTAGGGGTTTGTTAATGTTGGCGGAAGGCGATCTGGCACCGGATTTCAGCTTGGCTACGGACGGTGGCGGCGATGTGCGTTTGTCGGATCTGCGCGGCAAGAATGTGGTGGTCTATTTCTATCCGAAAGACAGCACCCCCGGCTGCACCAAGGAAGCAATCGCCTTTACAGAATTGAAAGACAAATTCGCCGCAGCCAACACGGAAATTATCGGCGTATCGAAAGACAGTGTGAAGCGGCACGACAATTTCAAGGAAAAATACGATCTCGACATAACGCTTGCATCCGATGAAGAAGGCAAGATGATCGAAAGTTATGGCGTGTGGGTGTTGAAGAAGAATTACGGTCGCGAGTATATGGGCATCGAACGCGCAACTTTCCTGATCGACGCGGAAGGCGTCGTTCGCAAGGTCTGGCGTAAAGTCAAAGTCAAAGACCATGCAGACGCGGTTTTAGCGGCGGCACAGGAATTATAGACCGACGGGAGCCGGATAACCCGAGACTTGGCTCTTGGCTGCGAACTAGCAGCAGCGGCCGGAAAAGGTCTCAAGAAGGAGTGGCGCGACAGGGAGCGTGGAATTCAGAATTTGTTTGCACTTGCCGCCTAAAAGTAAGCTTTATGGCAATTGGGTTCCGAAGGCGGGCTTAAGCGGCATTGCACGGCCAGGTCGGCTGGTGCGGCACCAAAACGAGAAAGCGCCGATTCGCAGGCGCCCGGCGAATTTGATTTTTAGTGCGGGATAAAGGTCATAACCACGGATGCGGTCATATATAACGCAGTACTTTTCCAGGGTCTGGACGCATATATTTCCTGAACGGCAGCTATATTTGCGCAGCCGCGGCGAAGTGCGTTACGTCAACCTTCCGCCCTGGCTGCAATGCGGGGTCAGTCTCACGCTGTTTGCCGCAATTGTCTGGAGCGTCATCAGCACCGTCAGTTTTGTGCTGGAAGATCGTATCCGTGCGGCCCGCGATCACGAAATCGCCGAAGTCCGCAAAGCCTATACACATCTGACAACAGAAGTAGCCCAAATCCAGCAACGCTTTCTGACAACGACGCTGGAGCTCGAAAGCAAGCAGCGCACACTTGAGCAGCTTGCTCAGCAGGAACAGGCTGAGCGCAATCCAGGATCAACGACAGACAAATTCGCCGCGATGGCGCCGAATCCGGGTGAGCTAGACGGCACGCGGCAACTGCTGAGCTGGGATCCGCCGGATAGCGGCGTGGATAGCCCTGCAGCAGCCCTTTCCGTGTTTGGTATCAAAGTCGCCGCGCTCGAAAACCGGCTGAGCCTTCTGGATGGCGCACAGTCCGAATTGATCACTGTCTTCGCGCAGGAAACAGAGACGGCGATCGGTGAACTTGAAACACTGATCGGACAGACAGGGCTTGATGTCGAGCAGCTCGTGACAACCCTGCAGAGCGACACGGCACCGATCGGCGGGCCGCTCATCCTGCTTGAACCGCAAAATGATGCGCATGCGACGGAGGCATTGAATTTGCTGACCGAGCGCGTTGGCCGGCTGACAATTTTGCGCAACGCGCTTTTCCGCTTGCCACTCGTTGAGCCAACGGAAAATTACTATATTTCAAGCCGCTACGGTTATCGACAGGATCCGCTGGCCAAGCACCGCGCCTTCCATAGCGGGATTGATCTTGTGGCCCCGCTCGGCACGCCGGTATTTGCAAGTGCGGCGGGAACAGTCATTTCAGCCGGCCGCAACGGGCCTTATGGCAATATGGTTGAAATCGACCATGGCTACGGCATCCGAAGCCGCTACGGGCATTTGCATCGGGTCGAGGTCGAGGAAGGGCAGCAGGTGGATTCACGCGACCGCATCGGCCGCGTCGGCAATACCGGGCGCAGCACCGGCCCGCATCTGCATTTCGAAGTCTGGTTTAACGACAGAACACATAATCCGCGCAATTTTTTGAAAGCAGGAAAGCGTGTTTTCTAACCGCAAGACCGATACAGAAACAAACGGCAAAGCCGGCCTCACCGGACGTGAACGCCGCAAGGGTAACAGCCCGCCATCGCTGATCGGACCGGATCTGACGATCCATGGTGAGTTGTCGACGCCCGGTGATCTTCAGATCGACGGCCATGTCATCGGCAATATCCAATGCAATAATCTGACGTTGGGCGCCGCCGCCACTGTAAAGGGCGATACAAAAGCAAACGAGGTTCTGGTCTGCGGCAGCCTGACCGGCAACATTCATGCCACCACCGTCACCCTGACCAAAACAGCAAAAATCGACGGCGATATTCATCATGAAACGATCGCCATCGAGGCCGGCGCGGTACTGAACGGCAAACTGGCCAGCCTGAAACACAAGGGCGGCAGTTCCGGCATGTCATCAACCGGCAGTGCAACGACGGCCCCGATTGGCCCGCGCCCGACCCCCCCCATGTCAGAGGCAAGCTGACCTTACTTCGCCGCCTGCCCCCGACCAACGCCACAGAACGACTTTAATCAGTTCAGGTCTTCAACGCTCTCTTGCGTGCCATGGACGCGTGCCGCCAGAGCAGCGGACATAAACTCGTCCAGGTCCCCATCAAGGATCGCTGACGGATTGCCACTTTCTACGCCGGTCCGCAAATCCTTGACCATTTGATAGGGCTGCAACACGTAAGAACGGATCTGATGGCCCCAGCCGATATCCGTCTTGGCGTCAGCCTGCGCCTGCGCTTCCGCCTCGCGTTTTTGCATTTCGGCTTCGTAAAGCCGCGCACGCAGCATTTTCCAGGCATTCGCGCGGTTCTTGTGTTGCGAGCGCTCATTCTGACACTGCACAACAATGCCGGTCGGGATATGGGTCAACCGGACGGCGCTGTCCGTCTTGTTGATATGCTGCCCGCCCGCACCGCTGGCGCGATAGGTATCAACCCGGACATCCTTGTCTTCAATGTCGATATCGATCCGATCATCGACTTCCGGATAGACCCCGACACTGGCAAAGCTTGTGTGTCGCCTGGCATTGGAATCGAACGGCGAAATCCGGACCAGCCGGTGCACGCCGGATTCGGTTTTCATCCAGCCATAGGCGTTCTCGCCTTTGACATGAACGGTCGCAGACTTGATGCCCGCCTCTTCCCCCTCGCTCAATTCGACGATTTCGGTGCGATAACCGTGCTGATCCGCCCAACGCAAATACATCCGCAGCAGCATATTTGCCCAGTCCTGGCTTTCGGTGCCACCAGCACCCGCATGGACTTCGAGATAAGCATTATTGGGGTCGGCTTCGCCAGACAGTAACGTCTCAACCTCACGCGCGGCGGCAACCGCCCGCAACGCCATTAGCGCCTGCTCTGCTTCTGCTACGACCTCGGCATCCTCCTCGGCCTCGCCAAGGGCAATCAGTTCCAGATTGTCGTCCAGTTCGCTTTGCAGCGCACGAAAGCCGTTAATGGATTGCTCAAGCCGGGTCCGTTCCCGCATCAGGTTTTGCGCCTGCTCCGGGTCATCCCAGAGGGCAGGATTTTCAGCCTGCGCGTTCAGCTCTTCCAGTCTTAAATTTGCCCGATCCCAGTCAAAGATGCCTCCTCAGCAGTTCCAGTGACTGCTTGATTTCCTCGACCAGCGTCTGAGTTTCAGCCTGCATTCATGTCTCTCCATCGCCCAAGCTACATAACCGGTGCGCCGTTAATAAAGCCCTCCGGAGCCGACGGCAACTGCGGAACCCAGATCCTGAAATTGATCCTGCCCGTCAAGCACGATCTTGCCGGTTGGCACCGCATCATCGGTGCGAAATGCTTCCAGAATCACATCCTCGTCGCCCGGCCTGGCAGCCAGCCCGGTACGGCTATTGACACGCACAAGGCGGATGCCGTCCGGTATCCGGAAGGGGATCGGCGGCTTGCCCTTCAGCGCCTGTGCGAAAAAGTCCCGAAAAATCGGCGCCGCCACGGAGGAACCGGTCTCTTTATTGCCAAGTGTGCGCGGATTGTCGAAGCCCACAAACACCCCGACCACAAGATCAGGCGAGAAACCGATAAACCAGGTATCGCGGCTGTCATTGGTTGTGCCGGTCTTGCCAGCCAGCGGTTTGCCAACCACCGCGATCGAGCGGCCGGTGCCACGCTGTATGACGCCTTCCAGCATGGAAACAAGCTGATAGGCTGTCGTCTGCTCGATTGCCTGCTGCCGCAAATCAGGCAGCTCCGGCTGCAACTGCCCCGCCCACGCCGCACGGCATTCGACGCAAGGCCGGTTATCGTGGCGATAGATCGTTCTGCCCCTGCGATCCTGCACCCGGTCGATCAATGTCGGGGTGATCTTCCTGCCGCCATTCACCAGCATGGCATAGGCGGTCGTGAGCTCAAGCAAAGTCACCTCGCCTGCGCCAAGCGACATGGACAGAATGGGCCGCATTCCCCGCCCGATCCCGAAGCGGTTTGCATAATCGAGCACCTGCGGCATGCCGATATACTGCGCCAGCCGCACCGTCATCAGATTGCGCGATTTTTCTATGCCAAGACGCAATGTCGAGGGGCCATAGAATTTGCCTGAATAGTTGCCTGGCTTCCAAAGCCCCAATCCCGCGCCCTGATCAATAACAAAGGGCGCGTCCAGAATGAGGCTGGAGGGTGTGAAACCATTTTCCAGGGCTGCCGCATAAACCACGGGCTTGAAGGCGGAACCGGGCTGCCGCTGCGCCTGCGTCGCCCGGTTGAACTGACTGCGCTTGAAATCGTAACCACCCTGCATCGCCAAGACGCGCCCGGTATGCGGGTCCATTGCCACCAGGGCGCCATCGATCTCGGGCAGTTGCTGCAATGACCAAACAGGCAGCCCCGCTTTTGCCGCACCGTCCTGCTTCCCCTTGGCGGCAGCGACCGCAACCACATCACCCGGCTGCAAACGCTTGCGCGCATCTGTAATCGATGGACCAAACGTGTCTGTATTACGCTGCTGTCGCGCCCAGCGCATATCGGCGACCGGAATAACGCCCTGCCGGCCATCCGGCAAACCGATGATTGCCTGCGCCTCCGATACGCGCAAAACGACAGCCATCTGCCAGTCCCCGAGACCGGCCGGCTGCGGAACAGAGGCCAACTGCTCCACCCAGCTTGCATCATCGACCGCAATTCGGCCGATCAATCCATGCCATCCGTGCCGCCTGTCATAGGCAAGCAGCCCGTCACGCAATACCCTTGCGGCGATCTTCTGCAAGGTCGGGTCGAGCGAGGTACGGACCGACAAGCCTCCTTCATACAATGCGTCTTCGCCATATTGCGCTTCCAGTTCGCGGCGCACATCCTCGGCGAAATAGTCGGCCGCGACAAAATCATTGCTGCGATTGGGCGCAACCTCCAGCGGTTGTGCCATCGCCAGCCGCGCATCGAGCGGCGACACATAACCGTCATCACGCATCCGCTCGATAACATAGTTGCGCCGGGCAACCGCCTTATCGTAATTGCGAACCGGGTGATAATTGTTCGGTGCTTTCGGCAATGCGGCCAGATAGGCCGCCTCCACCAGAGTCAGGTCGGCCAGCGGCTTGTCAAAATAATTGAGCGCAGCCGCAGCAACCCCATATGAGGCCCGGCCGAGGTAAATCTCGTTCAGGTAAAGTTCCAGAATCTGTGCCTTTGTGAAAGCACGCTCGATGCGGAAGGCCAGGATGGCTTCTTTTATCTTGCGGCTGAGCAGCACATCGCCAGACAGCAGAAAATTCTTGGCAACCTGCTGGGTAATCGTTGATGCGCCGACCAACCGGCGGCCATCGAACGCGTTGCGCACATTTGTGACGGCCGCGCGTACAACCCCCAGCCCGTCGACACCGCTATGCTCAAAGAAGTTCTGATCTTCGGCCGACACGAAGGCCTGCACCACACGCATGGGGATCGCGTCGATCGGCACGAACATGCGATTCTCTCGCGCATATTCGGTGATCAGCTGGCCATCGCCTGCATGCACCCGGGTCATGATGGCGGGCTCGTAATTGGCAAGCTGTGTATAGTCGGGAAGATCGGTCGCATAGCGCCATAAAATCACGCCAATCCCGATTGCGCCGCCAATGCCGATCAGCATCAGAAACGCAAAACTCCACGCAACGTAATGGAAAAAGGTCCGCAACGAACGCAGCTCCTTAAATCAAATAACTTCGATGCTGCCGCGCATATATTCCCGCACAGCAAGTAAAATCAAAATTGGCTGTAAACTATTTTACAATATAATCAGGCACTTAAAACTTTGCACCATCACACTTTACAAAATTAAACCTGAATTAAGGCCGCGAAATGGCGTGGAACCTAGCCCAGCCCTGACCGCCAGATCAAGCGTTGCGCCGCACACTAGCTCTGCCGATCGGCGAAATATTGATCGATTGCCCGAAAGATCGCTGCCGCCAGCTTGTCGCGCCCACCCGCCGACATCAACAGCTTTTCATCCGCCGCATTGGATAAAAGCCCCAGCTCGACCAGCACCGAGGGGACATCAGGCGCTGTCAGAACACGAAAGCCCGCGTAACGATGTGAATTGCGCAGCAATGCCCCCACCCCGCCAAGTTCAGGCAGCAGCAATTTTGCAAACCGCACCGACTTGTTCTTTGTCTCCCGCTGCGCAAGGTCGATCAAAATCGAACGAACGATATCATCTGTTTCCGTGCCGATACTGATGCCGGCAATCACATCAGAACTGTTTTCCTTGGCCGCAAGCTGGGCCGCCTCCTTGTCGGAAGCCTTTTCGGACAGTGAATAGACCGACGCGCCGCGCACCTTCGCGGAACGCAACGAATCCGCGTGAACGGACACAAATAAATCCGCGCCCGCGTTACGTGCAATATTCACCCGTTCACGCAGCGGCACAAATACATCCGTCTCGCGGGTCATAACCACGCGATATCGGCCCGATTGGACCAAATGGCGCTGCACCCGCCGCGCCACGTCGAGCACGATATTCTTCTCATAATGGCCCGACCGGCTGATCGCCCCCGGATCGACGCCCCCATGGCCAGCATCGACCACAATGGTTATCCTTTCCGAACGTATGACCGGAGGCGGTAGTTCAGCTTTACCCTTGCTGGACCCCGACATGGTGTCGCCGACTCGCATACGCCCCTTAAATCCCGCACCCGCCATGAATTTCGCCCGGTCAACCGGAACAAGATCAATGACAAGGCGCACGGACTTTCCTGCGGCGGCGGGGAGAAAGAACGTCTTCGACACCTCTGCTGGCTGCGTCAAATCCAGAACCACGCGTGAATTGTCGTGCCGAAACAGTCCGAAACGATATCCCGCAACAAGCCCGCCCCCCGCGCCGGCACTGCCAGTGCCTGTCGCCCACTCCACAGCGGGCATATCGATGACGACACGATAAGGGTCCGCCAGGCTGAACAGGGAATATGGCAGCTCTCCGGACAGATCGAGCACGATGCGTGTCTTATCCGGATGCACGCCAAGGCGCAGCCCCAATACCTGCTCTTGCGCAAAAACCGGGCCCGTGACAAGCCAGCACAGCGCGGCGAGGCAAAACAATACGCGCCGCGGGCCCATGAACCGCGTGAACCGCAATAGTCTTGGGAAAGGCAAATTTCTCAACATATTGTGTCGATAAGGCATGTTCGGCCAAAATATGAACAAAGCACATCAAGGCGTCCAGCATAATTCCGACCGACACTGTATACGCCAACTGCATTTACACCGGCCGGTTGCAAGATCACCTAATCATCAGACGCAGAATTGAATTGTCGGCTGACTGCACACATGTTTATGATACATCCGGCTATATGTCGCTGCGAATCAGCGCGTGAGAAGCCATAGGAACAATTCGAATCACGACGGGGCTATGGAATTTTAATCCCTTCTCGGTGATTCCTACAGGAAATAGGCGGGTCACGACCGGTTCGTGCCCGCAATTAGATGCAACACCGAAGCGGCGTAACACACCAACAAATACAGATGCAGGGTAACACGGCCCCCCGGGCGCCGGCCCCATTGCAATGCCTGACGGCAGACGATTTGGCTGCGGGCACTATCGCCCCAGGCAATGCCGGCGCTCCACGCGCCCCAGGCACAATCTCAATGCGCTGGTTTACTGCAAGCTTCGCAACTTTCGCAGCCTGCCGCATGAATGACCGACCAAGCCGTCGGCATCGGCCAGGGCTGCCCGGAGAGCAGTTTTATGGCAAAAAAGATGTTAATCGACGCAACCCACCCGGAAGAAACCCGGGTGGCCGTCGTTCAAGGGAACAAGTTAGAGGATTTTGACTTCGAATCTGCTGCCCGGCAGCAGCTAAACGGCAATATCTATCTTGCAAAAGTCACGCGTATCGAACCCTCGCTTCAGGCGGCGTTTGTCGAATATGGCGGCAACCGTCATGGTTTCCTCGCCTTCAACGAAATTCATCCCGACTATTACCAGATCCCTGTTGCCGATCGCCTGGCTTTGCTTGCTGAGGATGCGGAGGAAGAACGCCGCGCACAGGTTCAGGATGATATGCACGCAGCAAATCGTTCGCAGAACGATGACGATGACGACGCGGATGACGATAGCACTGATGACAATGCTACCGCCGATATCGCTGACGAGGACAGGGACGAGGATAACCGGGATACGGTCGTAACCGACACGCGCCACGACGCCAACCCCGGCGCTGACACAAACGATGCAGACACGGCTACGCAACAGCGGGAAGCCATAACTGCCGCATCGCAACCCGATGATAGCGCAGACGAGCTGGCAATGCGCAGCGGGGGCCGCGCGCAAGACGGCGATACGGGTGACGGCGATACCAATGCCGGCCCGGGCGACACTGGCCAGGGCGACACTGGCCAGGGCGACACTGGCCCAGACGATTCCGATCCTGATTCAGGCCCGGACAAGCCGGCATTGCTTGCCGCGGCAGCGGGTGACAGCATTGCGTCTGAGCCCGTGCCCGAAGGAGACCCCGCCGAATTTGCGGCAACCGACAATCCTGCTTCTGAAGCACCGCAACCGGGTAGCGAGGATACCGCAAAAGCGGAAGACAAATCCCGGGCCTTGGAGGCGCAATCAGACGATAGCGATGCGGACGACGCCGCAGAAACTACGGCGGAACAAAAGCCCTCTCGCCGACGCAACCGCAGCAACCGTCGTCCGCGCCGCGACAATAACCGCCGCAAATCCACCGGCACCGAGCAGTCAAAAGATAACGATGTTGAATCAATTGGCGGGGAAGACGTACTTGATGAGGTATCGCGACCACGCGCTAACCGGCGTCGCTACAAAATTCAGGAAGTCATCAAGAAGCGCCAGATCCTGCTCGTTCAGGTTCTGAAGGATGAGCGGGGCACAAAGGGTGCGGCGCTCACGACTTATCTGTCGATTGCCGGGCGCTATTGCGTGCTGATGCCCAACACAGCGCGCGGCGGCGGCATTTCACGCAAGATCAGCAATGCGGTGGACCGCAAGCGACTGAAGACGATTGCCACCGATCTCGATGTGCCTGAAGGCATGGGGCTGATCATCCGCACAGCGGGCGCAAACCGCACAAAGGCTGAAATCAAACGCGACTTTGAATATCTTTTGCGGCAGTGGGAGGAAATTCGCGAAACGACGCTGAAATCGACCGCACCTTCCCTCATCAACGAGGAAGGCAGCCTGATCAAACGTGCAATCCGCGACCTCTATGACAAAGAGATCGAGATGGTGCTGGTTGAAGGTGAAGAGGCGTACAAGGAAGCAAAAAGCTTCATGCGAATGCTGATGCCAAGCCACGCGAAAAAGGTTCAGCCGCATCGCGATCCAGTCCCGCTATTCCATAAATTTCAGATCGAAGCGCAACTTGATTCGATGTTCGACCCTGCCGTCCGATTGAAATCGGGCGGTTATATCGTGATCGACCCGACCGAGGCGCTGGTTTCCATCGATGTCAATTCAGGCAAGGCGACGCGCGAGGCGAATATCGAAGCGACCGCATTGCGCACAAATCTCGAAGCCGCTGAAGAGGTCGCACGCCAGTTACGGCTGCGCGATCTTGCCGGGCTCGTCGTGATCGATTTCATCGATATGGAAAATCATCGCAATAACAGGGCGGTGGAAAAACGTATCAAGGAATGCCTGAAGTCGGACAGGGCGCGAATACAGGTCGGCCGGATCAGCCCGTTCGGTCTTTTGGAAATGTCGCGGCAGCGGCTGCGCCAGGGTGTTGTGGAAACGACAACCTCCCCCTGCCCCAATTGCAATGGCACCGGACTGATCCGTTCGGTGGACTCGCTGGCGCTGCATATTTTGCGCGGTATCGAAGAAGAAGCCATGCGCAAGCGGCACCGGGCCTTTGATGTCACCGTGCCCACCGATGTCGCCATCTACATCCTCAACCAGAAACGCGACTGGCTCGAACAAATCGAAACCCGCTTTGGGCTTTCTGTCTTTGTCATTGCCGATTCAGCGCTGCAAGCCCCGAGCTATGAGATAAAGCCCGCGCAACGCACAGTGCCAAGCCATGCCGAACCTGTCGCCGAGCAAGCGGCAACAGTAGAGGAAAGCGAGGAGGACAAACCCCGACGTTCACGCCGTCGCCGCCCGAAGGATAGTGCGGATAAGGACGATGATACGCAATCGGATGCCGATAGCGATTCAAACACATCGCAATCCACTGACACGTCCGACAGCGATGAAGAGGAGCAGAAAACTAAAAAGCGCCGTGGCCGGCGCGGCCGGCGCGGCGGTCGTAACCGGGACAATGCACAGCGCGACACAGCATCAGAGGCCGGTGAGGAGCAAACCGAGGCCACCGCAAAAGCGGACGCAAGTGACAGTGAAACCGGGAAAGACAGCGAAGCTGCACAGGATGCCTCCTTCACGACACGCGAGGCAGGCGCGGATGAGCCGGTTCTGGCTGAACAGGCGGAAACAGAAACTGTTATCACGACCATTCCTATTGAAACGTCGCAACCTGTCGATACTGAAGGGGTCTCGCCCGGGGCATGGCCAGCCGACACCCCCGATGCCCGTTCGGCCCAGGCATCAGCTGATGAAAAATCTTTGGCAGATGAAAAACCTGCGGCAGATGAAAAGCCCGCGGATGAGACTTCCGCAGACCAGCCCCCGGCGGAACAGGCAGACGGCACGGCAAGTACGGAAACAGCAGCGGCGGAGCATAATGCAACACCCGACGATGCCGTAAGCACCGAACAACAGCCAAACAGTCATGCGGCCCCGGAAGCAGACGAAAAAGATAAAACAGAAACTGCAAACCGGCCCAAACGTGGTGGCTGGTGGCAACGGCGCTTCAGCTGATCCTGATAAAACGGCAGGGGTTTACCACCCCTGCCCACCTAACAGCCGGCCACACCGGGCCGGCACCCGCGGCCTGATGGCGCATCAGCTATGTGCTGTCAGGCAGCCAGCCGGCCAGTCTTTTGGCGGCTTCCGCCATCACCTCGGTCGCCCCGGCAAATGAAAACCGGACGAATTTATGCCCTTCGACCACATCGAAATCGGTTCCCGGCGTCGCCGCGACACCGGTTTGCAGCAGCATGTCCTGGCAGAACCGTACACTATCATCGGTGAAGCGCGACACATCCGCATAAAGATAAAACGCACCGTCAGGCGGCGCGAAACGGTCGATGCCGGCTTTCGGTAGTTCGCGCAGCAACAGCCCCCGATTGCGCGCATAAACCGCTACATTTTCCTGCAATTCCGCCTCGCAATCAAATGCCGCAACGGCCGCGAGCTGCGACAAGGTGGGCGGTGAGATAAACAGGTTCTGGGCGATGCGCTCAACCGCACGGAGGGCTGCCTGCGGCACAACCATCCAGCCCAGCCGCCAGCCGGTCATCGAAAAATATTTGGAAAAGCTGTTGATCACCACCGCATCATCGCTAACCGCCAATGCGGTCTGCGCGGCCTTGCCATAGCTGATACCGTGATAAATCTCGTCTGAAATCAGGGTGATATTCTGCGTGGCGCAATAATCCGCGATGGCGCGCAATTCGTCAGGCGACAGCATGGCGCCGGTTGGATTGGCGGGACTTGCAATCAGAAGACCATCAAGCCCGCCATCTTTTGCCGCCTGTGCGATCTGGGGAACGGTCAGGCGAAAATCGCTCTCCGCCCGGCAGGGGATCAGAACAGGCTCAAGATTGAGGACTTTCAGAATATTGCGGTATGCCGGATAGCCCGGATCGCAGATCGCCACACGATCACCCGCATCGAAATGCGCGAGGAAACTGAGCAGAAAACCTGCCGACGAGCCCGTTGTCACAACAATGCGTTCTGGCGATATGCAGACGCCATATTGCGTTTGATAGTAATGTGCCAGACGTTCGCGCAATTCAGGGATACCCAGCGCAACGGTATAGCCGATGCGATCCTCGCGCAGCGCCTGTTCCGCCGCAGCCAATACAGCGCGCGGCGCCGGGGTTGCCGGCTGTCCCACCTCAAGATGCAGCACCCTCTCGCCCGCCGCTTCGCGCGCAGCCGCAGCCGCCATGACATCCATGACGATAAAGGGACTGATATCACTACGTTTTGAAATTTTCATCTACCATCGCTTCCGCAACGCTTTGGGCGCACCATATAGTCTTTATGGATTAATCAACCCGTGCAGAAAGAACAAGCGCCGCCGAAAAAGCGCCTGATTTTTGAAATACCGTCGTACAAGGCTTTAGAATATGCTCCCGCTCACAGGGATGCGAATTGACGACGCCTGAAGCAACTTTTACGGTGAACAGCCGTCTCCGGGCCGGGCAAAAACCTGTGTGCGGCATAGCGCCACCAACACTGCAAACTGGTGATCAAATAATGCATTTGCCGCCCTCGCCATCTACGATCCTGAAAAACGCACGACAGATCGTGCTGTTCCTGCTGTTCCTGCTTGGCGCGCAGACCGCCATTGCATTTCACAGCACGCCGGCAAAGGCGGTGTCGCTGATCCGGGATGCGGAGATCGAGCGAATTCTGCGCGGTTATGCAACGCCGATCTTTGCGGCTGCCGGGCTCAACCCGAAAGCGGTGAACATCTATCTGGTCCGCGACAATAATATCAACGCCTTCGTGGCCGGCGGCCAGAATGTGTTCTTCACGACCGAGCTGCTACTGAAATTTGACTCGCCCGCGGAAATCAAGGGCGTGATTGCGCACGAAGTCGGTCATATCGCGGGGGGTCATCTGGCACGCACCCGCGATGCGCTGACCGGTGCCTCGGCAACCTCGATTGCCGCCTTCATTCTCGGGGTCGGTGCAGCAATTGCCGGACAACCCGATATTGGCGTCGGCATCCTGGCCGGCGGCAGTCATGTGGCACAGCGCAACTTCCTGACATACAGCCGGACACAGGAAGCCTCCGCCGATCAGGCCGCGCTCAGCTATCTTGAGATCATTGGCGAATCCGGGCAGGGGCTGGTTGAGGTATTGCAGAGCTTTGGCAATCAGGAGGCGCTCAACGTCAAAAATCAGGACCCGTTTGTCCGGAGCCACCCTCTCTCGCGCGATCGTATCGGGGCAATCGAACGCCGTGTCAAAGCCTCCCCCTATTATGAAAAAGCCGAGCCGCAGGAGGCCATCGAGGCGCATCTGCGCATGCAGGGAAAATTGTACGGATTTGTGAAACGCCCCGATCAGACATTACGCAAATTTCCGCCAAGCGATACCAGCGTGAAAGCCCGCTATGCCCGGGTTGCCGCCTATCATCTGGCATCCAATGAAACCGCCGCACATCAGGAAATCGCCGCCTTGATCGCCGAAGATCCCCGCAATCCCTATTATCATGAGTTGCAGGGCCAGATTTATTTCGAACATGGCCATGTACAAAAAGCAATCGCGCCCTATGCCAAATCGGTCGAGCTTGCACCAGAAGAGCCGTTGCTGCGGGTCAATCTGGCGCAGGCGATGCTGGCCGGCGAAAACCCTGAATATAACGCTGCCGCGCTGGAAAACCTTGAATGGGCGATGCGGCAGGATCCCGAGATCCTGATTGGTTGGCATCAGCTTGCTATTGCCTATGCACGTAACGATCAGAACGGCATGGCCTCACTTGCCAGTGCGGAACGCTATTCACGGGCAGGTGCACGACAGGAAGCGGTGCTGCACGCAAAACGCGCCTTGCATAACCTGCCTGAAGGCTCACCTGGCTGGCTGCGCGCCCAAGACATCATCGAAACCGGTAAATCCAACCGCAAGCAACGGGGATAACGAATTTCACTGTGTATAAACGAGACAAAATTTTTGCCACACTACTGGCAACAATAATCTGCCTGCTGTTCAGCTTCCCGGCCCAGGCGGAAATGACCGCGCAGGAGAAAACCGCGCTCAAAGCCAAAATCCTCGAAGTGCTGAATGAAAACCCGGAACTGCTGATCACCGCACTGCATGGCCTGCAACAGCGTGTGGAGCAGGAACAGGAGCAAGCCAAGCTCACCACATTGCAAAATCAGCGCAAGGCGCTGGAACAGGACCCCGACAGCTTCGTTGCCGGCAATCCTGCGGGCGACATTACCCTTGTCGAATTTTTCGATTATCGCTGCGGCTATTGCAAGAAAGCGCGCCCGGTTGTCAAAAGGCTGATCGCCGAAGACGGTAATATCCGGCTTGTCATGAAGGAATTCCCGATTCTCGGCCCAAATTCCGAAACGGCCTCCAAGGCCGCCATTGCCGCGATGGCGCAGGGGAAATATCAGCAGTTCCACGATGCGCTGATGGCCGCGAAGGGTGGGCTGGGACGTGCCCAGATTCTGCAGATCGCCGCTGATACCGGACTTGATCGCGATAAGCTTGCCGAGGATATGCAGAAAGCCTATATCGCCGATATCATCCGCAAGAACCGTCAACTCGCAGCCCGGCTCGAGATCTCGGGCACTCCCGCATTCGTGATCGGGGATGCCATCGTGCCCGGCGTGGCAAGCCTTGAGCAGAT
>CALAQW010000121.1 GCA_937888955.1 uncultured Alphaproteobacteria bacterium | reverse complement strand
GTGTTTTCTGCTTCTTGCCGTGTTTTCTGCTTCTTGCCGTGTTTTCTGCTTCTTGGATGGCGCGGGCTTGCCTGACGCCCTCCTCACCAAAGATCGGATAATTTCTCATCATAGATTCAAACCCGCGCTGCCGCCTTGTGCAAGCAGAAAATGAGTCTTTCTGCGGTTTCCGGCTTCAGCGCGGCAAACTGCCGCTATTGTGATTTGGCGTTTGCGACAGCGCCACACCCATCATCCAGCAGCACTGCCCCTATCGCCGATCTGGCTGAAACCACCGAATTTCGGGCGATTCTTGCGCTTTCCGGGTAGGCACCATATGGTGCAGATGTTTGGTGTTTGTTCCGCGAATCACACCGCTTGCCCGTGGAACATCGGTGCCCATACGCCAGGGCAACGCAGCTTTAATTGGCTTTAGGACGGCACGGCCGCATGTTGAATTCGAACCTCGACGTCTTACCGGAAAACGCATTTCCCAGGCTTGCAGAGCTGATCGCGGGCATCACCCCCGCGCAATCGCCAATTTTATTGTCATTGGGGGAACCCGGGCATCCGATGCCTGACTTTGTCGGGGACATTCTGCAGGCACATCAGAGCGACTATACAAAATATCCACCGATCGACGGCACGCCGGGGTTTCGCTCTGCCGCCGCCGGCTGGCTCAACCGGCGCTTTGGACTGCATGCATGTCCGGTCAATCCCGACGGCGGCGTTCTGCCGCTCAACGGCACGCGGGAGGGGTTGTTTTCCATCGCCTTCATCGTCACCCCGCCGCGCAAGGCAGACAAACAACCCGCGATCCTGATGCCGAACCCGTTCTATCAATGCTATGCGGGCGCGGCGGCAGCGGCGGGCGCTGAAGCCATTTATCTCGACGCACCGGCAGAAACCGGGTTTCTGCCCGATCTCGACAAGCTGACACCCGAACTGCTTGAGCGCACAGCCCTGTTCTATCTTTGCTCCCCCGCCAATCCGCAAGGGGCGGTCGCGGGGCTTGATTATCTGAAACGGCTGATCACACTCGCGCGGGAGTTTGATTTCGTCATCGCCTTCGATGAATGCTATTCGGAAATCTATCTCGACACGCCACCCCCCGGCGGCTTGCAGGCCGCACAAATGCTGGCCGGTGAACGGGACGGCGCCGGACATCCTTTTGCAAATCTGCTGGTCTTCAATTCCCTGTCCAAGCGATCCAACCTTGCCGGGCTGCGCAGCGGGCTGATCGCAGGCGACCCCATGCTGCTTGCGAAGTTCCGGCAATTCCGGGCCTATGTCGGGCCGACCAACCCGCTGCCCGCCGATGCGGTGGCGACCGCCGCCTGGTCGGATGAGGCGCATGTGATCGCCAATCGCGCGCTCTATCGCGAAAAATTCACGGTTGCGGAAGGCATACTGACGGGACATTTCGATTATTATACGCCGGCGGGCGGGTTTTTCCTGTGGCTCAATGTCGGCGACAGCGAAGCGGCCACGAAAAAGCTGTGGCGCGAGGCCGGGGTAAAAGTCCTGCCCGGCAAATATCTGTCGCGTACCCAGCCGGACGGAACCAACCCGGGCGCGCAATATATCCGTGTCGCGCTGGTGCTTGAACGCGACAGCATCGCCGAGGGATTGCGCCGCATCCGTGATGTGTTGAACGGATAACGGCAAGAGCCACAGACAAAGCCGGGGAGAAGCAGCGATGGCAGGATTAAGAGGCGCCGGTGCAGATACGCCACGGCCCCTGCTGCCCGAAGGCGTGCGGAACTTTCTGATCGTTTTGGCCATTCGCCTGGCCGCACTTTTGCTGTTGGCCGCTGCCGGTGCAACGGCAGTTGCCTTGCTGAGTTATTCCCCAACCGATCCCAGCCTGAATGTCGCCGGCACCGCGCCTGTCGACAATCTGCTCGGCGCGCGGGGCGCCTATTTTGCCGATTTCAGCCTGCAATGGTTCGGGCTGGCGAGCGGGCTTGTCATCTTATGCCCGACAAGCTGGGGCGTGAGGATATTCCGTGAGCTGACGCTACAGCGCTGGTATTGGCGCGTGCTGTGTCTTGTCATTGCCTTGCCGTTTGTCGCCATGGCGCTGGGGGCAGCCGCCCCCGCCGACAACTGGCCGCTGCAGACCGGCATGGGCGGCTTGATCGGCGATCAGCTTCATGATGGCACAAGCCGTGTTCTGAGAGACTTGCCCTGGCAATTGCCAAGCTGGGCAATTGACCGCATCCCCGCATTGGCAGCCCTGATGATTGCATTGCCGCTGACACTTTACGCGCTTGGGATACGCTGGTCGGAATGGCGCGCAACCTGTGCCGCAGGCTATGGCCTGACACGTCGAACTGGCGAATTTATCTGGTTTGGTGTGCGGACAGGCACGCAATGGGTGCTGTACCTGATACGAAACCGGCAATATGACGATGCCCAACGCTCGCAATCCACCGACAGCGCCATGCCCAAAGCAGCGCCACGCAGCCGCGCACGGGCGGAATCCGCGCCCCGTGCATCGGCAAAACGGGTCACCCGCAAAACGGCAAAGCCCGCAACCGGCAAACGCGGGCAAACAGCCGATCAGGCTGCACTGGATCTGGGGCGTGTCGGCGAATATCAGCTGCCACCGCTGTCTCTGCTCACCGCTCCCAAGAAGCGTAGTGACAGTCTTGCTGCAACTGACGACGCACTGGAACAAAACGCCAAGCTGCTTGAAACAGTCTTGCAGGATTTCGGCATCAAGGGGGAAATCGTCAAGGTTCATCCCGGCCCCGTCGTGACCCTGTATGAGCTTGAACCCGCGCCGGGCATCAAATCATCGCGTGTCATCGGACTGGCGGACGATATTGCGCGGTCGATGAGTGCGATTTCGGCGCGCGTCGCGGTAATTCCGGGGCGCAACGCTATCGGTATCGAGTTGCCGAACACCAATCGTGAAACCGTCTTTCTGCGTGAATTGCTGGCTTCAGACGCTTATGAGAAAACTTCCGCCCGGCTGACACTTGCGCTTGGCAAGGATATTGGCGGCGACCCGGTGATTGCCGACCTCGCCACCATGCCGCATCTTCTGATCGCGGGCACGACGGGCTCGGGCAAGTCGGTTGCCATCAACACCATGATTCTGTCGCTGCTTTACCGGCTGCCTCCCAAACAGTGCAAATTCATCATGATCGACCCGAAAATGCTGGAACTGTCTGTCTATGACGATATTCCGCATCTGCTCACCCCGGTCGTGACCGATCCGGGCAAGGCGGTCGTTGCATTGAAATGGGCGGTGCGGGAGATGGAGGACCGCTATCGCAAGATGTCGCGGCTCGGCGTGCGCTCCATCAGCGCCTATAACCAGCGCGTCGTGAAAGCGCAGGAAAAGGGCGAAGTTCTCAAACGCACCGTGCAGACCGGGTTTGACGCAGATACCGGCCAGCCGATCATCGAAGACCAGGAAATGGACCTCGATCCATTGCCGCTGATTGTCATCATCGTCGATGAAATGGCGGATCTGATGATGGTCGCGGGCAAGGATATCGAGGGTGCTGTGCAAAGGCTTGCGCAGATGGCGCGCGCCGCCGGCCTGCATCTGATCATGGCGACACAACGCCCCAGCGTCGATGTCATCACCGGTACGATCAAGGCAAACTTCCCTACCCGGATCAGTTTCCAGGTCACATCGAAGATCGACAGCCGCACGATCCTGGGCGAACAGGGTGCCGAACAACTGCTCGGCCAGGGGGATATGCTGTATATGGCAGGCGGCGGGCGTGTCACCCGTGTGCATGGCCCCTTTGTCAGCGATGAGGAAGTGGAACAGGCTGTCGCCTTCCTGAAAACCCAGGGCGCGCCGGAATATCTCGAAGAAGTCACCGAAGAGCAGGATGGCGAAATCACACCGGATATGATGGGGCTTACAGGCGGTGGCGGCGGAGACGAGGATTCAGCGCTCTATGACCGCGCCGTCGCCATGGTGGCGCAGCAGGGCCGTGCCTCGACCAGCCTGATACAACGGCATCTGCGCATCGGCTATAACCGTGCCGCGCGCATCATGGAACAAATGGAAGAACAAGGGGTGGTCAGCCCACCCAATCATGCCGGCAAACGCGAGGTGCTGATCGGCGATCACTGAGTGATGCTAAAGTGATGCTAATATGACCGGTCAGCGCATGCCAGCAGACAGCCCGACAGCATCACCCCTCCAGCCGCACCTTATCGCCAATCGCCACATGGCCGGCCTGAACGACGCGGCAGGTGACGCCCGCGCGCCAACCGGTAACAAGCGCCTGCCGCAATCCCTCATGGGCGGCATCCATAATATGACATGGCTCGCATTCATCCGTGATGACAAGCGCTACCGTGCCGATCCGCAATGTCGCGCCGATCCGGCCCCTGAGATCGAGCCCGCGAATGAACAGATTGGCGCGACGCGTTGTCCATGGCAGTTCATGCCCCACCGCTTCACATGCCTGTCGCCATCCTTCCTGCGTCAGGATGGTAACCTGCCGATCCGGTGCGATGCCCCGAAAATCGCCCTGCAATCCCGCCTCGACGCTGATCGCGCAATCAGACAGTTCCTGCATCGGCACACGCGGCCTGTCACGCATGGCGATCGCCAGCAATTCGCCTTGTGCCAGCGGTTCGCCGTGTAATTGTCCACTCATGCAAGCTCTCCTTCAGCCTAAGCGGGCCAGACAATCAGGATCAGCGGCACTGAAATCGCCACAATCAGTATTTCAAGCGGCAAGCCCATACGCCAATAATCTGTAAACTGATAACCGCCCGGCCCCATCACAAGCGTATTGGACTGGTGCCCGATCGGCGTCAGGAATGCGCAGGACGCACCCACCGCGACAGCCATCAGGAAAGGATCGATACTGGCACCCAGCGCATTTGCCACCCCGACCGCAATCGGCGCCATGACGACAGCGGTTGCCGCATTGTTGATCACATCCGACAAAAACATCGTCACCACAAGAATCAATCCCAGCACGACGGCAAGTGGCAACCCCCGGGTCCATTCAACCAGTGCCTCGGCCACAAGCAGGGTCGTACCGGTATTCTCAAGCGCTTGGCCCACCGGGATCATCGCCCCCAGCAGCACAATGACCGGCCAGTCCACATTGTCATACAGTTCCCGCACCGACAGGATGCCCGTCAATGTAAATGCGATGATCGCACCGATAAATGCAACCGGCAGCGACACCAGACCCGCAATACCCGCCGCCAATGCACCACCGAAAATCAACCCAGCCAGCCCGATGCGATGGCTGCTTGCCAGATTGATATCGCGGTGCGCCAGTGGCAGCAATTCGAGGTCGAGCAATGTGTCCGCCATCAGATCCTGGCGCATTTGCAGCAGCAGGATATCACCGACCTGAAAACGCTGCCGGCGTAGCCGCTCACGCAGCGGCGCGCCGCGACGCGACAGTGCGATGACCGCGCCGCGCTCCCCCACGCGGCGCGATAATGCGGCAACCTCACGTCCGACCAGCCAGCTTTTGTGCGGCACCAATGCCTCAACCAGCGTATTGGTTTCCGATGTCAGCAATTTCGCGGTGCCGCCGGATTCCGTGACAAGGTCGATATCATGTTCCTCGATCAGCTTTTTCAACGCATCGGTATCGGCGCGCAGAATGATGACATCGCCTGCCTCGATAACATGGTTCTGGGGCAGAAAGATCGCACCGCTTGCGCCGCGCGCGCGACCGACTATTTCGACATTGCCATCACGGAAGGCTTCAACCTCCTGCACTGTCTTGCCGATCAGCCCGCTATCCTCCGGAACGCGGGTTTCGGTGAGATAATCATCGGTTTCGAAAAGCTGGCTCGGCACATTGGCGGTACGGCGTGCACGCGGAATGAGCCGCCACCCGATCACCGCGACGAAGATCAACCCACCTATCGCAACGGCCAGCCCGACCGGCGAAAAATCGAACATCCCGAACGGCGCACCGCTAACCGACTGGCGATAGCTTGCAATGATCACATTCGGCGGTGTGCCGATCATTGTGGTCATGCCGCCCAATATGCTGCCAAAGGCAAGCGGCATAAGCAGTATGGCGGGCGAGCGTTGCTGTTCCGCGGCGCTGACCAGGGCAACCGGCAACATCAATGCGAGCGCGCCGACATTATTCATAAAGGCCGATGCCACCGTCACCACAAGCATCAGCGAAATGATGTGCAGGAATTGATTTGTCGTAAAGCGACGGATACGCGCCGCAATCAAATCGACGACGCCGGAATTACGCAATGCGGCAGACAGGATCAGGACAGCGGCAACAGTAATGACCGCGGGGTGACCGAAGCCGGCGAACACCTGATCGGTTGGCACAAGATCGCCGACAGCGCAGGCAAACAAGGCAAGCGCCGCAACAATGTCATAACGCAGCCGACCCCAGATAAAAAATCCGAGCGTCATGCCCATTATCGCAACAATCAAAATCTGCTCGGCCGTCACAGACCCACTCCCTCACAAGCCAAACTGCCGGCAACGCCACCCGAAAAATGCACAACCGGATCAATCCGATCGGCCAAGACGCACAATCCCCCAGTCATCAAGCGGCATGATTTCCGCCTCTTCCTGTGCGAAAGGAATAAAGCCCATCTGCTGGTACAGCGGCAAGGCGCGCGGGTGATCGAGCGTACAGGTCTGCACATGCAGTCTCTCCGGGCCACGCTGCCAGACAATATCGATTGCCTGTGCCAATAAAAACCGCCCCAATCCCTTGCCGATAAACTCTCCGATTATACCAAAATAGCTCAACTCGACTGTCGGCATTTCCCCGAAATCGAGTTCGAAATATCCTGCCGGAACGCCACCCACATAAGCCACATAAATTTCGATTTGCGGATCGGCCAGAACCGCGGCAAGCGCCGCATCGGGCATACGTTTGCGATGCACCCAGTGATAGTCGCGCCCCACCATGTGATAAAGATAGCGATAGAACGGAACAGAGGGCGTCTCCGCCCGCAACAGCGCATGATTCCTGAAAGGCGGCGGCGGCACATGCAGCACCGGCCGCGCGCGCATTTCGAGAAACGTCACCGTTGTTGCAAGCGGCGCGGTCATGCGGCTTGCCATGGCCTTTTTGGGTTACTGGGCAACCGGCAAGTCCGCACGCGCGCCCCATTCGGCCCATGAACCGTCATAAAGCGCCAGCGACTTGAAGCCGATCCGCTGCAATGCAAGCAAACCAATCGCCGCCGTGACCCCGGATCCGCAGCTTGTGACCACCGGACGCGATGAATCGACCCCGGCATCCGCCACGATCGTCCGCAGCTCCTCGACCGGGCGCATCGTGCCATCGGCCGCCAAAAGGCTTGTATATGGCAGGTTGATCGCGCCGGGGATATGGCCGGGACGGACACCGGGACGCGGTTCCGGCTCCTTGCCATGGAAGCGTGCCGGTCCGCGCATATCCACGACCTGCTCTTCACGGCTGTGCAGGTTCCTGGTCATCTGCGCGATATCACGGAGCACGAAATTATTCAGCCTGGCGCTGAAATGCCGTTCGCGCGGCAGCGGCGGCAGATCCTCTACCGGCCTGTCTTCGGCACGCCATTTGGGAAAGCCGCCATCCAGTACCGCGACATCGTCATGCCCCATTGCCCGGAACATCCACCAGACACGTGCCGCGCTGAACATACCCAGCCCGTCATAGACAATGATCCGGTTTCCATCACCAAGCCCCAGCCGGCGAACCCGGCTCGAAAATTTTTCCTGCGATGGCAGCATATGCGGATGCGGTGAATCCGTGTCGCAGATTTCGTCGATATCGAAATATACCGCCCCGGGAATATGTGCCGCCATATATTCGGCTTTCGCATCACGCCCCATATCCGGCAAATACCAGGAAGCATCGACAACCTGGACATCAGGCGCCTGCAAATGTTCGGCCAACCATTGGGTGCTTACCAGTGTATTGGGATCGTCAGCGGACATTGTTCACCGTTATTTTGTGATTGAAACGCGTTACCTGCCAGAAAGGTGCAGACTCACCGAAACAAAATCAAGACCGGGCGGCGGCTTTGGCTGCGACTTTTTCCTGCAAGCGAGCGAGGTGTTTCAAAGCTGCCCCGGGCCTAAAGCCAATTAGGGACAGGCAATTGCCGGGCACCCAGAAATTCAGGGTTGAAGAGCTTGCTTTGATAGCGGGTACCGAAATCGCACAAAATCGTCACGATCCGATGGCCCGGGCCAAGCTGTCTGGCAAGATGCACCGCCCCGGCAACATTGACGCCGGTCGACCCCCCCATGCACAACCCTTCATCGCGCAGCAGGTCGAACACGGTCTGCACGGCTTCCGCATCGGTAATGTGAAAGCCGTCATCAATCGGCGCGCCTTCCAGATTGGCGGTCACCCGCCCCTGGCCAATGCCTTCGGTGATCGAATCGCCCTCGGCCTTCAACTCCCCCGTCTTCACCCAGCTATAGATCGCAGAACCTGACGGATCGGCACAAGCGGTGACGATATCGGCATTACGCTCCTTCAACGCCATGGAAATGCCCGCCAGCGTACCGCCGGTTCCCACCGCACAGACAAAGCCATCGACCCGCCCTTCCGTCTGCGCCCAGATTTCGGGCCCGGTCCCCTCGATATGCGCCTGGCGGTTCGCGACATTGTCAAACTGATTGGCCCAGATCGCACCGGCCGGTTCCTTTGCGTTCAACTCTTCCGCAAGACGGCCGGAATATTTCACGTAATTGTTGGGGTCCTTGTAGGGAACGGCCGGCACCTCCACCAGTTCGGCACCGGTCAGGCGAATCATATCCTTTTTTTCCTGCGACTGGGTTTCAGGGATTACGATCACTGTCCGAAAGCCCATCGCATTACCGACAAGGGCAAGACCGATACCGGTATTGCCCGCGGTTCCTTCAACAATCACACCACCGGGCTTGAGCGCCCCACGGGCAATCGCATCGCGAATAATAAACAGGGCCGCGCGGTCCTTGACCGACTGGCCGGGGTTCATGAATTCCGCCTTGCCGAGAATTTCACAGCCCGTCTCTTCTGACGCTTTACGCAATCGTATCAATGGCGTGTTGCCGATTGCCTCTGGCAAGCCGTTACAAATACCCATCTCAGACTTTCGAAAAATTAATGTGCCGGTTGTTTCCGAATGTATTTACCAAGCCGCCGGGGCGCAAGCATCGGGGGTGAAAAGTTCAGCATGGCAATGATTCACGCAGCGCCGGCGCGCAACTGCTCGTGATTGAGGGAAAGCCACTGCAAAACAAAGGCAAGCGTCACATTCGACACACGCCCGTCCGCCAGCGCCGCAAGCGCTGCCGTGCGTGTACAGGTAAAAACCCGGATGTCCTCATGCTCGGATGCCAGGCCATGGATACCGCCGGCCTGTGAACTGTCGACAATTCCGCAAAAGTAATGGATCTGCTCGCTCGTCGCCCCCGGACTTTGATAGAAAGTGCCGATCCTGTGCAGTTGCTGCAATGCGCAGCCCGCCTCTTCCTCAGCTTCGCGACGGGCAACCTGCTCCGCTGTTTCATCCTTGTCGATCCGCCCGGCCACGGTTTCCACAAGCCAGGGACTGCCGGATTCGGGGGTATGCGCAAATGCGCCGGCACGAAATTGTTCGATCAGCACAACCCTGTCGTGAACCGGATCATAAGGGAGCACCACAACAGCATCGCCGGTTACAAATACCTCCCGCGAAATCGGCGGCGACCATCCGCCCGCATAAAGCCTGTGCTTGAGCGAGAATGTCTGCACCGAAAAATAGCCATCAAATCCGGTTTTCTGCACCAGCAGTTCGACATCGCGCGCATTGAGCGGCGGCCTAAACATGTCTTTATCGGCTGATTTCGTCATGCCCGCTTCCCCTGCTCTGGATCACGACACACAGCACCCGATCGCATTGCAGACAACCGCCATATCGCAAGAACTGATCCAATTTTCCGGCATTTGCGTATCCATATCATAATGTCAGGCATGGCATGCTGATGCGTCGCTGGCAACAGCCAGACTTTAAAGATATTGCGGTCGAAAGATGCGCTGAAAAGTTGGATCAGAATACGGGAAAAGTTGGATCAGAATACGGAAATGGGAATGGTAGACGCAGAATGGTTGCTCGATTGGTCGAGCGGTGCATTAAATCCGGGGTTCCGGCCCCTGGTCGATGGCTATCTGTCGCTTAATCCGGATGCGCGCGAAGCGGCCGATTTATTTGACCGGTTGGGCGGCGAGCTGCTGTCAGCGGCCGATACCGTACCCCTGTCACCGGATGCCGTGCAAAATACCCTGGACATGCAGCTCGGGGAACCGGACCTTGACGATAGTGCTCACCCGACGCTTCCGGGACACACGGCACGCGCAGACATCGCAGAATTGCCTGAATCCATGCGCGCCTGCCTGACCGGGCAGGATAGCAGCTTGCGCTGGTTCAGGCCTTCCCCCTGGATATCAATCAGTCGACTATTCCCGCGCCAGCAAACGGACGACGGGCTGAATGCGTTTCTACTCCGCATCGCGCCGGGGCACAGTGTCCCCTCCCACAGCCATAGCGGAACCGAGATGACGCTTGTCCTGCAAGGCGGTTATTCGGATTGCACAGGCGCGGCAAAACGCGGGGACCTGATCATTCACGATCAGAATATCGATCACCGCCCGGTCGCCGATCCGGGCGAAAACTGCATCGTTGCGACCGCATTTGACGGCCCGCTGCGGCTGACTGGTCGGATCGGCCGGCTGTTGCAACCGATTTTCGGTTTGTAGGAGGCACCATGCGGCCGGGCGGCATATTTGCAACGCTGGCGATACTGATTGCGCTTATCACCTGGACACAACCAGCAAATGCACAGCCGTATCGTAGCGGGGAAGAGGAATATAGCTATCTGATTTTCCGCAACGGCAAGGAGCTGGGCAAGCAGCATGTCGCCATTACACGCAAAGATCAGACGGCCATTGCAACGATCCGTATCGAGATGGCTTACCGGCTCGGCTTTATAAAGCTTTACGACTATCGGCATGAAAGCCGCGAGGAATGGCACGCCGGGAATCTACGCAGTCTTGACAGCCGCACCACTGAAAACGGGGAAACGCGCTTCCTGCGTGTAGTCAGGGATCAGGACACCCTGGCCATTGATGGCAGCGCTGGAAAATATGCGTCGAAAAAAAGTGCTTTCCCGACAACCTATTGGCAAATTGGCTTGCTTGAACATCAGACACTTTTTAATACCGAAGACGGCACCCCCGTTCATGTCACGACGGAAAAACTGGGGGATGCCCGCCTGATGCTGGACGGTCGGGAAATCCGCGCGCGGCATTTCCGGATTTCAGGCGATCTGAACATTGAACTTTGGTACAGCGCGGAAGGCACCTGGCTGCAATCACGCTTTTTTATCGATGACGCCGAAATAATTTTTCAACTTCAATCACTTTCCACATAACGAATAATTTCAATAATTGAGAGCGCATAACGCGACAAGAAAATGCTTTCACCCCGAAACAATAGTTTCTCAATTCCCATCGAAACAGGCGACACCGCAATCACATCGCTTACGGATAAAAGATTGCGCGCGCTCGCGGCAAGCTATGCAGATTGGGCGAGCGGCAAACCAATGGCCGCGCGTTCAGACATCGTTCCACGTAAAATTCCCCGGCTGCTACCCTATATTTTGCTGTTCGATCGCATCACGCAACATGGCCGGGACAGCTTCAGAACCAGACTATGCGGCAGCGAGATAACCGAAATGCTGCGGTTCGATGCAACCGGAGAAAGCTTTGGCGCCGACCCGCCGGCGGGTGACATCACTTCCCGCATCGCACAAACGCTCAACACCGTGATCGCGGTTCGCGGCCCGGTTCGCGTCGCAGGCAATCTGCAGTTGGCGGGACGTGAGTTCGTACATTTTGAAGCAATCTTCTTCCCGCTATCAGATGACGGCTCAACAATCGACAAAATCCTTGGCTGCGTTGTCCGCAGACCAGCGACCCAGGACAAGTTGCCATGACGAAGGCCCAATCTGGCCATTGCATCTGGATTACCGGCGCCAGTTCCGGCATCGGCAAGGCCGTGGCACACGCCTATGCAGCGGCCGGACACATCGTCGCCGCAAGCGCGCGGTCGCGCGACGCGCTTGACACACTGGCCGAGGAGGCGGCGCATTTACCGGGCAAGATCGTGCCCGTACCGCTTGATGTGACTGACAAGAACGCGGCAGAAGCAGCGGTCGAGCGGATCGAGACAACAATTGCCCCGATCGCGACCGCAATTCTGAATGCCGGCATCTATTTACCGGTCGATGCAGCGGCCGAATTTGATCCCGCGCCCTATCTGCGCAGCATGGATGTCAACTATAACGGAACCGTGCACTGCCTGTTGCCTGCCATCCGGCAAATGCTGACACGGCAATCGGGGCATGTGGTCATCGTATCCTCGGTCACCGGCTATGGCGGCCTGCCGACCTCCGCTGCCTATGGCCCCACCAAGGCAGCACTGATCAATCTGGCGCAATCGATTAAATTCGATCTCGACCCGCACGGGATCAAAACCAGCATCGTCTGTCCCGGTTTTGTCGACACACCGGCCACAGAAACCAATGCCTTCCCGATGCCGTTTCTGGTACCGACCGACATTGCCGCGCAGCGCATCGTCGACGGCATTGCGGCGGGCAAATTTGAAATCACCTTCCCCCGCCGCTTCACCTTTGCACTGAAGTTTCTGAATATGTTGCCCTATCGGCTATATTTCCCGATCGTCAGACGGATGACGGGCTGGGGCTGATATCGTCAGCCGCGCGCGGAAGCCGTGCGCGCCGCAATCTGTTCGCGCAACGCATGCTGGGCTGCCGCATCGATCGGAAAATTCCAGATCAACATCACCGAGACGAGCTTGAAGCCGACAGGCACAAGACCATAAAGCAGGCTAAGTCCCAGCAACGCCGACGCGCCATTGGCGTCTGACTGCGCATCAAACCCCAACAGATCGAGCACCGGAAAGGCAAGCCCGACCGCACCGGCAAGCGACAGCTTGGTCGCAACACCCCATAACGCGAAATAAAAGCCGGTCCGTTGCTCGCCGCTTTCCGCTGTATCCGCATCGACAACATCAGCCTGCATCGAGGCGGGCAGCACGATATCCGCGCCAAGGCTGATACCACTCAGGATCGATATTGCGACAAACGCCCACAAATCCCCCGCTCCCAAGAATGGCACCCATAAAAACACAGCACACGCCCAAAGCAGCGACATTGCCCAGACCCGGTGCTTGGCATACCGGTCGGCAAGCTTGAGCCAGAACGGCACGGCAACCACCCCTGCCCCGAAATAGGCAAACAGAATAGCAGCCTGCGCATTACCGCTTTCCAGAACATGGGTCGCAAACAGCAGGAACAAGGTCGCAGGCAGGCTGTTTGCCATTCCGTTCAGAAGGAAGGCTATAATAAGTGCACGGAAGGGTTTGTTTCGCCAGATAATCCTGAGCCCGGCACGCCAGTCCCGATGCGCGAAATGCACAGGCTCGGGCTCGGGCACCATCCGCAATGCAAGCAAACTGCCCAGGGGCAGCAGGAAAGCCGCGAACAGGAATATCCCGACAAGCGGCGCGTTCGCACCGGTCATTCCCACGGCAATCAACAGCCCCGGCAGGCCGGTTGCGCATAGGGTACCGATCACCGTCAGCGCCTCGCGCCAGGCGACGATGTGCGAGCGCTCGTTATAATCGGTGGACAGCTCCGCTCCCCAGGCATTGTGCGGCAGGCTGATTGCGGTCCAGGCCAGATAAAGCGCCACGCTCCAGAAAAACAGATAGACGCCGCCTGCATCGTCGGGCGGCAGGCATAACATGAAAGCCGTGACAAGCGCGACGACCGAACCGCCAGCGATCCATGGCTTGCGCCGCCCCCAACGTGTCTCCCACCTGTCCGACAACAAACCGATCACCGGATCCGACACCGCGTCGAGAATCCGCGCGACCAGCAATAAGATACCGATCAGCGCCAGATCGACGCCAAGCTGCTGCGCATAATAAGGGGGGATGTAGATATAAACCGGTACCGTCAGCGCGGCGAGCGGCAGCGCCGGCAGCCCATAGGCGAAATAATGTCGTGTACCGAGCTTTCCGATCCGCCCCGGGGAAAAGAGATTACGCCGCATCGGCCAGGCACCGCATTTCGCGGTCAGTTACGCGCGAGGCAGATCTGGGTGACATCGGTATTGCCGGACCGGAAACCGCCCTCGCAATAGGCAAGGTAATAGGTCCACAGCCTGCGGAACCGTTCATCAAATCCCTGCTCGCTGATTTCAGGCCAACGTGCAAGAAAACGTTGCCGCCATTGCAGCAGGGTTTCCGCATAATCATGCCCGAATGTAATCGCATCGCGCCATTGCAGCCCCGCGCGCGCCACCTGCTCGCGCAGTGCCGCAACACTGGGCAGCATACCGCCAGGGAAGATATAGCGCTGAATAAAATCGCTACCCTTCCGATAGGCATCGAATTGCGCATCCGCTATGGTGATGATCTGCAATCCTGCGGTTCCGCCCGGCGCCAGCCGGTCCCGCAGCTTGCCGAAAAATACCGGCCAATATTGTTCGCCCACCGCCTCGAACATCTCGATGGATGCGACATTGTCATATTGTTCGGCCACATCGCGATAATCCTGCAAACGGATATCGACCTTCTCATTCAATCCCTTTTCGAACATGCGGCGGCGGGCATATTCATATTGTTCCGCACTGATTGTAATACCGGTAACCCGGCAATCGATTTCGGACGCGGCAAATTCGGCAAATCCGCCCCAGCCGCTGCCAACCTCCAGCACGTGACTGCCCGGCCGCAGCCCCATGGATTGGGCAAGTGCGCGATATTTGTTCTGCTGCGCCTGTGCCAGCGGTTCCCCATCGGACGCAAACTTGGCCGACGAGTAAGTCATCGTCTCATCAAGCCATTCTGTATAGAAGGCATTACCCAGATCATAGTGATGATGGATATTCTTGCGCGCACCGCGCCGGCTGTTGCGACGGAACAGATTGTGCCGGACCCCCTCCAGCATACGCACCCAGAGCTTGCCGCGCATCTGCTCGCCAATCGCTGCATTGTTATGGGCGATCACGGTGATCAGCGCCCCCAGATCGGGGCTGTCCCACCAGCCATCAAGATAGGCTTCGGCAAAACCAATGCCGCCACCTGTCAAAAGCCGTTTGGCAAACCGTAAATCCTGAACAATCAGGATGCCGCACTCTTCTCCTTCAGGCCCCTCAAAACACAGTCTGCGCCCGTCAGGCAGCACAATCAGAAGCTGCCCCCAGCGGACATTGGTCAAAATCATCAGCGCCGCCCGGACCCAGGGCGTCACCCCCGGCAGCCGGCGGATTTCACCCGCCGACAGGCGCAGCACATCGTCTGGCATCTGTTTTTCCGCTGACATTGCCGCCTGCCTGTCTGTTGCAACCATTATCTGCCTGTCACCTGTTCTGATTTCTGTTCTGACTGCCCCGCCGCCAAACTGTCGCGGGAATAAAATGTCGCGCCCTTGCGCCAAAGCCGCAAGGCCTCAAAATGAATACCCGCCATGACCTTCAGCGTCATCAACGGATAGCGGATGAAGGCCAGCAACAAGGTGCGGTCGCGCAGCGGGCGACGCTGACCGGTGAGCGTCGCGATCAGCAACTCTGCATCGGCCTCCTCGCTTGCGGTTTCACGGATCATCACCGAAAGCTTCTCGCCCGGCACCCGCAGCCGGAAGCGATATTGCATCGCCATCCCGATAAAGGGGGACACATAAAAACCCTTGTCCCGCCGATGCGTCAGCACCGCATGCGTTTTATTGTTTTCTAGGTTTTCTGGGTCTTCTGCCTGCCCGTCTTTACCTGCACAGCCGTCACCGTCATCCCCGATCGGGATAACATAGGGGTGTTTGTCGCCAAATGTGTTGCGCACCTCATAGATCAGTGCCCGCAACTGGCCCGATTTCGTAAAACAGAAAAACACCGTCAACGGATTGAAGACATAGCCAAGCACCCGCGGGAAGCAGAGCATGAAATAGCGCCCGTCCGGCACCGCCACCCCCGCGCCTGTCAGCTCACCGGCCACCCACTCGCGCAGGCAATGGTTCGTGCGCGCGCCATGATCCCTGTCATACAGGCTGAACAAGTTGAAGCGGTTATGGGAAAAAAAGCGCAGCTTGTTCCCGAACTCGTCCAGCCGGTCGATATCAAGGAAAAGGGAAAAGACGCGATAGACAAAGCGATGCCGGAAAGGCCGCAACCGCGCATGCATGACATGCCCGAAATAGACCGCTGATTGTGGATTGCCACTCATTCCGCCGCGACTTTGTAATTCGTTGCGCTGCTGCGTTCCCACGGGCAGGTCGCACCGAGCTTTTCAGCAACCTCTATACCCGACCGCAACCCGTCTTCATGGAAGCCATGCGCCGTCCATGCGCCACAATACCATATACCGCCGCGCCCCTGTATCGACGGCAGCGCCCGTTGCGCACGCAAGGTCCGCATATCGTACTGAACATGATCATATGCGAGCGTTGCAAAGGTCAATTCCGGTTGCGGCATCACAGGTGGGTTAAGCGTCACGAATAACGGTTTTTGCGGGTCGATATTCTGCAATCTGTTCATCCAGTAGGTCACTGCAACCGTCGCATCCTCCTGCGCGCCTTTGGCGGACAGATAGTTCCAGCTGGCCCAGATCCCGCGCCGCCTGGGCATCAATGCGGGGTCGCGATGGACATAGGCGATATTGGGGGCATAGCTGATCGCGCCGAGAATTTCCGCCTCCTCCGCATCGGGCGCATCAAGCATAGCGGACGCCTGATCCCCGTGAACCGCCAGAATGACCTGATCGAAATGCGCCGTGCCGCCATGGGCATCATGCACGGCAACTTGCCCGTCCGCCTGCCTGCTTACGCGAACCACAGGACAACCCAGCCGCACTGCGTCGGGGAAAAGTGCTGTCAGCCGTTTGACATATTCGCGGCTGCCACCGGCAACGGTGCGCCAGCGAGGCCGGTCGCGCGATAGCAGAAAATGGTTTTCGCAGAAGGTGATGAAACTTTGCGCGGGAAAGTCCAGCATGCCCCGCATCGATGTCGACCAGATTGCGCCCCCCATCGGCAGCAGATAATGCTGCTGAAATGGTTGGGAATAACGTTGCGCCACCAGATAATCGCCCAAAGTCAACCCGTCGAGCACACCGGCGGCCAGATCAATCGGCGCGCGCTTGTTAAAGCGCAGGATATCGCGCAGCATGCGCAGAAATGCGGGCCTGACAAGATTGCGCCTTTGCGCGAAGACGGTTCTGAGATTATCGCCCGCCCATTCCACCGCGCCGCCGCCGACACTGACCGCAAAACTCATATCGCTGGCCACATTGGGCACATCAAGCGCCGAGAAAAGTGCCGTCAGATTAGGGTAATTCGCTTCATTATAGACGATAAAGCCGGTATCGACCGCCACATTCTCGCCGTCATAATCAAGATCGATGGTATTGGAATGGCCGCCCGGGCGTGGCTCCGCCTCGTACAAGACAATGTCATGCTGCCGGTGCAGCATCCACGCCGCACCTAGCCCGGATATCCCCGAGCCGATTATGGCAATCCGCATAGAACCCCTCTAATTACCCGCATCACCCCGCATGACGCGCCGCGATGCTATGTGATTCTGACACGCAAACCAAGCCGATCCCCCTATTGACATCGTCCCGGCTTTTCACGCGGCAGATAGCCGCCACGACAAGCGGAAGGCAGCACTGTCAGGTTACGCGATCCGCCCCCGTTTGGATCACAGTGTTTCGGCACCGCAAAGTAGCAACCGCTACGCCGGCAGGCGTTTTTCAAGATTTGCCGATTTCTGTAACAAGACTTGCAAATTATTTGCGTCGCGACATTATTGGCGCACAAGATATTTATACTGGAATCATCATCCCGGAATCCTGACAAACACGCGAACCGATCGGAACATAATATGTTGCTGCGTACCCTGTTTGGCCATTGCAAGCCTGCTGCCGTTTTCGCAGGTGTTTTTTTTATTTGCGCCTCGCAAAGTGCCACGGCAATCGAATGGTCGCAGCTTGCGCCGACACAGGTTCCGGCCAATGAATTCAGAATCGGCATTGCCGCCCATGATGTTGGCGCATTCGGCAAGCAGGAAGAGGAAGGCGAGGATTACAGCGGCGAATTGCGCCTCGCCCTGCCGCGCTGGGGATGGGTTGATTTTCTGCAGCATCCGCGCGCCATGCTGGGCGTGAATGTCAACAACAGCGCCGATACGAGCGCGGCCTATGGCGGGCTCAGTTGGCATTGGCCGCTGGGCCGACACGTCTTTATCGGCTTTGATTTCGGGCTTGCGGTTCATGATGGCGAGACCGAGACCATTCGCACGGACAGGAAGGAGCTCGGCACCCGGGTGCTGTTTCGCGAAGCGCTCGAACTGGGTGTGCTGATCCAGGATAAATACACGCTGTCGCTCAGGCTCGACCATATTTCAAACGGTCACATCATTCCCGGCGGCAGCGGCAGCAATGAAGGGCTCGATACCTTTGGCATTATGTATGGCATGCGGTTCTGACCCGAACCAAGGCACCGACATGACAGCAAGTTTCAGCCCGGTTTCCCGAACCTCGAATTGAGCACCAAGCTTGCTTAAATCAGGAATGGTGGAGCCGAGCGGGATCGAACCGCTGACCTCGTCATTGCCCCTAAAAGGGCGCGGCGC
>CALAQW010000120.1 GCA_937888955.1 uncultured Alphaproteobacteria bacterium | reverse complement strand
CAACCGCTGCCCGTCCGGTCGATCTACCGGACGGGCAGCGGTTGCAGGAGTTTCTTGAGAGAAATTCAGCGATCTCACGCGATAAAAAAAGTCCGATCGTCAAGATCACATTCGAAGATCCGGACCCCAAACTTGCGCAGGAGATATTGACGCTGCTGCACAGGGAGATGGATAAATTACTGCGTGTGCGTAATATTCGCAGATCGACGGACCATATCGACTATCTGACGGGCAAGCTTGCCACGGTTACGGTTATCGATTACCGGCAAGCCTTGATACAGGCGCTCGCCAAGCAGGAGCAGAACCTGATGGCCAGCAGCTCGGACCAGCCTTTTGCCGCCGAGCCGTTTGGCGATGTTTTCGTTTCGCGCCGCCCTGTCAATCCGCAAGGCACACAGATTCTGGTCATCGGGCTGATAGGCGGTTTATTTGCCGGCATGTTGTTCGTTTTCGCCCGTGCAGCAATCAGGGGCGAACTGACATACCCGCTTGCCGATGCGGAATATGAGGCTGCGACAAGTAAAACCCTACAGCCGCAATCCCGGCAAAATCCCAGGTCAATAGACAACGACGCTGCGGATTGATTTGCCTGCGTGCATCAGATCGAAGGCCTCGTTTATCCGCGAAAGCGGCAGGCTGTGCGTGATCAGCTCATCAATCTGGATGCGGCCATCCATGTACCAGTCGACGATTTGGGGTACATCTGTCCGCCCCCTTGCGCCGCCAAACGCGGTTCCGCGCCATGACCGCCCGGTCACCAGTTGAAATGGCCGCGTGCTGATTTCCTGCCCCGCGCCCGCGACGCCGATAATGATCGATTGCCCCCATCCCTTGTGGCAGCATTCCAGCGCCTGCCGCATCACATCGACATTGCCGATACACTCAAAGCTGTAATCGGCCCCGCCGCCCGTCAGCGCCACCAGATAGGCGACAAGATCATCGCCAACTTCCGCCGGATTGACGAAATCGGTCATGCCGAATTGCCGGGCAAGCTGCTGTTTTTCGGGGTTGAGGTCGACACCGACAATCTGCCCGGCCCCCACCATCCGTGCCCCCTGGATGACGTTAAGCCCGATCCCCCCGAGGCCGAACACCACAACGCTTGCACCCGGCTCCACCTTGGCTGTGTTGACGACCGCGCCGATCCCGGTTGTCACCCCGCATCCGATGTAGCAGATCTTGTCGAATGGCGCGTCCTTGCGCACTTTGGCAAGCGCGATTTCGGGCAGAACAGTAAAGTTGGCAAAGGTCGAACAGCCCATATAGTGCAGTATCGGCTTGCCCTTATAGGAAAAGCGGCTTGTCCCGTCGGGCATGACCCCTTGCCCCTGGGTCTCGCGGATCGCCTGGCACAGATTGGTTTTGGGATTAAGACAATATTCGCACTGCCGACATTCAGGGGTATAAAGCGGGATGACATGATCGCCAACCGAAAGGGACTGCACATCGGGCCCCGTCTCGACAACAATTCCCGCGCCCTCATGCCCTAGAATCGCCGGAAATGCGCCTTCCGGGTCCTCGCCGGACAGGGTAAATGCATCGGTGTGGCAAATGCCCGTGGCCTTGATTTCCACCAGCACCTCGCCTGATTTCGGCCCTTCCAGCTGTACGGTTTCTATTTCGAGGGGTTTTCCTGCCTCAAACGCGACCGCTGCCCTGACATCCATTCGCTTTCCCCTGCATTCCGCCCATATTGCCGTTTGCCGCATTGTCAGAAATCGCACGCGCCCAGGCAAGCATGAAACCTGACTTGAACTTAAATCCAGGCTAAAGCAGATCCCGCAGCCGGTAATAAAGCGCGCCAAGCGCGAGAAGCGGTGCGCGCATCATGCCGCCGCCCGGGAAAGGACGATGATCAATGCGCGCAAAACAATCGAACTGCGTGAGATCACCGGCAATCGCTTTCGCAATGACCTGCCCGACGAACCCTGACAGGGCAAGCCCGTGACCGGAATAGCCATGCGCGAAATAGACCCCCTGCGGGGTGCGGCCGATATGCGGCAAGCGATTGCGCGTGATTGCGACTTTTCCACCCCAGCAATGGGTCAGCGGAACCCCGTCCAGTGCCGGGAAAATCGCGCACATCCGCCGCTTGAGCCGATGCGCCACGGCCACCGGCGGCAAACCGGAATAGCTGACCCTGCCCCCAAACAGCATCCGCCGATCTGGCGTCATCCGGAAATAATCGAGGACGAAATTCATATCGCTGACACAGACACCGCTGGGCAGTATCTCTGCCGCGAGCGCTTCGGGCAGTGGCGCGGTTGCCAGAATATAGGTCCCCACCGGCATGATCATCGCCTGCATCGGGGTCGCCAGATGACGCTGATAGGCATTGCCGCACAGCAAGAGCCTGTCCGCCCGGACAACCCCGCGATCGGTATAGACATTCACTTTCTCCCCACCGGGCTGATGCACGAACCTGCATGCAGCGCTCTGTTCGAAGACAGTGACGCCTGCTTTTTCGGCCGCCCGTGCAAGCCCGTTGAGATAGGCGAGCGGATTGACATGCCCGCTACCGTGATCGACAAGCCCCGCGACATAGCGCCGCGTGCCAAGCCGCGCAGCAATCTGTTCGGGCTGCAAGAGCAATTCGAGCGCCTCATAGCCAAGCCGGTCGGTCAGATAATTATATTCTTCGACAAGCTCAGCACGATGCACCGCACGGTTTGCCGCAAGGATAAAGCCGGGGCGAAATGCATCAGCCATGTCGGCCTCCGCCAGACCGCGCCGCAGCGTTGCGACAGCCGCGACACTCAAATCCCAAAGCATCTGCGCATGGGCATGCCCTAGCTGTCGCGCCACCGTCACCATAGCTGGCGCCAGCCCGGTCAGTACCTGACCGCCATTCCGCCCCGACGCGCCGCTCCCCAGTTGCGCCGCCTCAAGCAGTGCCGTTCGAAATCCCGCCTTTGCCAGTTCGAGCGCAGCGGATAATCCGGTAAACCCGCCCCCGACGACGCAAACATCAAAACGCTGCTCCCCACAAAGCCGGGGATAGTCGGGCAAGGGCTGCACCTGTTCGTGATAAATCGGCGTCTTTTTCATCATATGTATTGCTCGCGGCACACAACCGCGCCCGACACGGGCCTTGAGCTGCGGCACATTTGCGGCTTGGGGCCAAGGCCCTTGGCAACGACGTATTTCACGCGCATCATAAGCCAATGAGCATAGTGAAAAATACCGGTGATTCCGGGATAGCGTCGGAAATTGCGCTGGACCGACGGGCGACTTACCGCCATCTGCATCGCGATATAATTCGTTTTGCCGACCTCGACCCGAACCATCACCTCAACAATGTGAAATTTTTCGAATTTTGTCAGGAAAGCCGTGTTGCAATGTTCCGCGAAATCGGCGCACATGACGGGCAAGACGGGCGTGCGTGGATGATCGTCAACCTATCGATCGACTTCAAGAATCAGGTCCATTGGCCCGCTGAAATGGAAACGGGAACGGTCGTTCTGCGTCTGGGCAACAGTTCCGCACGGCTCGGTCAGGGACTATTTAACGAGGGGCGCTGTGTCGCAACCGCGGATATGACGATGGTACGGGTGGATCAGCAAACCAACAGACCGGTTCCGATCGAGGATGCACTGCGGCAGAAGCTCGGTGCCTACGCAGGCCCTGCCGGGCAGGCCATACAATAACCGCCCGGATATCATTTTACGGTAACATCGGCATATGAACGTTCTTTCGGATTTGGGCATGATCCAGATTTGGGTCACCTACGCCATCATTGCGGCTGCCGTGCTGTCTTACGCACTCGAACGCGTCACGATGGAGCTGACGTCGATTGCCGCACTCGGTGCGCTACTGATATTTTTCCACTTTTTTCCTGTTACCGGCGCGGGGGGCGGCAACCTGCTTGGCCCCGACACATTGCTTGAGGGATTTGCAAATCCCGCATTGATTGCCGTAATTGCCCTTTTGGTGGTCGGCCAGGCCATGTTCCAGACTGGCGCGCTTGAAACGCCTGCACGCATGGCGCTTGAATATGGCGGAAAATTTCCAAAGCTGATCGCACTGGGTGCCTTTGCACTGGTCTTTCTGGTCAGCGCCTTCATGAACAACACCCCCATCGTGGTGATTTTCATCCCGATCATGGCCGTAATTGCGGAACGACTTAACCAGGGCGTGAACCGGGTGATGATGCCGTTAAGCTTTATCGCCATCCTGGGGGGTATGACGACACTGATCGGTTCATCGACCAATCTGCTGGTCGCCGGTACCGCGGCGCGGCTTGGTATTGCTGAGATCGGTTTTTTCGATTTCACCGTGATTGGCATCATGCTGGGCGTGATCGGCTGCGTCTATGTAATTGGAATCATGCCGAAAATGCTGCCGCAACGGCCCTCACTTGCCGGCGAGATGGTCAACCCGAGCGGTAAACAGTTTATCGTGCAGATCGAAATCGACGAAAATCATCCGCTATTGGGGGAACGCTCGGTCGCGGGTTTCTTCCGTGCGTTGCCCGATGCGACAGTCCGCATGATCGAAAGAGGCGAGAAGACGTTGCTGCCCCCTTTCGACAATATGACGCTTCAATATGGCGATATCCTGCTTGTGGCGACAACCCGCAAGGCGCTGCAGGAAATCATGGCGGAACGGCCGCAAATCATGGCGGGTGTTCTGCGCGGCGCTGGCCTGTCACCCGAGGATGGGAGCGACAGGCCCAGCCGCCCGCTGCCGACAGCCGGCCGCACAATTGCCGAGGCCATGATTGCGCCCGGCTCACGCATGATCGGCCGAACGATCGAACAGATCGGGTTCCGGCATCAGACCGGATGCCTGGTCCTGGGCATACAGCGGCGCAGCAGGATGATACGCGCGCGCATGGACGAGATCCGGCTGGAACCAGGCGATGTGCTGCTTGTCATGGGAAAAGCGCATGAAGTCGCAAGCCTGCGCGACAGTCGCGACGTCGTCCTGCTTGAATGGTCCACGACCACCCTGCCCGATCGAACCCATGCGCCCCGCGCACGCGTTATTTTCGGGCTCGTGATTCTTGCCTCCGCCACCGGCCTCATACCGATTGTGGTCGCGGCATTATGCGGTGCGGGCCTGATGATTGCGACCGGCTGTCTCAATATCCGGCAAGCCGCGCGGGCAATCGACCGCCGGATTCTGCTGATCGTCGCCGCCGCAATAGCCATGGGTAAAGCCCTGGAGCTGACCGGCGGCGCAAATATCGGTGCGGCAACGCTTGTCGATTTATTGGACGGCATGTCGGTTCCGGTCATTCTTTCGGCGTTCTTCCTGATGGTGGCGCTGATGACCAACCTGCTGTCAAACAATGCGACCGCCGTGCTGTTCGCCCCGATCGCGGTCAGCACCGCGACAACTATCGGCGCGGATCCGAAAATTTTCCTTTATGCACTAATCTTCGCGGCAAACTGCTCATTCGCAACGCCGATCGCGTACCAGACAAATCTGCTGGTCATGGTGCCCGGACATTACCGCTTCAGCGATTTCATCCGTGCGGGCATACCGCTGTTGATTCTTGTCTGGCTGTCATTTTCAATCCTGGCCCCATGGTATTATGATCTATCCTGGCAGCCTTAGATAAGGGGCGAGAGTTCGATGCATATTCAGAATAACGATCGGGGAATGGCGGTATGACGCGACCATTTCACATGCCGCGTTTTTTTATGACGACCCCGACGCCATGCCCGTATCTGTCGGGGCGGCAGGAACGTAAAATTTTCACCCGCCTGTCAGGCGAGGATCCGACCGAGTTGCATAATGTCCTTGCCGAACTGGGCTTTCGGCGCAGCCAGAACATCGCCTACCGTCCGGCCTGCGATGGTTGCAGCGCCTGCGTGTCGGTCCGGATCAATGTGACTGATTATCGCTTCAAGAAAAGCGATCGCCGAATCCTCAATCGCAATAGCGATCTTGTCCCGGAACCGCAAACAGCGACAGCCACGCTCGAACAATATCATCTGCTCAGACGCTATCTTAACGGACGGCATCAGGATGGCGGCATGGCGGATATGGACGCATTCGATTATCGCAGCATGGTGGAAGACAGCCCCATCGACACTTTTATTTTTGAATATCGCGCGGCCGACGGGAAGACGACAACTGACCAGGGGGACACCGATAACACGCCTGAAGCGCCACTGGCGGCCGCCTGTCTGACCGATGTCGTCAGCGACGGGCTATCGATGGTTTATAGCTTCTTTGACCCTGAACTCACGCAACGCAGCCTTGGCAGCTATATGATCCTGCATCATATCGAGACCGCGCGGCAATTCGGTTTGCCTTATGTTTATCTGGGCTACTGGGTCGAGAACTGCCAGAAAATGCAATATAAGGCGCGTTTTCAGCCACTCGAACAATTGACCGAATCCGGCTGGCGGCCAATGCGGTCCGACGCACCGATGCAGCAGGCACCCGAAGCGCAAACGTGACGACAAATACCTTTCTGCTCCATTGCGTTAGTGCGGCTGGTCCCTATAATCCCCTGTCAAATAAGATAAAACCAAATCCGTCAGACAATAAGCGTTGTGCAAGGGATTATGTGCCTGACGGCTGCGGCGGGAGGGAATAGATGAAGAATAGACGCTCGGTACTGCTGGGGGCCGCGGCAACCGGTGCGGCGGCATCCACGCTGCCCGCACCTGCAATCGCGCAGGGCCGCCGCCGCCTTAAGCTTGTGACCACCTGGCCCAAGAACCTGCCCGGGCTCGGCACTGCCGCTGAAAATGTTGCAAAGTGGATCAAGCAGGCCAGTGAAGGCGATCTCGACATCAAGGTATATGCTGCCGGTGAACTGGTCGGCGCATTCGATGCCTTTGACGCGGTATCGGGCGGCGCAGCCGATATGTATCACGGCGCCGAATATTACTGGCAGGGCAAGTCACAGGCATTCAACTTCTTTGCGGCGGTGCCGTTCGGGTTGACCGCAAGCGAAATGAATTCCTGGATTTACTGGGGCGGCGGACAGGAGCTTTGGGACGAGCTGAGCGCGCAATTCAATATCAAAGCTTTCATGTGCGGCAATTCAGGCGTGCAGATGGGTGGCTGGTTCAACAAGAAAGTCACCGATGTCGAGGATTTCAGCGGTTTGAAAATTCGCATGCCCGGGCTGGGCGGCGAAGTCATGCGGCGGATGGGCGCATCGGTCGTCGCGCTCCCGGGGGGTGAAATCTATACCAGCCTGCAACAGGGGGTGATCGATGCAACCGAATGGGTTGGCCCCTGGAACGATCTGGTATTCGGCTTCTACAAAATCGCGAAATATTACTACTGGCCGGGCTTTCACGAGCCAGGCACGAGCCTGTCGCTCGGGATCAACCTTGATGTCTGGAACAGTCTGACGAAAAGCCAGCAAACGATTATCCAGATGGCGACCGCGGCGCAGAACGATTTTACGCTTGCCGAATTCAATGCCAATAATGGTTCCGCACTGGCCACTCTTGTGAACAAGCACGATGTGCAGCTGCGCCGCTTCACCAATGAAGCGCTGGCCAAGATCGGCAATCTGTCGGGCGAAGTTGTCCGCGAAGCCGGCGAATCCGATGGAATCTCGCGCAAAATCTATGAGAGCTTTATTTCCAGCCGTAAGGATTCGATACGCTGGTCGCGTATTTCAGACGAGGCCTATTGGGAGGCCCGGCGACTGCCTTTTGAATATGGCTGACACTTGCCGCTTTTCGCGGATGCCATAAGCTGATTTTTGTAATTTTTCAGGACACGCAAATTGTTGCCTGCAGTAAACCGAGTTTTGCGCATAATTGACGGGGTGAACCGCCGGATCGGCCGTACCGTGGCGTGGCTTGCCACGATAATTGTCGTCGCGCAGTTTGCCGTGGTCGGGTTGCGTTACATATTCGGCGTCGGATCACTGATATTGCAGGAATCCGTTTTGTATATGTTCGGAATTCTGTTCATGGCGGGCGCGGGCTATACCTTGCTTTACGATGGTCATGTGCGCGTCGATATTTTCTATCGCGACAGTTCCAAGACCTATCAGGCGCTGATCAATCTGATCGGCAATTTATGCTTCCTGCTGCCTGTATGTATCGTGATCTGGGTCATGGCATGGCCCTATGTCGCGGCCAGTTGGGCGGTTCTGGAGGGATCGCGCGAGACCAGCGGCATTCCCGGAATCTTTCTATTGAAATCGATGATCCTCGTATTTGCATCGCTGCTGATGCTGCAAGCGATTGCCGAGGGTTTGCGCGCGCTTGTCGCCATTTACAGCAAGACGGACTGACACACCGTGGAATTACACGAAATTCTCGACCTGTTGATGTTCCTGGTCACTTGCGGCTTTCTGATGGCGGGCTTTCCGGTAGCCTTTACCCTTGCGGGTTCCGCCTTGTTGTTCGCAGGCATTGGCGCCTTGCTTGGCGTGTTTGATTTTTCCTTTGTCGAGTTCCTGCCGCACCGGATTTTCGGCGTCATGACAAATGAGGTGCTGCTGGCGGTACCGTTGTTTGTCTATATGGGCGTCATGCTGGAGCGCTCGAAAGTTGCCGAGGATCTGCTTGAATCTGTCGGCAAGCTTTTTGGTACACTGCATGGCGGGCTTGGGATTTCGGTCTCTTTCGTCGGTGCGCTGCTTGCGGCCTCGACCGGCATTGTCGGGGCAACGGTGGTCACAATGGGGCTGTTATCGCTGCCTACCATGCTCAAGCGCGGCTATGATCCGTCACTTGCCTGCGGCACCATCTGCGCGGCAGGCACATTGGGGCAGATCATTCCACCATCCATCGTGCTTGTGCTGCTGGGCGATGTGATTTCCACCTCCTACCAGCAAGCGCAGCTTGATATGGGAATATTTTCCCCTGAAACCGTTTCGGTCGGAGATTTATTTGCCGGTGCCCTGATGCCCGGACTGTTACTTGTCGGGCTTTATATGGCTTATCAGGTGGGTATGGCGATTTATCGCCCGCACACCTCCCCCCCGATGCCAGCCCAGAGTAATCCGTTGCAGCAACGGCTGCGCCTTTACCCGATCATTTTCCGATCGCTTCTGCCGCCGGTCATTCTGATTCTGACCGTGTTGGGATCGATCCTGACCGGTATCGCAACACCGACCGAAGCGGCGGCAGTTGGTGCGATCGGGGCAACCCTGCTTGCGGGATGGCGGCTTGATACCCGACGCGCCTGGCCGATTTACATTGCGCTGCTTGCCCTGTTGACACTGCCCTTGCTGACGCACACATTCGATTTGCGGCTCAGCCGGCCAGAAATCCCCCTGACAAGCTGGTTCGGAATTGCCCTTGCCGGGCTTGCCTGTCTTGCCATTATCTGGGGGCTTGGCGTCTGCTTCGTTCGCACCCACAAGCGCGATATTCTTGGCGAGGTATCGCGCAACACCATGGAAATCACCACCATGGTCTTCATCATTCTGATCGGTGCGGCATTGTTCAGCCTGGTATTCCGGGGGCTTGGCGGCGATGAAACAGTGGAAGCTGTGCTGTCTGCGGTGCCCGGCGGCACGATCGGCGCGATGCTGATGGTAATGGCGGTAATGTTCCTGCTTGGCTTTTTCCTCGATTTCATCGAGATTACCTTTATTGTTGTGCCATTGGTCGCGCCGGTCCTGCTTGCCATGGGTCTTGACCCGATCTGGCTCGGCGTGATGATGGCGATCAATCTGCAAACATCGTTTCTGACCCCGCCATTTGGTTTTGCACTGTTTTATTTGCGCGGTGTCGCACCGCCCGAAATCGCGACATCGCAAATCTATCGCGGTGTTATTCCGTTTATTGCAATTCAATTGCTGGCGCTTATCCTGCTTGCACTGTTTCCGCAAATCGCATTATGGCTGCCCTCAATCATTTTTGGCTAACCGCAGGGATATAGCCACCAACCGGCCAAGGAGTTCATGTGGCCCTATTCAGCCCCAATCAGCCAAATCGCAGCCTTACCAGACAATGGATGGGACGTACGCTGCTCTGGCTGGCACTGATTGTCGCGATTGGCTATGCGGTGGGGCGCAGCGAGTTCGTCTTTAACACCGCACCAATCGCGATTGAGGTTGAAACCCCGCGCACGGTGGTGATTGACCCCGCGACCCCTGTCGCATATCTGCCGATTGTCGCGAAAATCAAGAACAATACAGATGAACCTGTCGACCTGGAGGCCCCAAACCCTTGCGAGGTATTTCGCTGGTTCGTAACGACAACGGATGGCGAATTCGTTCAGTCGAAAGAAAAAGAGCCTTGCGCGCAGCTGACCATGAACGCCTATCTCAATCCAGGCGATATCGCGAAAGAACAGGTCGATATCGCGCTTGATGCCAGAAGGTTTACCCCCGACAACCGCTATATTCTGATCTACCGCTACTGGGGCTATGAGGACCGGGTAAGCTTCCGTACAGAGACGAAGTAGACGCGATCTGTCCAGCCTGCCCTGCCCGAAAGCACGCAAGCAATATGACGTGATCAGGAAAACTTGTTATTGCGCGGGAAACCGCGCGGTGCAGCCCGCCCGGCCTGGGCCCTCTTACCCTGCCATTCCCTGTAATCGTCCTGCTGATGCACACGGCCTGCCCGGTCCTGCCAGCTTAAGCCTTCACCGGAGTGGAACAGTCTGGCATCGCTCAAACCGCCATCCTTATAGCGCTGCAGGAACACGCCGCGCCCACGCGTCATCTCAGGCAGCTCGTCGCGTGCGAAGATCAGCAGCTTTCTGTTCTCCCCGATCACGGCAACCAGATCGCCATCCGCCTCGCGGCACAGCACCGCCTCCGCGCCCCCTGCAAGATTGAGCACCTGCTTGCCGGTACGGGTTGCCGCGACGACATCGTCCTCTTTTACAAGAAAGCCCCGGCCATCACTTGCAGCAACCAGCAAGATGCTGTCCGGTTGATGCACGAACAAAGCTGCAATATCGGACTCATTGCCCAGATCGATCATCAGACGAATTGGCTCCCCATGCCCGCGTCCGCCGGGCAGCTTATCGCAACCAAGGGTGTAAAAGCGCCCGTTTGTACCGAACACAAGCAGCTTGTCTGTGGTTTCCGCATGCAACCAGTAAGCGCCGCGATCCCCGTCCTTATATTTAATGTCAGTATCGGGAGAAATATGTCCCTTCATCGCCCGGACCCACCCCTTTTCCGAACAGATGACGGTAATCGGCTCCTTTTCGACCATTGCCTCGATCGGCATCTCGCTGACGGCAGGCGCATCCGCAAACAAGGTGCGCCGCTTGCCAAGCGGGGTCTTCGGGCCGAACTGATCGCGGGTGTGGCGCAATTGCTCGCTGATCCGCTCCCATTGCAGATCTTCGGATTGCAGCAATTGGGTCAGCCCGTCGCGTTCTTCCGACAGCCGCGCATGCTCACGCCGAAGCTCCATCTCCTCAAGCTTGCGCAGCGAGCGCAGCCGCATATCCAGAATCGCATCAGCCTGCAAAGGGGTCAGATCGAAGGTCTGCATAAGCTCGTGCTTTGGCTCATCCTCTTCGCGGATGATGCGGATCACCTCGTCAAGATTGAGGAAGGCGACGATATAACCGGCAAGAACCTCCAGCCGATTCTCGATTTTGTTCAGCCGAAAGCGGGACCGGCGCTGCAGCACCTGCTTGCGGTGATCGAGGAATGCCAGCAGCGCCTCGCGCAACGACATGACACGCGGCGTGTTATCCGCGTCCAGCACATTCAGATTGAGCGCGATGCGGCTTTCAAGATCGGTCGTGCGGAACATCTGCTCCATCAGCAATTCCGCTTCGACCGAGCGGCTGCGCGGCTCCAGAACAATCCGCACATCCTCAGCCGATTCGTCGCGAATATCGCCAAGCAACGGCAGTTTCCGGGCGGCAATCAGTTCAGCGATCCGTTCGATCAGCTTCGCCTTTTGCACCTGATAGGGAATTTCAGTAACCACAACCTGATAACCGCCACGGCCGGTCTGTTCCGTTTCCCATCTGGCGCGCACCCGAAACCCGCCGCGTCCGGTGGCATAGGCTTCCGCCATGGACTGCGCGGTTTCGATGATTACCCCGCCTGTCGGAAAGTCGGGGCCCTGCACGAAACTCATCAGCTTTTCGATGCCCGCATTGGGGTGTTTGACAAGATGCAACGCCGCGCTGCAAAGCTCTGCGGCATTGTGTGGCGGGATGCTTGTGGCCATGCCGACGGCAATTCCGGTCGCACCATTGGCAAGCAGATTGGGGAATGCGCCGGGCAAGACAATCGGCTCTTCCTCTTCCCCGTCATAGGTTTCGCGGAAATCGACGGCATCCTCGTCGATCCCGTCGAGCAGGGCCTGCGCGACTTCGGTCAGGCGCGATTCGGTGTAGCGCATCGCCGCAGCATTATCGCCGTCGATATTCCCGAAATTTCCCTGCCCGTCGATCAATGGATAGCGAACCGAAAACGCCTGCGCCAGCCGGACAAGCGCGTCATAGACAGCCTGATCCCCATGCGGATGAAACTTGCCGATGACATCGCCGACTACCCGCGCTGATTTCTTGAAGCCTGAATCAGGGTCAAGCTTGAGCTGCCGCATCGCATAGAGAAGCCGCCGGTGAACCGGCTTCAAGCCGTCCCGCACATCGGGCAAGGCACGATGCATGATCGTCGATAATGCATAGGACAGATAGCGTTCGGACAATGCGTCACGTAACGGTGTATCGATAATCTCGGCGGTTTGTACGGCTGCGTCACTCATGGCAGCGCTTATATCATCCAAGACAGAAAACCGCACCCGCCAAGCTGTCAGTCCGCCGGATTTTTCAATGATTTTCCCAACCGGTCGCGCAGCCTGTGCCGCGCCGGCGGCATTTTCCGCCCCTGCGGCTCGAGCAGGCAGCGCGACAGAAAAAAACCGGTCAATGCAAGCCCGTCGTCAATCTCGCGCGCGGTAGGCGGTTTTGCAGCCATTTGCGCGCCGAGCAGAAAGGCAGGCAATGGTAAAAGCCTGTCCTGATAGGGTGCGCCGGCAGCCCGGCTGACAGCGCGGCCAGTCCGCGGCGAGACATAGACAAGGTCCTCCGGGCTGCCGGTGGCCGCACATTTGCTTAAATCAAGACCGAATCCCAGCGCGTCGAGCAAGCCCAGTTCCCAGCGCACAAGCAACGCGCCCCAGTCATCAAGATCGGGCAGGACATCAAGCAAGAATGTCAGGCTGTCATAGACCGGCGGATGCGGCGCGCGTTCTGGAAGGCTCACCTGCGCCACGGCGCAAGCGCTCGTCAATCCGGCCAGTCCCAGCGGATTGCCGATAAGCGCCGCGGCGCGGTTGGAAACCGGCTCCACGGTAAATGTACCCAGATGATCGGCAAGCCGCGCGCGCCACCGCACATGCACCTGATTGCCCGGCTCAAGGACCGCGCGTAACCGGCGCGCATTGCCGCCGCGCACAAGCCCTGCATGGCGTCCGTGGTCTCGGGTCAGAACATCGATGATCGCAGCCGCCTCGCCATGCGGCCGGGTTGCCAGAATAATCCCTTCCTCAGCCCATTCCATAAGTAAGGCGACGATCCATCACTCAGTCGCCCTGCAGGCCGCTGATCTTCTGATCCGTATTATACTGGCTCAGCGCGTAGACCGCCCAAAGGGCCGCGGGAATCCAGCCGATCAGGGTCAGCTGCAAGATCAGGCAAATGATCCCGGCCAGCGGGCGCCCGATCGTAAAAAACAGCAGAAAGGGGACAAAAATCGCAATAAGTAAACGCATGATACAGGCTCCTTTAATATCGACATGCAGAATTTAGCAGATACATATCAGGCAGGCTATTGCGCGACTAACCCGCACTGAAATCAAGCCCGATTTCACGGTAACGTTCCGGGTCATCCACCCATTTTCCACTGACCTTCACAAACAGAAACAAATGGATGGGACAGCCGAATGTTTCAGCCATCTCCGCTCGCGCCGCAGCACCGATCTGCTTGATCGTCTGCCCGCGCTTGCCCAGGACAATCGGCTTCTGGCTGTCACGACGGACATAAATAACCTGCGACACCCGCACGCTGCCATCCTTCTGCCGCTCCCAGGCTTCGGTTTCCACCGTCGAATCATAAGGCAGTTCCTGATGCAGCCGCAGATAAAGCTTCTCCCGTGTGATTTCGGCAGCCATCAGCCGTTCTGTAATATCCGACAGCTGATCTTCAGGATATAGCCACGGCCCCGGCGGCAAACGGCGTGCGACATCATCAAGAAGCTGTGCCACCCCATCGCCGCTTTCCGCCGAAATCATGAACACCGCATCGAAAATATCGAAGGCCCGAAACGCATCGGTCAGCGCCAGCAAACTTTCCCGCTTGACCAGATCGACCTTGTTCAAGGCAAGTATCGCGCGCCGGCCCGCATCGACAAGCCCCCTGGCGATCGCTTCCGCATCCTCGGTCAGGCCACGTTCCGCATCGATTACCAATATAATGAGATCGGCTTCACGCGCACCGCCCCAGGCCGCATCGACCATTGCACGATCGAGCCGGCGGCGGGGTTTGAAGATGCCCGGCGTGTCCACAAAAATGATCTGTGCCGCATCCCGGATCGCAATTCCGCGAACCCGGAAACGGGTGGTTTGCACCTTGTGGGTAACGATGGACAGCTTTGCGCCGACCGCTTGATTGAGCAGCGTGGATTTACCCGCATTGGTCGGGCCGATCAGGGCGACAAATCCGCAGTGCAGCGGCGCATTCTGCTGCGCGTCATCCATGATAAGCTACCTTTTCTTGTCCTTGATGCTTGCCAGAAGCGCCGACGCGGCATCGCGTTCGGCTTCGCGTTTGGAACTGCCCCGCCCCTGCACCGAAGCCAGACCGGGCAACTGAGCTTCAACCAGAAACTCGGGCGCATGATCAGGCCCCTCGCGGCTGACCAGCACATAGTCGGGTGTGCCCAGTTTCCGCGCCTGGCTCCATTCCTGCAACGCGGATTTCGGATCGACCGGGGTATCCACAAGCGCGCTGACACGCGGCTGCCAAAGGCGGGTAACGAACTGTCTTGCCGCGGCCTCCCCGCCGTCCAGATAGAGCGCGCCGATCAACGCTTCGCAAACATCGCCCAATATTGCGTCTTTTTCACGACCGCCATTGGCGGCTTCCCCTTCGCTCATCCGGAGCCAGGGACCAAGCGAAAGTTGCCGTGCCACATCGGCGCAAGTCTGCTTGCACACCAGCGAATTAAGCCGCGGCGCAAGCTCCCCTTCGGCCGCATGGGGATAGTGTTGCATCAACAGATCCGCGACAATCAGCGCCAGAACACGGTCCCCGAGAAATTCAAGCCGTTGATAATTTCGCGCGAAATCAGGCGCGACACTTGAATGGGTCAGTGCAGTGGTCAGCAAGCGCTGGTCGGTGAAATTGTGCTCAAGCTGCCGCTCAAGCTCGCCAATCTCTTTTGTCTGCGCGGATCTGGCCAAAATTTATTCCTGCGCGGTCGCGACCGACTGAAAAATTCGTTCGAAACGCGTTGCCTGAAACCAGCGCCAGAACTGCCACAATCGGGCGGAACCATCCGTCGAGAAGAAGATGATTTCCGCCCGACCGACAAGATTTTCCATCGGGATGAAACCAACACCGCCAACCACGACCCTGCTATCGCTTGAATTGTCGCGATTATCGCCGATTGCGAACAAATGTCCCGCCGGGACGACAAACACACCCGTATTGTCGACCGGCCCGTTTCGCACCAGATCAAGGGTGTTGTAGCTGACCCCGTTTGGCAGTGTTTCTGTGAACTGACGGACCCGACGCACGCCGGCACGCGGATCGCGTTGTACATAGTCAGCGGCATTTTCTTGCTCAACCGGCTTGCCATTGACGAATAGCTGCCCGTCGCGCATCTGGATCCTGTCGCCGGGCAGGCCGATGATCCGTTTGATATAATCGGTGCTGTTATCCGATGGCAATTTGAAGACGGCAACATCCCCACGCTTTGGCATGCTGGCCCAGATACGTCCTTCTATCGGAACGATGCTGAACGGAAAGGAATGCCGGCTATAGCCATAGGCGAATTTCGATACAAACAGATAGTCACCGACAAGCAATGTCGGGATCATCGAGCCGGAAGGGATATTGAATGGCTGAAACAGGAATGTCCGGATCAGCAATGCAATGATCAGCGCGTAGAAAATTGTTTTGACGTTCTCCAGAAATTCACTGGATTTCTTCTTGGCTGTCATAAATTCACTGATCCGAATGCGGCGCGGCGGCGGCAAGATAGTCCGATGTGAGCTTCAACCATCTCCCATATTGACTGTCAAGCAAACCCGGCAGGGCATTCAGCCGGCACAACACGTCAAATCCGCAAATCCTGCGGCACGGCAGTAATCAATACAATTGCCTGCGCCAACGGAAAATCATCTGTAATCGTGAGATCGATCTGCGCCCGATACCCCTCGGGCGTTAGTTCGGCCAGCCTTGCTTGCGCGCCGCCTGTCAGCACCATGGTCGGCTTGCCCGAGCGCAAATTGGCAACCCCCAGATCCCGCCAGTAAACACCGCGACGGAAGCCTGTCCCCAACGCTTTGGAGCACGCCTCCTTGGCCGCAAATCGCTTGGCATAACTCGCCGCACGGTTATGCCGTCTGTCCGAACGCTGCCGTTCAAGATCGGTGAAAATACGCTGGGTGAAACGCTCACCAAACCGGTCCAGCGTTTTCTCAATCCGCCGGATATCGATCAGATCGTTGCCAAGCCCAAGAACAATCATACCGTCTGCCGCCAACCTGCGGGGCGACTAAGCGCCACGCGCGCCCAGCCGCTCTGCCCGGGCCTGATCCATCAGTCCGCGCATGCGGCGGATTGCGGAATCAAGACCGCTGAATATCGCTTCACCAATCAGGAAATGACCGATATTGAGTTCGACAATTTGCGGAATTGCCGCGAAAGCAGCCACCGTATCGAAGCTGATTCCATGTCCCGCATGCACCTCAAGACCAAGCGCTTCGGCAGCAGCTGCAGCCGCGTGATGCTGGGCAAGCTCAGCCGCCGCACTTTTCTGATCGCCGGCAATAACCGCCTCGCAATAGCCCCCCGCATGCAGCTCAATGACTGCTGCGCCAACCTGTTGCGCCGCCTCAACCTGCCGCTGATCGGGATTGATGAACAGCGACACCCTAATTCCCGCCCCAGCCAGTTGCCGCACGAACGGGCTCAGGATATTGCCCTGCCCTGCGACATCAAGTCCGCCTTCGGTGGTTTTTTCCTCCCGCTTCTCGGGCACCAGGCAAACCGCGTGCGGGCGGTGGCGCAACGCGATTTCCAGCATTTCGGGCGTGGCGGCGCATTCGAGATTGATCGGCACATCGATATCGCGGGTGAGCCTGACAATATCATCATCGGAAATGTGGCGCCGGTCTTCACGCAGATGCGCCGTGATACCATCAGCGCCCGCCGCGACCGCAAGCCGCGCGGCCCGCACGGGATCGGGATGGCCGCCGCCCCGCGCATTCCGAATTGTGGCGACATGATCGATATTCACCCCGAGACGCAAATAATCGGGCATTAACTCCTAACCTCTTGCTCATGATCGTGGCTGCACGATTCATCCAGCGACAAATTCGCCGCAAAACGCGCACGGCGCATTTGCTGATAACGCTCCACGCCAAACTTCACGGGAAAATAGCATATCAGCGCCACAATCACACCGGTGGGCACACCACCGACCAACATTGGCCAGAAGATTTCCCAGGCCTGTTGAAACCCGGCCATCAATGTCTCGCTGACTTCTGCTGTATCGATCGGAGCTGCTTCGTGCCGTTGCCCCAACAAGATATTACCAGCCTCATAAATCCAGGCCCAGATAAACGGAAACGTCAGCGGATTACCAACCGCGGTGCCAAGCAGTGCCGACAGAATATGCCCGCGCAATGCCCATGCACCTAACCCGGCCAGAAGCAAGTGAAAACCCACAAGCGGGGTGAATGAAATAAATGCTCCGCACGCAAAGCCGATTGCGATGGCATGCGGCGATGCCTGCATGCGCGACAAACGGTGCCACAAATAAATGCTGGTTCTGCGGTAACCCGATTTCGGCCAGAAATATTCCCTGAACCGCTGTAATCTTGTCAGCTCTTGTCGACGCTTGAAAACCATCCGCCACACTTTCCGCCAATACCGTCGAACCGTGTCAGCGACGTTCGACCATCATACCCCAGATAGCGGACCGGACCGGTATTGCATGACAATTCATATTGGCCTGACGGAACCGCACCGCAAGTCGGCAACTGCTCAATACTTCTTGTTTACGGCGCTTATATACACAGAACTGTTAGAGGAATGTGTAGAAAATTGTCGCGGCTATTCTCATTTCGGTCAGCCACGCGTCCTTTCTACTTTGCTGACATGGGGCGAGCCGCGCAGCGCGGCAATGACATTGGACAAGTGCTTGACGTCGCGCACTTCGATATCGATCAGCATGTCAAAGAAGTCCGGTGCCCGACCGATAATCTTGAGGTTGCTGATATTGCCGAGATTCTTCGCGATCAACGCGGTCACAACCGACAAGGAACCCGGCTCGTTCGCCAGCGTCGCCGCGATCCGGCCAACATAGAAATCCGGCGAGTTACCTGACTCGTCCCATGACACGTCAAGCCAACGCTCTGGCATATCGCCAAACTGCTCCAGAATTTCACAATCGATTGTGTGGATCGTGACGCCCGCACCCGGCTTCTGGATGCCAACGATCCGATCGCCGGGCAAAGGATGGCAGCAATCCCCGTAATGCACTGCAAGCCCCGCCGTCATCCCGCGGATCGGAAGGCGCGCGCGGCGGTCCG
>CALAQW010000119.1 GCA_937888955.1 uncultured Alphaproteobacteria bacterium | reverse complement strand
ATGGCTCAACAGGGTTTCCGGCGTGACCGAATCATCTGGCATTCTTGTCATGGCAGTTTTCTCCTTTGCAGCGACACAGCGATAGGGCTGATTTGTCGCTAATTTCTGCCATACAGGATGGGGATATTTTTTAACTGGTCAATGTTGATTAAGTTATTCAATATATATTGATGCATGAGGAAATCTATCTTACGGCGAAACAGGCGGCGGCCGAATTGTCGATCAGCCTGCCGACCCTGTACGCCTATGTCAGTCGCGGTCTGATCCGCTCGGAACCGACACCGGGTGGCCGCTCGCGACGCTACCGCGCCGAGGATGTGCGGCAACTGAAAGCCAAACGCGAGCCGCAGGGCGGCGAGCTGGACAAGACGGCGCAACAGGCATTGCATTGGGGCGCGCCGGTGCTTGATTCCGCATTGACGCTGATCGCTGACGGCGCACTTTATTATCGGGGCGTCGATGCGACCGCATTGGCACGCGACGCCAGTGTCGAGCAGGTGGCCCGGCTGTTATGGGGGGTCGAGACAGCCGACCCGTTCACCGCCGCATTGCTGCCCGACCGCAATGCGGCATTCCGGACAACCCAACAGGCAGTGATCGACTTAACGCCCCTCGATCAATGTCTGGCGCTGCTGCCGGTGGCGGCCGCCGGCGACGAGACGATATTCAACGAAACCGCTGCGGGACGGGCGGCGACCGGCGGACGTATCCTGCGGCTGATGGCGCAGATTATCGGTATCGCCGGTACCCGCGCGCACGCGCTTGCGGATGACGAAACGCCCCTCCCCGCCAATGCGATCACGACGCAACCATTGCATGACTATCTGGCACGGGCGTGGCATTTGCCGACCGCAGCGGCGGCGGATATTCTGCGCGGCGCACTGATCCTGTGCGCCGATCACGAGCTGAACGCGTCGGCCTTTACCGCCCGTTGCGTGGCGGCAACCCGCGCGCATCTTTACGGGGTGGTGATTGCCGGGCTGACCGCCCTGCAAGGGCCGCTGCATGGGGGACACAGCCTGCGTGTCGCGGCCTTTCTGGAGGATGCCGCCCGCAGCGGCGATCCCGAAGACTATCTGTTGCGCCGGCTTCGGGCCGGGGAAAAACCACCCGGCTTCGGGCATCCGCTTTATCCGCAAGGAGATCCACGTGCCATGCAGCTTTTTGCGATGCTGCGCGCGGTCTATCCCGATTTTCCGCAATTGCAGATCGTCTTGACGATCCGCGATCTGGTGACCCGCACCACCGGTGAAAAACCCAATATCGATTATGCCCTGGCAAGCATCGGGTTCATTCTCGGCCTGCCGCCCTCGGCGGGCCTCAGCCTGTTCGCATTGGGGCGCACGATCGGCTGGATCGCACATGCGATCGAGCAATATCAGGCACCGCAACTGATCAGGCCAAGGGCACGCTATACCGGCGAAACGCCGCGCATCCCGGCCTGAAATCACAAGATCTCGCGTCCAAACCGGGCCGGAAGCGCAATCCCCGCCTTACTCGGCGTATTTGCTCAGCCGTGCCTTGGCGGAGCGCACAAGTTCGCCATCGACAACCCGGCGGTAATCAAGCGCCATCCCCATGCCGCTCAGCGTGCGGCGATAGATCTGGGTTTCCCCGGCCCCGTCCTTGGTGACGGTGAAAGTGCTGACGATCAAACTATTGTCATCGATCCGTGCCCAGGCGACAGGCGTGCCGGCAAACGGATCCGATCCCCCCGCGCGCCATAAACCACCCGCATCCGGGGTGAATTGAAGCGTCGTGGATTTTACCTTTTCTGTGGGATCATCCGGATTGCCCTTCTGCCGCTGCACCGTGGACCAGGTGATCTCGAACCCGGCTTGTGCATGCGGCGTCACAATCACTTCCAGATCGCGTGCGGTCGTCTGAAAATTGGCGCTGATCTCGCTTTCCGATATGCCCGCCCCGACCCAACGGCCGAAAAACGCGTTGATCGCCACTTCCGCACGGGCAGCGGACATGCCCCCGCCCAAGATCAGCAGCACAACGCAACCGCGCCAAAGCATCCGTCCCGCCGATTGTCCCATTACCCACCTGTTCATGCTTGTTCCTCGCTCAACCGCCGGGCAACCGCCCCGCCTACCTGCGGACGTTTATAACCCAATCCGCCCGGCAATGTGAGCCTTTCAGGCAATCAGGGCCATTTCACGACCGGCGGCATGGAGGACAGGATCGCCGCCACATTGCCGCCTGTCTTCAGCCCGAAGGTCGTGCCGCGATCATAAAGCAGATTGAATTCGACATAACGGCCGCGCTTTATCAGTTGCGCCTCGCGCTGCTCGTCGGTCCAGGGCGCGTTCATATGCCGGCGTACAAGACGCGGATAAACACTCAGGAATGCCTCGCCAACATCCTTGGTGAAGGCAAAATCCGATTCCCACACCCCCGAATCATGGTGATCATAGAAAATTCCGCCGACCCCGCGCGGCTCATCCCGGTGCGGCAGGAAGAAATAGTCATCGCATTGCTTTTTGAAGCGCGGATAATAGTCAGGATCATGGGCATCGCAGGCCGCTTTCATGGCGCGATGAAATTCCGCGGTATCGGCCGCATCGGGAAACATCGGCGTCAGATCCGCCCCGCCGCCGAACCAGCTGCGGGTCGTGACGATATGGCGGGTATTCATATGCACCGCCGGCACCAGCGGCGAGCGCATATGGGCAATCAACGAAATCCCCGCGGCCCAGAAGTTCGGGTCTTCGGCGGCGCCTTCGATCTGCGCCTGCATTTCAGGGGTAAAGACACCCTCAACCACCGAAATATGCACGCCGACCTTCTCGAACACCCGGCCATGCATAAGCGACATTTCGCCGCCGCCACCGCCCTCGCGCGTCCAGGGCGTGCGTTCGAACCGGCCCGCGGGCAGATCGGCGAATGTGCCTGACAGCTCGTCTTCCAGGGTCTCGAATTCGGCGCAAATCCGGTCGCGCAAATCCCGGAACCAATCGGCCGCGCGTGTCTTGCGCTGTTCGGTGATGCTTTGCATCCTTGTTATCTCCTCAACTTGCCTGCCCGGCCTTAACTTCCTGCCCGGCAAATCCGCCGCATTGCCGCAACGCCTCGCCAAGCACCATCGCCCCTGCCACCGCCACATTGAGCGAGCGGCTGCCAGGCAGCATGGGAATCAGCAACCGGGCATCGGCCGCCGCCTGAACCGCGCGCGGAACGCCCGCGCTTTCCCGGCCAAGCAGCAACGTATCATGCGCCGCGAAACGGAATTCGGTGTAGGGAATTTCCGCTGACGTGGTCAACAGGACGAGACGCCGCATCGGACCATTTGCCGCAGATTTGAGTGTTGCGGAAAATTCCGGCCAGCCGTCATGCCGCGTCATCATTGCCTGGTCGAGATAGTCCATCCCCGCGCGCCTGAACGCCCGGTCCGTCAACAGGAACCCGCACGGTTCGATAATATCGACCGGTACCCCGAGACAGGCGCCCAACCGCAGCAAAGTGCCGGTATTTTGCGGAATATCAGGCTCGTAAAGCGCAAGCCGCAGCATAATCCGATCCCATATATTGTTCCTTTCCAGGCCTTTACCGCAAAGCGTGCGGCACTGCCTGATCGCACATCACGCCGGCCAACCGCCACCCGTGCGGCCTTGTTGCGGGCGACAAACGCTATTATCCCGCCCTCTGGTCTGCAGGTGATTCAGGTGATTATTGTGTCACGATTTCAGCCACGAAGGGCGACAGAAACACATTCATCGACATTCTGCCGCGTCGCGGGTCTGGACAAGCGCATTTTCTAATGCGAAAAGTGCGCAATCCATATCGAGCACGCTGGGGGGCCGGCAATGCGCACAATGGGTTTTACACATTGGGTTTGGCACATTGCGGCAGACAGCGCAAAGCATAGAGGGAAGCTAAAGTGGCGACCGATCACGCGGAAGAGCCCACAAGGCGGGATTTCTTATATATCGCAACCGGTGCTGTTGGCGCCGTTGGCGCAGCGGCATTAGCCTGGCCATTCATCGATCAGCTTAACCCCGACGCCTCGGTCCTGGCGCTGGCGTCGATCGAGGTTGATCTGTCAACGATCGACGAAGGCGGGGCGGTAACCGTGACATGGCGTGGCAAGCCCGTCTTCATCCGGCACCGTACCGCAGCCGAAATCGAGGCGGCCAAAGCCGTGGATATCAGTGAGTTGCGCGACCCGCAAACCGATGAGGAGCGGGTGCAACGGGCTGAATGGCTCGTCATGATGGGCATTTGCACCCATCTTGGCTGCGTCCCGCTTGGGGAGAAGGGCGAATATGATGGCTGGTTCTGCCCCTGCCATGGCTCGCACTACGATACCTCCGGCCGCATCCGGAAAGGGCCGGCACCGCTCAATCTTGAAGTGCCACAATACGCCTTTATCGGCGAAGACCGTATCAAGATCGGCTAGGAGGAATACAGGATGAGCGGAGCACCGACCTTCGAGCCGCAAAGCGCGCCGGCGAAATGGCTGGAAAGCCGATTGCCGATCATGGGGCTTGTCCACAGTTCATTTGTGGCCTTTCCGACCCCGAAAAATCTGAATTACTGGTGGACATTTGGCGGCATTCTGATGTTCTGCCTGATCACCCAGATCATCACCGGCATCGTTCTGGTGATGCATTTCACCCCGCATGTGGATCTGGCCTTCGCCAGCGTCGAACATATCATGCGCGACGTGAATTATGGCTGGTTGATCCGATATATCCACGCCAATGGCGCATCGATGTTCTTCATCGCCGTCTATATTCATATGTTCCGCGGGCTTTACTATGGCTCTTACAAGGAACCGCGCGAGCTGCTCTGGATTCTCGGGGTGGTGATCTATCTGCTGATGATGGCGGCGGCCTTCTTCGGCTATGTGATCGTGTGGGGCCAGATGAGCTTCTGGGGCGCCACGGTGATTACCAACCTGTTCGGCGCGATCCCGGTGATCGGCGATCCGTTATTGTCGCTGCTCTGGGGCGGTTTCGCGGTCGATAATCCGACACTCAACCGCTTCTTCAGCCTGCATTATCTGGTGCCGTTCCTGATTTTCGGGGTGGTTATCCTGCATATCTGGGCGCTGCATGTGCCCGGCAACAATAATCCCGCCGGCATCGATGTGAAGGGCGAGCAGGATACTGTGCCGTTCCATCCCTATTACACGGTGAAGGACCTGTTCGCGCTTGTCCTGTTCATGATCTTCTTCGCCGCTTTCGTGTTCTATATGCCGAATGCGCTGGGCGAGCCGGACAATTACATCGAGGCGAACCGCCTGTCGACGCCCGAGCATATCGTGCCGGAATGGTACTTGCTGCCCTTCTACGCGATCCTGCGCTCGATCCCCGACAAGCTGCTTGGCGTTATCGCCATGGGCATTGCGATCTTCGTTCTGTTCATCGTGCCCTGGCTTGACACATCGAAAGTGCGTTCGGCCCGGTTCCGTCCGCTTTACAAGCAGTTTTTCTGGCTGTTCGTGCTGGATTGCCTGCTGCTTGGCTATATCGGCGCGAAGCCGGCTGAAGGCGCCTATCTGCTGATCGGGCGGTTTGCCACGGCCTATTACTTCATCCACTTCTTCGTGATCATGCCCATAATCGGGCTGATCGAAACGCCCAAGCCCCTGCCTGAGAGCATTTCCAAGGCGGTGCTGGATGAAAAGGGCGGTGGCGGCGGCGCGCCGGAAGGTGCAGCAGCAGCCGCGGACAAGAGCGCGTAGGGGATAAGATCATGATACAAACGTTACGTGCAAAAATCCGGCCCGTCCTGATCGGACTTGCCCTGTCGGCAACGATCACCTTGCCCGCGCAGGCCGCTGGCGGCGCGGCAGAGCTGAAGGATGTCGATTGGCACTTTTCAGGACCCTTCGGCAGCTTCGACAAGGACGCATTGCGGCGCGGATTGCAAGTTTACAGGGAGGTCTGCGCAAGCTGTCATTCCCTCAAATTTGTCGCTTACCGCAATTTGGGCGACGCTGGCGGGCCGGCGCTGTCAGAAGCGGAAATCAAGGCAATCGCCGCGGAATATGAGGTCACAGACGGCCCTGATTCCGAAGGCGATATGTTCGAACGCCCGGCGGAACCAAAGGATAAATTCGTCCCGCCATTCGCGAATGAACAAGCCGCCCGGGCATCCAATAACGGTGCCTATCCACCGGATCTGTCGCTGATGACCAAGGCGCGCAAGAACGGCCCCAACCATGTCTATTCGATCCTGACCGGTTATCAGGATGCGCCCGAGGGCGTCGAGATCGGGGACGGGATGAACTATAATCCCTATTTCTCGGGCGGTCAGATCGCCATGGCGCAGCCGCTGTTCGAGGATCAGGTCGAATATGAAGACGGCACCCCCGCGACGGTGGAGCAGATGTCCAAGGATGTCGTCGAGTTCCTGCATTGGGCGGCCGAACCCAAACTTGAGCACCGCAAACGGCTGGGCTTCAAAGTGATGATCTTCCTGATCGTCTTTGCCGGATTGCTTTATGCGGTGAAACGGCGGGTGTGGGAAAATCTGCACTGACGGCGACCCCGCCCCGCAAGGGGATCGGTAACGAACAGGAAACAAGGCAGGCCCCAGCGCCTGCCTTTTTCATTTCATCGCGCTGCAAGCGCCCGTAAATCGGCACGCACATCAGTGCCCGTTGCCGGTTCCGCGCCAGCGGCCTGGATCGCGGCGACGCATTCCTCGACAAGCGACAGATTGGTGTGTCTGGTGCCAAAGGGCGCATCCTCCAGCCCTGTGCGCACATGCCCGCCACGCGCCACGGTGGCGGCAATCAGCCTGGTCATATTGCCGCCCATGCTCGCCGCCATCCAGGGCGCGCCCGGCGCCTCGGTCTCAAGCAGCCGTAACATCGCATCAAGCGCCCATTCCTCTGGCGGCAGACCGAAAGTCAGATCCTCGGCGAAGCGGAAACTGTAGATCGGGCAGGGCGCATCGGGATATTCGCGATGCATGGCAGCCCCCAGGCGGATGAAGCCTGGCTCGAAACAGGCATATTCCGCATGGAACTTATGCTCGGCCGCCAATGCCATGCCGCGCCGGATTTCCGCATCCGTATTGACATAGACCGTGCCCTTGCCGCGCAGCCTCTTGGTCGCGAAATCATAGGCATTGAGATTGAGCGAACCGGGATCGACCACCGCCCACTCAAGCAACCCGCGCCGGCCGAGCTCGGCTGCTGACTGATATCTGTCAGTCCAGCCGTCATACAGGTGGATCGGCATGGTGGGATAGATGACCGCATCGGTTTCCCCGCGCACCGCCTCCATCACCGCCTGATAGATATCAGGATCGTCATTCTGTTCGCCGCTAACCGGGTCATGGGCGTGAAAGTGAAAAATCGCGGCCCCCGCCTTTGCGCAGGCCAGCGCATCTGCGATCAATTCATCGGGGGTAACCGGCACATTGGGCTGCTGTGCCCTGGTCCATGCGCCGTTCAGCGCGACCTCAATCCATACCTTGCGCGACATTTGTTGTCCCTCCCTGTTTTTGCGACAGGGTAGCGGCTATTGGCTGCCGCCGCAAAGTATCCGCTGAGCGCTCAATCCTCGGGCGGTGTGAACGGTTCGGGCCCGTCCTGATCAGCCTCCGCCGGATCCCCCGGCGCGGATGGCAGGCTTTCCACATAGATAGACTGGCTGGGAAAGGCGAAGCCTGTGCCCGCTTCCTCGACGATCTGCTTGATCCTGTAGGCGAGCTGTTCCTTGATCGCAAGCCATTCGCCCCATACGGTCGTGCGGGTAAAGCAATACAGCATGATATCGATGGAAGAGGCGTTAAAGCTGTCGATGCGGACGAAAGTCGCGACTTCAGGCGGCTTCGCAAAGGCATCCTCGCCCAGCACATAAGCTTCTATCCCGTCGCGGATTTCACGCAGTTGATCGATGCGCGTGCCATATTCGACACCGATCTTCCAGTAGATCCGGCGATGCGTCATTTCCGAAAAATTGGTCACCGGTTTATCGGCGAATTCCGCATTGGGCACCTGCACCGGCGCCTTGTCGAAACGCCGCACCATGGTCGAACGGAAGCCGATTTTCTCGACCGTCCCCTCGACGATACCATCGACAAGAATCCAGTCGCCGACACGGAAGCGCTTTTCGGCCAGTACCAGCATGCCGCCGATCAGGTTCTTGAACAGATCCTGCGCGCCGAGCGCCACCGCCGCCCCGACAATACCAAGCCCCGCCAGCATCGGCCCGACCTTGATACCCCAGATCTCGAGTACCGCCGCGCCACCGATCAATGCAATCAGCCCTTTCAGGATCTTCAGCAGCCATTCGACAAGCTCGGGGCTGAACAGCTCCTCAAGCGGGGTGAATAAATGCGACAAGGGCTGCACCAGCCGGAACAGCAGCCAGAAAATATTAAATGTCACGAGCGAGCGGAACAGATTGTCCGCCAACACAGCCGGCGTCTCCTCAAGCCGCAGAAACTCGCCGCCAAAAAACAACCCCAATATGATGAAGGTAAAACGGATCGGGCCTTCCAGCGCCACGACAAGATCATCATCGATGGGGGTATGGGTGCGCGCGGTAACCACCTTGATCTCATACAGAATGAAACGGGTCACAAGCCCGCGCAGCAGGAAGAAGGCAAGGAAGATACCAAGCGCGGTGATGAAATGACCGACATCCGCCCCGAACACCCCCTGCTGCCAGACGTCAACGACAAGCGCCCAAAACTCTTCAAATGTCTGCATCATGAGTCCCTGTTTCCCGCCCTTCCCGTGCAATAACCGATTTGGAGAAGAAGGGAAACCTTCAGCCAATCATGGCCGCGGCAAAGCGGGGATCAGATATCTGCCTGATAGGGCGGGGCGGGGTCATACTGCATGCCCTTTTGCGTCGCGCGGGCATGATCGGGGCCGTGCAACTGACCGACCAACCACAGCGCCATGTCGATCCCCGCCGAGACCCCGGCCGCTGTCACCACATTACCATCCCGCACATAGCGGTAATCGGTCAGGACTTCCGCTTTGCCGCGTTCTTTGAGCTGATCGGCAAAACCCCAATGGGTCGTGACACGCCGACCGGCGGCGGGTCCGGCTTCAGTCAGCAGCAGCGAGCCAGTGCACACGCTTGTCACCCAGCGGCACCCGGCGGCGACATCGGCGATCCATTCAAGCATGGCGGGATTGTCGACTTCGCGGCGCGTACCCTGACCCCCAGGCACCAGCAGCACATCAAGTGCAGGACAATCGGCAAAGCCCGTATCGGACTGCACCCGCATCCCCTTGGCGCAGTGAATCAGACCGGCGGTTTCGGAAATCAGCAAAACCCGGTCAACGGGGGCGCCTTCACCGCGATGCGCAAATACCTCATTCGACATGGTGAAGACTTCCCAGGGGCCGACAAAATCAAGCTCCTCGACATCATCGAAAATCAGGATCCCGATTGTATTGGCATAGTCACCCATCATGTTTGCTCCTTTCCCTGGTCAGATCGCAGCGCTCAGTCGCCGCAAAGCGTTCCCTGTAACTGTTCGGGCTGACACCCAGTTGACGCTGAAAGGCACGCCGCATCCGCTCGGCACTGCCAAAACCGCAAAGCGCGGCAATCCGTTCCAGCGAATCGGGTGATTCCTCAAGCCGCCGACGCGCCGC
>CALAQW010000118.1 GCA_937888955.1 uncultured Alphaproteobacteria bacterium | reverse complement strand
CGCGAGACAAGGATGAAAATTTCCGCGCCAATTCGAACAGGTAACAAAAAATCTCAATCGCTGATAATGCGCCGGCCCCCGGCAATGACCAAATCCCTACTAATATTAGAGAACTGGCGCACCCGAAAGGATTCGAACCTTTGACCTCTGCCTTCGGAGGGCAGCGCTCTATCCAGCTGAGCTACGGGTGCGTGCGCGTCTGCGTGGGCCGGGACATTAGACCAACTCGGGTCTTGGGGCAATTGCCCTCTCGTGGTTTTTCGTCGAATTCATGCGGTGTCACAAAAAGGGGTGCGGAGGCGCTAATTATGAATTTTGGGCGCATGTCAAAACTGGCTGAGCGCAAGGCGGATTTTCGCAGCTGTTGCGGCGTCAAAGGCATGCAGTGCGAGCCGGGGCAGGGAAATGCCGGCAAGTTCCGCGCTCTGGCCTGCTTGCGGGCCTGATTTCCCCGGCTCGCTTGCCGGCAGGCGGGGCACCGCTGCACGGGGGACCAGATCGATGAGCAGGGCAATGGCGGCCTCTGCCATAAAGGGCAGTGTGACGATGCCGACCCCGCGCACCTCCAGCAATCCGGCGATCCGCGCCGGCGCACGGGCATAAAGCGTGCCGGCACGCGTCGTCAGGTCGGTACGGTCGTCGCTGACAAGCCGGCAATCGGGATAGCTGTCGATCAGCCGCAGCGTCAGATCGCTCTTGCCGCTGCCCGACGGTCCACGCAGCAACACCCCGCGTCCGCCGATCGCGACGCAGCTTGCATGAATGTTCAGGGGCCGGACCGGATCTTCTGCCATGCGTCACCATACCCGCACAAAGCCGTCCGCGTCACGGGGATGCTTGCACATGACAGGGGCAGCGCTTACGCTTTTGCGCAAAATTAAAAATACAAAATAAAAACAAGGGGGAGGCGGTGAGGATGGCCGAAACCAGTGCCGCGCGCGCCGCGCATCATCGTGCGGTGGCAGCCGAAATTCGTGAAAAGACCGAAAAAATTCTACCCGAGATCGCAGCGCGGGCGGGCGAGACCGAAGCGTTGCGTCGGGTGCCGGACGCAAATATTGCCGCGTTGCGGCAGGCGGGCTGGTTCACCGCCTTCTTGCCCGCGCGTTATGGGGGGCAGGAGCTCGATATTCTGTCCTTTTACGAGCTGTTGCCGATGATCGGGCAGGTCTGCCCCTCAACCGCCTGGGCGACCATGCTGCTTGGCATCCATACGCAAGGGGCGGCGATGTTCAGCGAAAAGGCGCAGGACGAGTTGTGGGCGGATGCCCCCGACACGCTGTTGTCCTCCTCGCTTGCGCCGGTCGGCAAGGTCACCCCGGTCGAGGGCGGCTTGCGGATCAGTGGCCGCTACCGGTTTTCCACGGGATGCGATCATGCGCGCTGGGCGATTATCGGTTCCGCGCATGCGGATCCCGCAACCGGCAAGATCGAGGCACGGATGAATCTTGTGCCTGCGACCGACTATGCGATCGATGATGCCTCCTGGCATGTGACGGGGATGAGCGGCAGCGGCAGCAAGGATCTGGTGCTTGAGGATGTTTTCGTACCCGAACACCGCTCCGAACTCACGCAGGCGCTGAACAGCTATGCGGCGCGCGGCCATCAGGTCAATCGCGATCCGCTTTACCGCTGTGCGTTCGGGCCGTTTTTTGCCTATGGCCTGTCGGCTGCCTCGATCGGCATTGCCGAGGGGGTGATTGCCGCCTATACGGCGCATCAGGGCAAACGGATCTCCGCCTTTACCGGCGGCACCGTCGCCGAATCCGCACCCGCCTATATGCGGCTTGCCGAAGCCGCACAGGAGGTGGATTGCGCAAAGCTGATGCTGCGGCGTGATATGAGCGATCTGATGGCGGCGGCGGAAACCGAGCATGTGCTCGATTATGCGGCGACAACGCGCATGCGTTGCAATGCGACCTATGTGACCGAGCTTTGCACCCGCGCGGTCGACAGGCTGTTCCGGGCGAGCGGTGGCATGGCGCTGCAGCGCGACAATCATTTGCAGCGCGCCTTCCGCGACATGCACGGGGCGGCGGCGCACGCCTTTTCGGATTATGATGTGGCGCGGCAGATTTACGGGCGGTTGTTGCTCGGTCTGCCGCCGGCGGGCAATCTTGCATAACAGAAGACAACACAACAGGCCGGGGAAGAGATAATGAGCGTTTTGAAGGGCAAGAGGGAAGAATGGCGGCGCATCCTGCATGAGGGGGTCACCGAATGGGTGCGGCCCGACGGCGAGGAGCTTGTGCTTGGCGACGGGCGGCGGGTGCGCGAGGCGGATGCCGCCTATCTGCCGCCCTGTGATCCGACCAAGATCCTGGCAGTGCATCTTAACTATGATTCGCGGCGCATCGAGTTCGGCGCGCCCGAGCAGGCAACCCCGTCCTATTTTCAGAAACCGACAACCAGTATGAATGCGCATCGCGGCAAGCTGCATCTGCCGCAGGATTGTCAGTATCTCAATTATGAGGGGGAGATTGCGGCGATTGTCGGCAAGCCGATGCGCAATATCGCGCCTGAGGATTGTTGGGACTATCTGGCCGGTTTTGCGCCGAGCAACGATATTGGCTGTCACGATTATCGCGATACGGACAGCGGCGGCATGACCCGGGTCAAGGGAATGGACGGCTTCTGCCCCGTCGGGCCAGGGATCGTGCGTGGCATCGATATCCGCAAGGAAACCTTGCGCACCTATATCAATGGCAAGGTGGTGCAGGAAGATCCGGTGGCCAATATCACTTTCGGTATCGACTATCTGCTTGCCGATCTTTGTCGGCATATCACCTTGTTGCCCGGCGATGTCATCCTGACCGGCACGCCCGCCAATTCGCGTCCGATGGCGGAAGGCGATGTGGTTGAGGTTGAGGTAACGGGAATTGGCCGGCTCACCAACTATGTGGCGCGTTGTCCTGCGCCCGCCCATACCATCGGTCATCAGCCGACCGATACGGTGGGTGTGCGCCGGGTGGCATTCGGATCTGATTATGTGAAGCGTGAGGGTGATTGACGCCACTTTGCCGCACAAACCCATGCCTGCGTGGAATGAATTTGCGCATTGGAAGCGTTAAATATTTTCCGCTAAGCTGCGTCTGTCATGGACCGCGCATTGATTCATTTTACCCTGGGCAGGGAAATCTCGGTCGGGATCTATCTCGAACAGATGGGCTATTACACGCCTGATCTGTTGCATAAGGCAGCCCCGCGCCTTGATCCCGCCAGTCCGGGGCGTTGTGTTGCCGGGTTTTGCGCCGTGCATCAGCCGCTTGTCACCGATCTTGTGGCACCCCCGCCTGTCGGTTGGGATGGTTGGGGGTTTGAGGAGTGGGACGCTTATTTCGGCTGGAATAACGGCACCTACCTTGTCGATCTGCCGCAGATGGCGGTGCGGCAATATCATCCGGTTTCGATCCACCGGCGCGGGCGCACGGTCCGTTGCGATTTGTCACGAACGCCCCGTGCTTTGCGGGTGGTGGTATCGAATGCATGATGCCGCGCGCGCGGGAATAAACGCGCGGTCAGGGGCAGCGAATTAGCGCAGCAATTCCTTTATATTCGGCCGGGCGGGCTGGCGTGCGCTGTTACGATTGAAGTCAAGCTGCGCGCGGGTGAGCTGGATACCGAGCAGGATTTCGTAATCGCCACTCTTTTTGCCATCCTCGGGCGTGATGTAGATATCTTTAACTTCCCGCGCAAAACGCTGGAGCGGTTTCTCTACGCTAAACTTAATCTTTTCGGTCGATGGTACCTTGGCAAGTGGTTTGCCTTCGGGATCGATAAGGGCGATAAACATCGGAATTTCCACCGTATCACTGCGTGCGCCGGGACCGATCCTGGCGGCAGCTTCAAAGCGGATTTTGGACACAACCTTATCCTTGCGCCATTCGCAGCTGATAAGCGCGGCATTACGCAGTTCCACATCATAGGCCAGCATATCGAAATCGGGATTGGCCGGATCCGCGAAATATCGCGCCCGTGCGGTATCGTCCAGAATGCCGACAATCGGGCATTGCGGCGGCGGTTTCGCTTTCTCTCCAGTCACGCCACAGGCGGCGGATAGCGAAGCCAGGACGGCGCACAGGATCAATCTGCAGTAGAAATTCATAAAAACGGTACAGGTCCTGGCGCTGTTGCCAGCCCATTTGACTAAAGTTTACTGTGACTTCCGTCGCACATTGGCGCGTTGCCCGTCTGCTTGCAAGCGCAGAAGAAGACCTTGCGGGATTTTTCCGCCTTATAGGGCAACGGTGTAAAAGCGGTTCCCTTGTGTTTGCCATCGCAAAACGGTTGATTTTCTGATTTGCCGCAGGCGCACCAGAAATAGGTTTTACCTTCTTCTACCGTGACCGCGAGCGGCTCCCTGCCGGCGATTTCAGGTTTGGACATGTCAGGTTCCCTCCGTGACTGGCGCTTGGCTCGCGCCTGTTCTATGACTGTTTATGAACAATTTCATGCC
>CALAQW010000117.1 GCA_937888955.1 uncultured Alphaproteobacteria bacterium | reverse complement strand
TAAGCCTGCCGCCAGCGTTCGTTCTGAGCCAGGATCAAACTCTCAAGTTTGATCTTCTGCTAAAACGCTTGACGAGGTTTCACCGCTTCATGCCCCACCGGCAAACCGGCCGGACATAAGCAATGACACCTTATTGAAACGCCGTAGCAGTATAACTTCGACAGTCATACCGCCGCCTGCGTTTCCCTTCCAAAACCAAATTGTCAAATAGCATCCAGACGTTAACGCCTGGTCCCGGCGACACAGATAGCCGCACTGCGAAAGCAGTACAGACAATTTGAGTCAATGACCGAGATCTCCCGAAGCCGAGTAACTCTCTCGCAAGTCGGGCTGAACAATATAATGCTTGCTAAATCGCAGTGCAAGAACTGTTTTCGCCCGGAGCGGAGCCGCTGTTTGGCCTCGCGATGAGCGGGTTATATGCGGCGGGGCTCTTGGAAGTCAACAACCGTTTTGCAGTTTTTTTCATCAGACGGTCACAATTTGTGCGGAAGCGCCGAAATCGGGCGTTTTTTGCCGCCCGTTAACGGATGCAAAATGCTTGGCGGGTACCGTTCGGAGACGGGCAGGCGCTTGATTAACCGAGCAAATCCGCGTTGACGGAGTCGGGCTGGAAAGGCATTGTTAGTCACGAATCGCAACGCAATGCCGCAGATTTCCGCGATTATTGTGGCGGATGACCGGCTGCTCAGTGGACAGAGGGTAAGTGGTGGACAGATGAACGACCCTTTTTCGCAAACTCCGAATCGCGACGACGACGAAGTGACATCCGAATCGTCCGCTGTTGCGGGCAATCAAGACGCCATTGCCGGCGGCGGCATGACCCGTCGCTTCAAAGGCAAACAGATTTTTGCCGGGTTCAGCTTGCTCGTCGCATCGGGCACCCTATGCGTTAACGCACAAATCAATCTGATCCACCAGTTTGGGCGGTTTCAGCCTGGCGACTCAATGGAAGCGGATCTGCTTGGCGCCGAAAACCGGCCGGATGTTTTGTCGCGACATCTGCCGCCGCCCGATGCGGAGGCGGAGAATATGCGTTCGACAACCCTTGTGGTCGAGCGCGGCGACACTTTGCAGAAGATGATTCGTCGTGGCGGCGCATCCGCGGCGGAAGCCGAAAACGCCGTAACCGCGATTCGCGCCTATTTCGACCCCCGCAAGCTTCAGATCAATCAGGAAATCAGTTTGACATTGGAGAGCCAGCAACTGCCGCTGGCGGCTGCGGGATATCCGCACGGGGCAACCGCAGACAATCCGCCGATGCGGCTGTCGCATTTGACAATCCAGACCGATGTCGATCGTTTCGTGTCCGTCAAGCGCCAGCAAGATGGGCGTTTTTCCGCGGAGGAAATAATTACCGAGCTGCTACGCCGCCCGACATTGGCAAAAGGCACGATCAACGCCAATCTGTTCACCGCGGCCCGCAAGGCCGGGGCCAGTGCGGATACGGTTGTCGAACTGATCCGCCTGTTCAGTTTCGATGTCGATTTTCAACGCGATATCCGCGAGGGCGATGCATTCGAAATCCTGTTCGACCAGGAACTCGATTATAATGGCGAGGTCGCGCGGGCTGGCCCGATCCGCTATGCCTCGCTGACGCTTTCAGGACAACGCAGAGAGCTGTTCCGGTTTCAGCCGCCCGGCGATCCGGATGCGGACTATTTCGACGAGAACGGCAAAACCGCCCGCAAGGCATTGATGAAAACGCCAATTGACGGCGCGAGACTGTCATCCGGCTTCGGCCCGCGAAAACATCCGATTCTGGGCTACACCCGCATGCATAAAGGCACCGACTTTGCGGCACCGCGCGGCACGCCCATCATGGCGGCGGGGAACGGCACGATCGAAATCGCCGGCCGCAACGGCGGCTATGGCAATTACATCCGCATACGGCATAATGGGCAATACAAGACCGCTTATGCGCATTTGTCGAAATTCGCGAGCGGTATCCGAACGGGTGCAAGAGTCAGGCAGGGTCAGACGATCGGTTATGTCGGGAGCACCGGCCGCTCGACCGGACCACATCTGCATTATGAAGTGCATTTCAACGGCAAGCAGGTCAATTCGCGCACGTTAAAACTGCCCACCGGAAGGTCGCTGCAAAATTCTGCCCTGGTCGCCTTTCAGCAGTCACGCGAGAAAATCGAACAGGAACGTATCGCGATGAACGGGGACCCCGTGCAAACGGCAGATGCAAAGTGACGGCAATTGGCGGACAAAACTTCCGGGTACCGCTGGTATTGCTGGCCTTGCTCAGCCCTGTATTCGTCTGGTCCTGGATTGATCCTTACGACCGGCTCGTCTGGTGGCTCGAGGCGAGCCCGGCGGTAATCGCAGTCATTTTGCTTGGTGCGACGGCGCACAGGTTCCGGTTTACCGACCTCGTCTATATCCTTATCGCGCTGCATGCGGTGCTGCTTCTTGTCGGTGCGCATTATACTTATTCGCGCATGCCGTTATTCAACCATCTCAGCGACATGCTGGATCTTGGCCGCAATCACTATGACCGGCTTGGTCACATATTCCAGGGGTTCGTGCCTGCGATGGTAGCGCGGGAGCTGTTGCTCCGGACCTCTCCCCTGCGGCCGGGGAAATGGCTGTTCGCACTGATCGTCCTAAGCTGCGCGGGCATCAGCGCGATCTATGAAATCATTGAGTGGCTGAGTGCTGAAATCGGGCATGACGGATCAGATGATTTCCTGGGGTCGCAAGGCGATATCTGGGATGCGCAGAAGGATATGCTGCTCTGTACGCTGGGCGCGATGGCTGCACAATTGCTGTTGGCCCGCACCCATGACCGGCAGCTTGCAATGGCGACCCCAAGCTAAAAGTCACGCATAGTTCGAGCCGCCGCTCACCCTTCTCGATGTGCGATAAATTCGGGCCTGGGCGCGGTACCCCCGAACGGTTGCACAAGCCGGTTGCTAACCGCATTGAACACAAAGAACGCATTACTGCGCGCAAACGGCGTGATATTGCTATTTGAACCATGCATCAGATTGCAGTCGAAAAACAGCACCGACCCCGCCGGCCCGATCGCCGAAAAGATTCCGCCTTCGGAAATCAATCCCGCCAAGGCGTCATCGTCGGGCGTCCCGAAATATTGTTCTTTCAATGATTGCTTATAATGGTCGCGCGGCGTTACCCCCTGGCAGCCGATAAACTGGCGATGAGAGCCGGGAACAAGCAACATCGGACCATTCGCATCGACATTGTCGCGCAGGGCCAACACGACACTGACGGCCCGCATGCGCGGCATGCCGTCTTCGACATGCCAGGTTTCAAAATCGGAATGCCAGTAAAATTCACGCCCCCGAAAGCCAGGCTTATAATTCAGACGTGTCTGATGCAGATAGAGATCGTCTTTCAAAATAAAGCGGACGAAATCGAGGATCCGCGAATCATTCGCCACCGCGCCAAAAGCAGTGCTGAACAGATGAATATCAAACACTGTCCGAACACAGTCTTCAGAGCCTGGCTCGGTAACAAGCTCCTCACGCTGCCGCAGCGCCTTGTCCGTGCGGATCCGCTGCATCTCCCGGTTTAGCACCGCGACCTCTTCGGCGGAAAACAACTCGGGCAGAAAGTAAAAACCCTGCGCGTCGAACTGCCGGGCGGCCGCGGCTCCGTAAGGACAGTTTTCTAACTGAGCATCATATAAGACAGGATCCTGCCGCAACATGACTTGCGGCTTCGCCCCAGTTCGCGATGGATAGTCGTCCTGCATAATCCTTCAAAATGTTCTATAGATAACTTGCTCCCGCATCCAAACCGCCAGGCGCGGCATTACCGACCGGCGACTTCGGCCTCGGTCGGATAGGCGCCTGTCTCATCATGCACTTCCTTGCCATGCAGCGGCGGATTGAACACGCAGGCAAATTTGATTTCCGTTTTCGCCCGCAAGATATGCTTGTCGTGCTGATCAAGGATGTAAATCGTACCGGGTGAAATCGGATAGACCTTGCCATCGGCAACGGTTTCCACTTCCCCTTCGCCGGATATGCAATAGACCGATTCCAGATGGTTTTTGTACCACATATGGGTCTCGGTTCCCGCATAGATGGTGGTGATGTGAAATGAAAACCCCATCCCGTCATCTTTCAACAGCAACCGCGTGCTTTCCCAGGTTTTGGAGGTGACCCTGCGGTCGGTGCGGTCAGCATCCTGTAAACGGCGTACGATCATAATTGTTCCATCTCATTCTGACTTTATTTTTGTTGGAGAGGCGACGCGATGCGCCCTAGGCGGCCTTGCGGCCAAGCTCGCGCATGACCTGACCGACAGCCTTATCCAGAATATCAAGCCCCTCATCAAGCTCGGCATCGGTAATCGTCAGGGGCGGCAGGCATTTGACAACCTGATCCTCTGAGCCGCTCGTCTCGATGATCATATTATTCTCAAATGCGCAATTGCTGATCGCGCCGGCAATATCGCCGTTGCCGCACTCAATCCCGCGCATCATGCCGCGGCCTTTCGCCATCAGCCGTTCCTTGCCGTGGCGGTCAACGATCTCCTGCAGTCGCTGCGCAAGATAATCACCCTTGCGCGCGATCTCGTTACAGAAGCTGTCATCGGACCAATAATGGGAAATCGCCTTTTCCGCCGTGACAAACGCATGATTATTGCCCCGGAACGTGCCGTTATGCTCGCCGGGCTTCCACTTGTCATATTCCGGCTTGATGAGCGTCACCGCGAATGGCAAACCAAAGCCGCTTAAGGACTTTGACAATGTCACGATGTCAGGGGAGATCCCCGCATTGTCAAAGCTGAAAAAGGTGCCGGTCCGTCCGCAGCCAGCCTGAATGTCATCGATAATCAGCAACATATCATGTGCGCGGCAGACTTTTTCCAGCCGCTGCAGCCAAGTAAAGCTCGCTACATTCAGACCGCCCTCGCCCTGCACGGTTTCGACGATTGCCGCCGCCGGCAAATCAAGCCCGCTACTCGGATCGCTCAACATCGCATCGAGATATTCGATCGTATCCAATTTATCGCCAAGATAATTGTCGAACGGCATCGATGTCGCACCAGTCAGCAGCAGCCCGGCGGCATCCCGATGATGGGAATTGCCGGTGGCCGCCATCGCGCCGACGGATACGCCGTGAAATCCATTGGTGAATGAAATGACGTTCTGCCGCCCGGTCACATTACGGGCAAGCTTCAGCGCGGCCTCGACCGCATTCGTACCGGTCGGGCCGGTAAACTGCACGACGTAATCCATGTCACGCGGGGTAAAGATATTTTCACCCAGCCGCGACAGAAACGCCTCCTTGGCAACCGTATGCAAATCCAGGCTATGGGTGATACCGCCACGGCCAATATATTCAAGCAGCGCATCCCGCAATATCGGGTTGTTATGGCCATAATTCAAACTGCCAGCGCCGGCCAGAAAATCGATATAACGCGCGCCCGTCTGATCGTATATGACGGCGCCTTCCGCTTTATCGAAGATAACCGGGAATGCGCGCGCATAACTCTGAACCTCCGATTCCATCTCCTCGAAAGTTGTCAGGTCCTGCTCTGTGTCAGCGCCCGTTTCTTCAACGATTTGCATGATTTCACCTTTGTTAGCATGTTGTTTTTCTGGGTTTTGTTACAGCCGCGTTACGGCATCAATCAGCAGCGGCCAGGTCGAATGGTCCGATCCTCAGGAGGAACTCACTCGGATGTTCGCCCGCCAGATGCATGTCTTGGTCAAAATACTTTTCCTCTGCCCACTGAGCACCAAGACCATTCGCGAACTTCCGGAAGAAGGCCCGGGAAGACGCATTCGTCTCGGTGACCGTTGTGTGCACATACCGAACTTCGGCATTTTCAGGCCGCCGCAGGATATTGCGTAGCATTTGCCCGGCGACACCGGTGCCGCGCGCGGCCTCGCTGACCGCCACTTGCCAGACGAACAACACGTCCGGCGAATTTGGCAATCTGTATCCAGACAAGGAACCGACAAGCGCCTCACCATTTTCAGCGACAGCGCAACTATCGGAGAAATGCGTGCATTGCAGCAGATTGCAATAAAGGGAATTGGTATCAAGCGGAGGACACGCGGCTATCAAGCGATGCACAGCGTTCCCGTCGTCCGCAACCGGCTTCCGAATTGTGAGTCCAAGGGTCATTGATTAATTGCAATAGCACCCGACACCAGCACCCAACACCATATGTGGCGCACAGTTGCCATGTCCTGATTGTATCTGGCCAATGAACATCGCCCTTTACCAAACATGTATGACCTGCGATGTCAACAGTCAGCCCGCTTAATCCCGATACAGAATATTATTTGGCGCAGTGATACGGCGGGCACCGGCGGCGAACAGAGCTGACATGAAAACCCGCCGCCGAATAAACAGCGGCGGGTTATGGCTAAATGCCAAATTGTGAACTATTCAGGCCGCCTGCTTTGCGTCCTGACCGTTAATGGTCAACCCGCTCTCGCCGGCATCGATGAAAACCGTCTCGCCATCCTTGATATCTCCCGCAAGCAACCGTTCGGCAAGGGGGTTTTGCAGGGTCCGCTGAATTACCCGCTTCAGCGGCCTGGCACCATAAACAGGATCATAGCCTGCATCCGCCAGCCAGCTTAGCGCGGCATCCCGCAATTCAAGTGTAATCTTGCGATCGGCAAGCAATTTCTTCAGATGCGCGATCTGAATTTCAACAATCCCCGCCATGTTTTCGCGACTGAGACGGTTGAACAGCACGACTTCATCCAGCCTGTTGAGAAATTCGGGCCGGAATTGCGCGCGGACCACATCCATCACTGCAGCACGGGCATTTTCGGCCGGCTCTCCGTCCGGAAGCGCCGCCAGATGCTCAGCTCCCAGATTGGAGGTAAGGATGATAATTGTATTGGTGAAGTCCACTGTCCGACCCTGACCATCGGTCAGCCGGCCATCATCAAGAACCTGCAACAGCACATTGAACACATCCGGATGCGCTTTTTCGATTTCGTCGAACAGCACCACCTGATAGGGCCGCCGCCGGACAGCTTCCGTCAGCGCGCCGCCTTCATCATAACCGACATATCCCGGCGGTGCGCCGATCAGTCGCGCAACCGAATGCTTCTCCATATATTCGGACATATCGATCCGGGCGATTGCACTGTCGTCATCGAACAGAAAGGCCGCCAACGCCTTGGTAAGCTCCGTCTTTCCGACCCCGGTCGGACCGAGAAACAGGAACGAGCCAATCGGGCGCGAGGGATCCTGAAGGCCAGCGCGCGCGCGCCGGACCGCATGGGCGACGGCACTCAGCGCCTCATTCTGACCGACCACTCGCTGGCCGAGCAGCGTTTCCATCTGCAACAGCTTTTCACGCTCGCCTTCCAGCATCTTGTCAACGGGGATACCTGTCCAGCGCGAGACGATACCGGCAACATGCTCATCAGTCACCGCTTCCTCAAGGCTGTGCCGCTCACCGGCTTCCTCGGCCCCGCGCAGCTTCTGCTCCAGATCGGGGATCACGCCATAGGACAGCTCCCCAGCGCGCGCCAGATTGCCGTCCCGCTGCGCCTGCTGCAATTCATTGCGCGCCTGATCGAGCTGCTCTTTCAACCGATGCGCACCCGCAAGCTGTTCCTTTTCCGCCTGCCAGCGCGCAGTCATCTCGGCCGATTGCTGTTCCAGATCGGCCAGCTCTTTTTCAAGATTTTCCAACCTGTCTTTTGAGCCCTGATCGGTTTCCTTGCGCAACGCCTCGCGTTCGATCTTCAGCTGAATGATCCGCCGGTCAAGCTCATCTAGCTCTTCAGGCTTGGAATCGACTTCCATGCGCAGCCGGCTTGCCGCCTCATCGACAAGGTCAATCGCCTTGTCGGGCAGAAACCGGTCCGAAATATAACGGTTCGACAGAGTTGCCGCAGATACAATTGCGCCATCAGTAATCCGCACGCCGTGGTGCAGCTCATATTTTTCCTTCAGACCGCGCAGGATTGAAATCGTATCCTCGACAGTCGGTTCAGCCACAAATACCGGCTGGAACCGCCGCGCAAGCGCCGCATCCTTTTCCACATGTTTGCGATATTCATCAAGCGTGGTCGCGCCGATACAGTGCAGCTCGCCGCGGGCAAGCGCCGGCTTCAGGAGGTTGGACGCATCCATTGCACCTTCCGACGCGCCTGCGCCGATAATCGTGTGCATCTCATCGATGAACAACACGATCTCACCGGCGGCACTCGTGACTTCCTCAAGAACAGCCTTCAGCCTTTCCTCAAATTCACCGCGATATTTAGCGCCAGCGATCAGCGCCCCCATATCAAGCGCCATCAGCTTCTTGTTCTTGAGGCTTTCGGGCACATCGCCATTGACGATGCGCTGGGCAAGCCCTTCGACAATCGCTGTCTTGCCGACGCCGGGTTCACCGATCAGAACTGGATTGTTCTTGGTCCGCCGCGACAGGACCTGGATCGTACGGCGAATTTCCTCATCCCGGCCGATCACCGGGTCGGTCTTGCCATCGCGTGCCGCAGCGGTCAGATCACGCGCATATTTCTTCAGCGCGTCGAAACTTTCCTCCGCTGTCGGATTATCGGCGGTGCGCCCCTTGCGCAAATCATTGATGGCGGCATTGAGCCGTTCGGCTGTGACATTGGCATCGGCGAGGATTTTGGCAGCTTTCGAACCTGCTGCAAGGGTGACCGCCAAAAGCAACCGTTCGGCCGTGACATAGGCATCGCCCGCTTTCTTCGCCAGTTCCTCCGCCTGCTCGAAAAGTTTGGCAAGCTGCTGACTGAGATGCAGCTGCCCCGCGCCCGGACCGCTGGCAGAAGGCATTCTGGCAAGTTCTTCCTCGACGGCACGCTTGGCCTGTTCGGGATTGCCACCGGCTGCGCGGATAAGATTGGCCGACAGGCCATCCTCATCATCAAGCAGCACTTTCAGAATATGTTCGGGGGTATATTGGCCATGTCCGCTACGCTGGGCGAGCGTCTGGCCAGCCTGGATCATGCCGCGCGAACGTTCGGTATATTTTTCAAACTGCATTTCTTACCTCATAAGCACGCATGCCATCCGCGATCTACCGCAGACATATGCACCCCAGACGGGCATGCATGGCAACGCCTTCTTCACCAGGACAGCATAAGGATTTGCTGCCGGGCCAGCCCCGATCGGGCACCAGCCTCAGGCAATATTTGGGGCGTGGGCGGCCGGGTACAAGGTCAGAAATGCGAAAAAACGGCGGCAAATTGCCGCAAATCCTCCGAAGGAGAGACGGTTTTATTTCAGCCTGATCAATGCGGCGCGATGCACGGATCGGAACCGCTTTTGCTTGCGTATCCGCTATCGCCTACATGAATGATAAACAGGCGATTCGAATTATTCGGCAATCACCGCCGCCTGCACCGGCTGTTCATCCGCGTCGGCAGTCATGAGCGATGACGCATCATCAGACGCCGGTGCGGCCGAGACAGCAGCGGAATCATTATCGCTCTTCTCCTGATCGCTTGCATCAGCTGTGCCGGGAGCTGCTGTTGCATCGCTATCATCCGTAGCAGCCGCGCGGCCGTTCCGGCGCCCGCCACCATTCTGGCGTCTGCCCTCGCGCTCTTTCGGCGCCTCCGGATCGGGTGCATTTTCCTTGCTCTGGGACTGCGCTTGGGCGGCCGCCATCAAGCGGTAATAATGTTCTGCATGCTGCAGATAATTTTCCGCCGCCACATGATCGCCCGATGCATTGGCATCACGGGCAAGTGATTGATATTTATCGCAAATATGCGACGCATTACCACGAATTCTAACATCGGGTCCATTGCTGTCGAATGTCCGGTTTGGGTTATTACCGTGCGGTTTGCGGCCTCGGCCACGCGCACGTTTACTATTCTGACTGGTTCTCATAACGAGTAGATCTCAGGCATCATATCAAATCCCGCAAATTTGTCGCAGACTGGCTGCATCCAACACCCGTAAAAACAACCGGGCAAAGCCGAAACTGCCTGCCAGTCCCGCATCATCAGCGTTTGTTCAAGGAACGATTTGGGACGCAACCGTCCCACATAACGCTATCGACTATCCATTCCGGCTCTCTCGAAACCGCATCTTACCTGCGATATAGCTGGATAATCGCGAGAGCCTCAAAGGCTCAATCGCTCCAGAGACGTTAGCCGGTTCCCGAGACATTTCCAACCATTTTCTCGCCACTAACCAGCTTTATCCGTCCAAATTCAAAAATAGGTACTGTTTTCATTCCCGACGCCAATTTCGACGTCAAAAATCTGTGAAAGAAATTCAGCGGCAAGTCCCGACAATGACACGCGCAACGCCGGCTAAATCATGCCAGGGCGGATGCACCATCATCCCCTGCGCGCGTAACAGGGATGTGACGGGCTCTGCCTGACCAATTCCGACTTCAAGAACCACCGCACCCGCCGGTGCCAGCAAATCATGCAGGGAATTTGTTATCACCCGGTAAAAATCAAGACCGTCTTCCCCTGCAAAAAGCGCCTCTTTCGGATCATAGTCACAGACCTCGGGAGCAAGCTGCGATTTGGCACCGATCGGTATATAGGGGGGATTTGCAATTACCAGGTCAAACTGTGCGCCAATCTCATCGACCCAAGTCGATTGCAGCAAATCCGCTTGTTGCCACTGACTGCGCCCGGCTACGCCGTGGATTTGCGCATTCAGGCACGCCTGCTGCAAAGCCTGGCGCGACACATCAACGCCAACCCCGACGGCCTGTGGCAATTCCGACAGCAATGCTATCAGAAGACAACCGCTACCCGTTCCCAGATCTGCGATCCTGACCGGCTGCATCGGGTCCCCTATCTGGGCAAGCGCCGCCTCGACCAGCGTTTCGCTATCGGGCCGCGGATCAAGCGTCGCCGCGTTGAGCGCGAATGTCATCGACCAGAATTCGCGTTGCCCCAGAATTCGCGATACCGGTTCACGCCTTTCCCGGCGCGCGACAAGCGCCGCGAACCGCGCGCGCGGCTCTGCATCGATTTCCGTATCGCCCTGTCCGATCAAACGCGCCTGATCCCATCCCAGCACGGACCCCATCAGCAACCGGCAATCGCGTGCCGCGTGCGGCACGCCGGCAGCTAACAGCCGGCGCGTCGCGGCGCGCAGCACATCATCAATAATCGGCACCATCTCACGGTCCCCGGATCCGCCTGGCATTTCAGCCTTCCCCCGCCATCCCCATATGGGCCAGGCGGTCGGCCTGATCGTGGGCAATCAGCGGGTCTATAATCTCATCGAGCGCTTCACCGGTAATGACCCGGTCGAGCTTGTAAAGCGTCAGATTGATGCGATGGTCGGTTACCCTGCCCTGGGGAAAATTATATGTCCTGATCCGTTCGGATCGGTCGCCGCTTCCGACCTGTCCCTTCCGGTCGGCGGCGCGCGCGGCTTCCGCTTCCTGACGTTTATGATCATAAAGTGTCGCGCGCAGCATCGTCATTGCCTTCGCCCGGTTCTTGTGTTGGGATTTTTCATCCTGACACTGAACAACGACACCGGATGGAACATGGGTGATCCGCACCGCGCTGTCGGTGGTATTCACATGCTGCCCCCCCGCACCCTGCGAGCGATAGGTGTCGATCCGCAAATCCTTCTCGTCGATGGCTATATCGACTTCCTCGGCCTCCGGAAGCACGGCGACCGTTGCGGCGGATGTGTGAATCCTGCCCTGGGTTTCGGTTTCAGGTACGCGCTGCACGCGGTGCACCCCTGATTCATACTTCAATCTGGCGAACACATCCTGGCCGCTGACCCGGCCGACAATTTCCTTGAACCCGCCCGCCTCGCTTTCGGACGCCGACATAATCTCGACCCGCCAGCCATGATCGGTGGCATAGTTTTGATACATCCGGAAAAGATCGCCCGCAAACAAGGCCGCCTCATCGCCGCCGGTGCCCGCGCGCACCTCAAGAATGGCGTTCTTGCGGTCGGCCTCGTCTTTGGGAGCAAGCAGGACAAGCATGCGGTTTTCAAGCTCGGGCAACCGGTCCGCCAGTTCCTGCGCTTCCTCTTGCGCCATAACACGCATTTCCGCATCCGTATCGGGATCGTCCAACAGCTCCTCGATCCCGGCAAGCTCACTGCGTGCGGCACGCAGTTCGGACACGGCCTTGGCGACCGGGCCAAGCTCGGAATATTCACGCGACAAGGCGACATATTCATCAGGCGGCAAGTTCGCCGCCATCCGCGCTTCAAGCTCCTGATGCCGTGTCAGGACTTCAATCAGTTTTGCTTCAGGTATTCGCACCGGTCACTCAATAGGCTGATTCGCAAAGGATACCCGGTCAATATGCGGGTCCTCGCATGTTTCATCATTAGGGCGTGTCAGGCCTGTACCGCTGCCTCGGCCGTGTTTGCTGCCTGTTCGCGCGCCATTTCGGCGGCTTTCGCCTCCACCAACGCGACAATATGATCGATCATACCGTCATTTTGCAATTTGTGATCGGGTAGCCCCGCAACATAGACCATGCCGCTGCCCGCACCGCCGCCGGTAAAGCCGATATCAGTTTCACGCGCCTCCCCCGGACCGTTGACGACGCATCCAATGATCGAAACGGTCACAGGCTGCGAGATATGCGCAAGCCGTTCTTCGAGAAGCTGTACGGTTCCGATCACATCAAAACCCTGCCGCGCGCAACTTGGACAGGAAATAATACTGACACCCCGATGACGCAAATTCAGCGCCTTGAGCAGTTCAAATCCAATTCTGATCTCTTCAACGGGATCCGCAGACAAAGATACCCGTATCGTATCGCCAATTCCCGCCCATAGTAGCGAACCCATCCCGATAGCCGATTTGACGGTGCCGGTCGTCAGTCCGCCTGCTTCGGTAATCCCCAGATGAATGGGGAAGTCGCCGGCTTCGGCCAGTCCCTGATAGGCGGCAACCGCCAGAAAGACATCCGACGCCTTGACGCTGATCTTATACTCCCTGAAGTCATGTTCTTCGAGCAGATTGGCGTGATATAGGGCGCTTTCCACCATTGCCTCGGGGCAGGGCTCTCCGTATTTTTCAAGCAAATGACGTTCAAGCGATCCGGCATTGACCCCGATACGGATCGAACAACCATGATCGCGCGCGGCCTGCACGACATCGCGCACGCGCGCGGGCGATCCGATATTTCCCGGATTGATCCGCAAACAGGCGGCGCCAGCCTGCGCCGCCTCGATTGCCCGACGGTAATGGAAGTGAATATCGGCAACAATCGGCACCCGTGCCTGCCGGGTAATCTCATGCAGCGCCGCGGTCGCCGCCTCGTCGGGACAGGACACGCGCACAATATCGGCCCCTGCTTCTTCGAGCGCGCGAATCTGGTTCAACGTCGCGGCCGCGTCGCCGGTTACCGTATTGGTCATCGACTGCACTGTAATCGGCGCATCGCCCCCGACAGGAACGTCACCAACAAAAATCTGACGCGACTTCCGCCGCCGAATTTCACGATAAGGTCGCACACTCATTTAAGGCAAATCCCGCTTAAAGGCGTTATTCGATACAATCGTTATTCGATACACTAATGAATTCAATCGCACCGCGTGCGACCGCTGTCCGAGCTAGGCCCGATAATCGGCGGACTTGTCAAGTTAACGGTTCGCGCGTGCCCGCAATTCCGCCGGATCAAGTGACAGGTCGCGCAGAATTTCTCCGGCCGCGCCCAATGCGGGCAACCGTTCGCCATTCAATAAGACGACCAACGCCCCCGCGTCGCTGGCCGTCAAACGTATATCGGTTCCCTCGGGTACCGGCACAACCTCATCCACCGCCAGCACACGGGCAAGCAACACTTCACCCGAAGCATTGGAAAACTGTATCCACACACTGTCCAGCGCACGCAATTGCATATTGCCGCCGCGAGCCATTTGGCGCTGCCGATCCGGCACAGGGGCGGCCGACGCTGCGATACTTTCATCCGCACGCGCGTCCGCGGCAGTCAGCGGTTTCGGAAGCGGCTGGCGCATGGCGACGGCTTCCGCGCCTTGAGCCGCCATTTCTGGCACGGCATCCGGCTCGGATGGCTGCCTGCTGATTTCCAGATCATCTGACATAGATTGCAAAGAGCCAGCTTCATCGCGTGCCGTATCCGCCAAAGGTTTTTCCGCGTCCGACAAATCGGCCCGCATGTCAGCAGGACCCGAATCCACCGCAAGCGCAGCCTCTTCGCCAGACGGCAATGTCGAGTTGTAAAACTCCGCTCTGGTCGGTCGCTCCGGCAACAGCTTGTCGCCGGCCGCCAGCCCGTCATCCCCGCCACGTCCGGGCAAAACCGCATCCGCGTCAGGCGCTGTTTGGAATTGCTGCTGCAGGCGTGCGGGGACATCAGCGACAAGATCCCGATCACCCGTTATTTCCCAGTCTGCCTGCCGGAAATAATACCAGGCGCCATACAGGAGTCCCGCACATAGCAGCGCGGCAATTACAACCACAAGGCTTGGCGCGCGGGACTCGCGCTCGGGTTCCGGAAAATGAAGATCCTCCGGTTTCAATTTTGGGACATTGGTCTCGGTCTTCAGCCGCAAGATAATTTCATCCGGGTCAAGACCGACATATCCGGCATAGGTCCGCACAAAGCCGCTGACATATGTTGAGCCGGGCAATTCAGCGAACTGCCCGGCCTCGATGGCCTGCAAATGACGCTCACTGATGCGAATTGCCCCGCAAATGTCCGCAACCGAGCAGTTGGCTGCAAGCCGCGCACGACGCAGATCATAGCCGACCCCCCGATAAGGGCCCTCTTCGCGATCGCCGGAATTCATAATTTCGCTATCGGTAGCTTCCATCACTTACCCTTCGGGCGGACGTTACATATCTGCGGCATCGTATCCTTTCGTCACAGGCAACCCCATCTGAACAAAAGAAATGGCACAGTGCAAGCCGGCCGCTGCGTCAAACCGGCACTTGCTGACTTGTTGCAAACGATATCAGCTGCGCCCTGATATCTTCCCTGTTGGTACGGATTAGTTCGCCCATGAACTCACCCACCGCCGCCACGTCAAGATTGACGAGCATCAGCTTGACCGGACCGATGGAAATCGGTGACATCGACAAACTCCGAAAGCCAAGCCCGATCAGCGCCATTGCCTCAAGCGGCCGGCCCGCCAGTTCACCACACAGGCTGAGTGGCACCTGATGCGCATCGCATTCATGCGCAATATGGCTGAGAAGCCGTAACCCGCCGGCGCTGAGTGAATCGTAACGTCCCGCAAGTTTCGGATTGCCACGGTCATAGGCAAAGAAAAACTGCAGCAGGTCATTCGATCCCACCGAAACAAAATCGACAAGCGGCAAAAGTCGATCAAGCTGCCAAACAAGTGCCGGCACTTCGAGCATGGTGCCGATACGCAGAGTGGCAGGCCGCTCTATCCCGCGCCGGTCCAGGCGCGCAAGCTCCTGCTCGACCATCTCACGCGCCTGCACGAATTCCGCGATATCGCAAATCATCGGGAACATGATGTTGAGTTGACGGCCAGAGCCCGCAGCCAATAATGCACGCAATTGGTAGCGCAGCAATCCTGGCCGCTCCATCGCCAGACGGGTGGCGCGCCATCCCATCGCCGGGTTTTCCTCCCGCCCATGCTCAAGGTAAGGCAGCGCCTTGTCCGCACCGATATCCAGTGTACGGAATAAAACCCGCCGCTCCCCCGCAGTGTCCAGAACTGTTGCATAAAGCCGCCGCTGCTCTTCAAACCGTGGAAATACCGCGGAAATAAGAAACTGCAATTCAGTGCGGAATAAACCGATTCCGTTTGCACCGGTATCGTCAAGATGCGGCAGATCGACAATCAAGCCGGCATTGATTTCCAGGTTGATTGCAACCCCGTCCCTGCTGACAGACGGTTGAAGACGCAATGCTTCATATTGCGCCTGCCGCTTGGCCTGCACGTCCATACGCTCGGCATATGCGGCGCGCACATCTTCCGCAGGGCGCAGATAGACCGCGCCCAATTCGCCATCCACAATGATGGCGTCACCACCCTGAACCCAGTCGAGTATGTCGCTCACCCCCCCGACCATGGGAATTTCCAGCGCCCGCGCCACAATTGCCACATGCGAGGTTCGGCTGCCCTCCTCCAGCACGATGCCTGCAAGTTTGGAACGGTCATAGTCAAGCAGTTCGGCTGGCCCCATCGTGTGCGCGACGACGATGGCATCATCCGGCAAATCTTCCGCTGACGGAACTTTTGTTTTGCCGGTCAAATGCCGCAGCAACCGGTTGGCCAGATCATCGAGATCCTGCAATCGCTCCCGCAGATAAGGCTGGGTGACCTTTTGCATCCGCGCGCGATTTTCCATCTGCACACGCTCGGCAGCGGCCGCGGCGGTCAAACCGGAATCAACCGCCTCGTGAAGCCGCGCCGTCCACCCCTTGTCCTGAGCGAACATTTGATAGGCCTGCAGCACCTCGCGATGCTCGCCGGCGCGGTCAAGCTCGGATGTGCGCAACATCCTGTCGACCGACTGCCTTAAAGATTGCAGCGCTTCGTCAAGCTTCTGCCGTTCGGCTGCCGGGTTGACAGCGATGATCTGTGTGATATCGACGCGCGGCTCGTGCAGCACCACCTGCCCCATGACAATGCCCTCCGCCAGGCCCGTGCCATGCAGCCGGTGGGAATGCAGCGGATCGATCTGACCTGCGCCGCCGGTCTCGACATCGACAAGCGTACCCGATGCCGCGACTTCCGCCAGCACCATCGCCACCGTTTCTAGGGTCTCAAGCTCCTCATCAACATAGTTACGCATGGTGCGGTTTTGCACCGCCAACACGCCGATCACCCGCCCGCCGCGCATGATCGGGACGCCCATCATGGATTTGTAGATTTCTTCGCCGGTTTCAGGCCGATAGGCGAATTTCGGATGCGCCTGCGCATCGGACAAATTGATATGCTTGGCCGTCTGCGCGACAGTGCCGATCAGCCCCTCGCCGATCTGCAGAAATGTCTGATGTACCGCATCGGAATTGAGCCCCTCGGTCGCATACAGCTCAAGCCTGTTATCGCCGCGCAACAGATATAGCGAACAGACTTCCGCCACCAGATTGGCGGCGATCGCGCTGACGACCAGATTCAGGCGCGTTTGCGTGTCCTGCGGCTCCGCCATGATCTCGCGAAGCCGCCGGAGCAGGACGCGCGGACCGAGTGGGGAGCCCTGCGGCACTATCCTGTATCCCTTGATGCTGTCGCTGTCATAGCGCGTGCAAACATTTCGCTACCTGTAACTTTGGGCCCGTGTCGATCGGCCTCACGCTGCATCCAGCCCGTAGGCTGTATGCAGCGCCCGTACTGCAAGTTCTGTATATTCCGCAGCGATGAGCACGCTGACTTTGATCTCGGAGGTCGAGATCACCTGAATATTAATACCCTTCTCCGCCAATGCGGAAAACATCCGCTGCGCAACGCCTGCATGGCTGCGCATCCCGACACCGATCACCGAGACCTTCGCAACGTTGGAATCGGTCACAAGCTGCGCATAGGCAATGCCATCACGCACATCAGTCAATATTTTCGCGGTTCGCTCAAGATCCCCGCGTCCGACCGTGAATGTAATATCGGTTGCCGCCCCGTCTTCGGAGATATTCTGGACGATCATATCGACATTCACATTGGCATCGGCCAAAGAACCAAAGATACTCGCAGCCACCCCCGGACGGTCGGCGACGCGCGTCAAGGTGATCTTTGCCTCATCCTTGGAATAAGCGATCCCGCTGACGACTTCCTGTTCCACAATCTCTCCTTCATCACAAACAAGCGTCCCCGGCTTATCTTCAAAACTTGACAAAACTTGGACGCGGACATTGTGCACCATCGCCAGCTCTACTGAACGGGTCTGCAGGACTTTTGCCCCCTGCGACGCCATTTCGAGCATTTCTTCGTAAGTGATTTTATCAAGCTTGCGCGCCTGCGCAACGATCCGCGGATCGGTGGTGAAAACCCCCTCCACGTCGGTGAAGATGTCGCATCTGTCCGCGCCAATCGCCGCCGCAAGCGCCACAGCGCTGGTATCGGAGCCACCGCGTCCTAATGTCGCAATCCGGTTATCAGGCGCCAACCCCTGAAATCCTGCGATAACGGCAACCTGCCCCTCGCCCAGCCGTTCTTCGAGCAGACTGCCATCAATATCAAGGATACGGGCCGAACCATGTACCGCACTGGTCGAGACAGGTATCTGCCAGCCAAGCCAGGACCGTGCCGGCACATCAAGATTTTGCAGCGCAAGGGCCAACAGGCCGGCGGAAATCTGCTCGCCGGCGGACACCACCACATCATATTCGCGCGCATCATGCATGGCTGATGCCTGGCGCGCCAGATTGACAAGGTTATCGGTTGTGCCTGCCATCGCCGAGACAACGACCGCCACCTGATGGCCGTCATCCACCTCCCGCTTGACGCGGTTGGCGACATGCCTGATACGCTCAATATCTGCAACGGACGTGCCGCCGAATTTCATGACCAAACGGGCCATTCTCTCGCAAACCTGTTTGTTGTTTCCTTGGATACGCCGAATGTCGCCGCATTCACTGCCGCTGCATGCGCGGCGGTGCGGTTCATGCGATGTCACATGTACCGCGCAGCTTGCCATGCGGTGAGGCGAAGCGTATCCATACTGAATTGAGACGGCGCGCGCAAGCTGCGCTGCGTGAATGCCATCGGGCAGACGCCGTCACCGCCAACGGAACCGGACGATGAGCAGCGATACGACAACATCTGCGGAAAATACCGTCGATCAGGACGAAGTCGCACAGTTTTCAGCCATGGCGGACAGGTGGTGGGATCAGAACGGACCGTTTCGCCCATTGCATAAGTTCAATCCCGTAAGGCTGCGCTTCATCCGGGATGAAATTTGCGCGCATTTCGACCGCGACACCAACGCAGCCCAGCCATTTGACGGGTTAGCTTTGCTCGATATCGGATGCGGCGGCGGATTATTGAGCGAGCCGGCCTGCCGGCTGGGCGCGCGGGTCACCGGGGCAGATGCGTCGGCGGAAAATATCGGCTGCGCGACGACACATGCCGCGCGGCAAGATCTGGATATCAATTACCGTAATGTCACCACGGAAACCCTGATAACCGAGCCAGCGCGGTTCGATGTGATCCTGAATATGGAGGTCATCGAACATGTTGCAAACCCGGACGCGTTTATCGCGCAATGCGCAACGCTTCTCGCGCCGGGCGGATTGATGATCCTTGCCACGCTGAACCGGACGGCGAAAGCCTATGCGCTGGCTGTTTTCGGAGCGGAATATGTTTTGCGCTGGCTGCCCAGAGGCACCCATGACTGGAACAAATTTCTGTCCCCGCAGGAACTCACCGCCATGCTGGAAAAAGCCGGATTGGCGCGCGGCGGTCAAACAGGGGTCAGTTATAATCCGTTGCTCGACCGGTGGCGACTGTCACGCGATCTTGACGTGAATTACATGCTGACCGCCATCAAGCCGAAATAGGCAGAGGCACGGGCACCAGGAACAAGGCTGATGACGGGTCAGTTTTCGCGATCGGGCCAGGGAATTGGCGCAACCGCGATCCCTTCATCATGCAGATCCTTGACTTCCTCAAGACTGGCATCGCCGTAAATATTCCGCTGCTCTGTCTCGCCATAATGGATCTTGCGCGCTTCTTCAGGGAAGCGTTCCCCGACATGCTCGGAATTGCTTTCGACATATTCCCGGACAGCCTGCATGACCGCACGCATCTTGACCTGTTTTTCCGCCGCCATCGCCGCGCGCTGCGCCGGTTTGCTGTTATTCTTGCGACCGATCTGGGGGGCCATCAACGCTTTTGAGATTTTTTTTGATTCGCAGACGGGACAAGCCAGCTCGCCCGCCGCAAGCTGCGCATCGTAAGCGCCGCTGTCCGAAAACCACCCCTCAAAGGGATGTTCCTTGTCGCAAATCAAATCATAGCGGATCATTCAGATTACCATTAGTTTGTGACAATTAAGGCTTCGCCACTATGTGAATTGGCTACTTAAATGGGCATTGTCGGCAAAAGCAACAATATTTCACCCTGGGTAGCCGGCCATGCCGAGCGTATCCCCACGGGCGCAGAAGTGCGGTCAATCCCTGTGACCGA
>CALAQW010000116.1 GCA_937888955.1 uncultured Alphaproteobacteria bacterium | reverse complement strand
GACCAACCCGCCCCTGCGCTTCTCCCGGCGTCGGCAGGCTTGCCGCATAACCCAGCCGGATCAGCACCATTTCCACCGCCGACAGGGAATCGGGCGCCTCGCGCGCTTCGCCCAGCCCTTTGAGCAGGATCTGCCAGGCACGGGTGAGTTCAGCCATGGACAGTTTTTCGGCGAGCTCGCGCCCATGGCTGCGTTCCGCTTCGGGCAGGCCCGCATCGTCGGCCGCGGCCGGAACGAGCTTGATGCGCGTCAGCCAGTGGGACAGCTCCAGAAGATCGGTCAGCACGATGAGCGGGTCGGCACCCGCCGCATACTGGCCTTGCAGCTCGTTCAGCGCGGCGGGCATATCGCCGCCCATTACGGCTGCGAACAGATCGAAGATCCGGGAGCGGTCGGCAAGCCCCATCATATCGCGGATCTCGGCGGCGCCGACGGTGCCATCGCCCTGGGCAATCGCCTGGTCAAGCAGGCTCAGCGCGTCACGCACCGACCCTTCGGCGGCGCGCGCGATGATTGCCAACGCGTCCGCGCTGATGCTTGCATTTTCCTTCTCGGCGATGCCGGCAAGATGGGTGGACAGTTCCGCCACCCCGACGCGGCGCAGATTGAACCGCTGGCAACGCGACAGCACGGTGACGGGGACTTTACGGATTTCGGTCGTGGCAAAGATGAAGATCACATGCGCGGGCGGTTCCTCAAGCGTCTTGAGCAGGCCGTTGAAGGCGGCCTTGGACAGCATGTGCACCTCGTCGATGATATAGATCTTGTAGCGGGCGCTGGCGGGCTTGTAGCGCGCGCCCTCGATAATCTCGCGAATATCGTCGATGCCGGTGCGCGAGGCGGCATCCATCTCGATCACATCGACATGCCGCGATTGCGCGATGGCGGCGCAGTGAATGCCTTCTTTCCCGGGATTTGCGGTGGGGCCGGCATCGCCCGATTCGGTTTCATAATTCAGGCAGCGGGCAAGAATCCGTGCGGTTGTCGTCTTCCCCACACCGCGCACCCCGGTCAGGATATAGGCATGCGCCAGCCGGTTTGTCGCAATCGCATTGGTGAGCGTGCGGACCAGTGCCTCTTGTCCGATCAGATCGGCAAAGCAATCGGGGCGGTATTTGCGGGCAAGAACCTGATAGCCTTTATCGGCTTGCGGCGCGGCGGTGCCACCGGTCAGCCCGAGCATGGGCGCATCGCCGGTCGCTGTGTCCGGGTTGCCGGAACCTGTCGGGCTGCGATCATCCATGCTTTCTGGCATGTGCTCTGGCGGCTATTCCGTTTTCGGCGATCCGGTGTGCGCCTTGTGATCCGGCATGGGACCGGCTGGCCGGACGCGGGTGATCAGGGCTGGTGGGAGGCTGGACAACGACCCAGAACGAATCCGTTACGGCTGCTTCCTTCCGGACCTGACCGGGTTGGCGGTAATTCTGTCCATCGCCAACCTCCCACCGCACTATATCAGCCATTAGCCGGTCCGTGGCAAGGGGGTGCCGCAATCGGGCGGGTTTGCAACCGCCCGGCGGGGGCTTTGCCGTTGCCCCCGCCGGGCGGCTATGCCAGTCTTGGGGAAAGAAAATGACCTGTAAAAACAGGGACCGGCCCCGTCCGGATGGTCAGGGGCATGGTCCCGCGAGGGAGAACTGATTGATGGCTTTACCGCCAAATCCCAATACTTTTGCGAATAATCCGCTCGACCGCGTGAGCTATAAACGGGTGAATGCGGACTGGGTTGCCGGGCAGCTTAAAAACCCCGATGCCTTCATTCTGCCGACCTGGCGTGAGGATCCGTTCATCCTGCCGCCCGCCAAAAGCGGCGAGGCGCCGGAGGTCGGTTTCATGCGGCCGGGCATGTTCGCCGATTCGATAGCGAAGGGGGCAACGGTGCTGTTCCTCGGGCTCGATCATAAAGAGCGGCCCTATTTCGCCATCGATCTGTCGGCGGAACCCGATCCAAGCCAGGAGGGTGCGCTGAAAGGGTTTGGCGAATTCACCGATCTGCGCAGTATCGCGCCGCAGATTGCCGCCGCCGATGCGGCCATCGCGGCGCAGGCCAAGGCGATCCTGAAATGGCACAGCACGCATCAATTCTGTTCCGCCTGCGGTGAAAAATCAGTGATCGCGGAAGCCGGTTACCGCCGTGATTGCCCGAAATGCGAGACGCAGCATTTCCCGCGCACCGATCCGGTGGTGATCATGCTGGCCACGCATGGAGACAAGGCGTTGCTGGGGCGGCAGGAAATCTGGCCCAAGGCGATGTTTTCCGCACTTGCCGGCTTTGTCGAGCCCGGCGAATCAATTGAAGAGGCGGTCGCGCGCGAATTACTGGAAGAGGCAGGCTGCAAGGTCTCTACTGTGCGCTATCATTCAACCCAGCCCTGGCCCTATCCCATGTCACTGATGATCGGTTGCACCGCGGAAGCCGATAATGAGGATATCGAACCTGACGGGATCGAGATTGCCGAGGCGCGCTGGTGCAGCCGGGCGGAGCTGCGCGATGTGCTGGCGGGGAAGGGGGATGGCTCGCTGTTCGTGCCGCCGCCTTTCGCCATCGCCCATCAACTGATCCGCAGCTGGGTCGAGCGCGACAGCTAGACGCGCCGTCAAACTGTCAAAAGCACGATCATGCCGCGCCGGGGATTTTCGCCCGGCGCGGCTTTTTTGTTTATCTCATTTTTTCGGTTTGCGCGCGTCGGGCCAGGCACCGGCGAGCAACGTCGTCGTCGATACCCCGATAGCGACGATCTGATCTGCCGCGCGGACCTCGATCCGGGTCGAGGCGACGCCGCGCGAGATATGTTCCAGACGGCAGGCTGAAATCATCGTCGCGGGCAGCGCGGGCTCGGCGCAGAAACGCAAGGTCAGGTCGGGATTGGGGATCGGGATCGGCTTGCCGCCCAGGGCGCTGCCGACCGGCGGGCCGACCGAAATATCGGCGGCGATGCAGGCGGCCTCCGCACAGGTGCCCGGCTCGTCCCAATGCACCTTGACCTCGGTCGCGTAGCCGCGATCGTCATTGCCGACAAGCCGTGGATCGAAAGTGTCGATCAGCGGCACTTCCACCCCGCTTGCGGGTTTGGCCCAGGGTTTGCCCTTTTCATAGCTGACCCAGCCTTCCGGCCTGCCCGCAAAGCCGTCATGCTCGAACGGTTCCAGCGCGTCGAGATTGGCAAGGCTGACGGTTGCGCGGGTGCACAGCTTGTCGCGGCTGTCGAAAATATCGACGCTGACGACAGACAGGGTCCGCCCGCCATGCAGCAGCGTGGGAATGACCCGCGCTGTCCCTTCGGTCAAGCCGCGAATGAAGCGCACATCAAGGCTTGCAGGCACACGTTCGGGGGCGACGGAACGGGCGGCGGCCACGCATGTCGCACCCACCACGCCGCCATTCGCACCGCCGAATGCGCCATGCAGCTCGCGGCCCAGATCGAACCGCCACTCGCCATTATCGGCGGGCGTGCCCTTCAGGAAATCCAGTACTTTCACAACATCCTCCCCTTTTTGCTTGTTTTAATGATCGATGATGTCAGCCGGCTCTGTGCCGGCATAATAGCCGATAGGCGGCACTATATCGGGCGGTGGCGGAAAAAACACGTATCTGTGCGCGCGCGATTTTCCTATAGTCGGCACAGACGCCTGCGGGCGGCACTCAAGGCATAAGACCATAACAAAACAGGGAGTAAATGATGGCGGCGGAAGCGATCTCACCGGAGCTGGTTGGAACCGAATTTGGCGAAACAACGCGCAGTTGGACCGATAACGATGTGATGCTTTACGCAATCGGCGTCGGTGCGCAACCCGATGGGGAACTGGATTTCCTGTATGAGGGCAAGGGCCCCAAGGTGCTGCCGACCTGGGCGGTGATTCCGGGCATGTGGGCGATGGGCTGCGTCGGCAAATATATCAAGATGCCGATCGCGCGCATGCTGCATGGGGAGCAGGGGATCGAGCAGTTTCGTCCGCTGCCCGCCAATACCGAAATCCGCATGACGGGCCGGTTGTCGGAAATCTGGGACAAGGGGGAAGGCAAGGCGGCGGTGATCGGCGTGGAATGCACCGCCGAGGATAAGGACGGCCCGCTGTTCAGGACCCATTCGACGCTGTTCTATATCGGCGGTGGCGGCTTTGGCGGCGAGCGTGGCCCCTCGACCGCGGCGCTCAACCTGCCGCCCGATCGCGAACCCGATCATGTGGTGGAATATCAGACCCGGCCTGATCAGGGGGCGCTTTATCGCCTGTCGGGTGACCGGGTGGCGCTGCATATCGATCCCGAATTCGCCAAAAAGGCAGGCTATCCCGATGCCTTCATGCATGGGCTGTGCACCTATGGATTTGTCGGGCGCGCCCTGCTGCACACGCTGTGCGGCGGTGATCCGGCCAATTTCAAATCCATGACGGGCCGTTTTGCCGATCAGGTGTTTTTCGGCGATCAGGTGATCACCAAAATCTGGCGCACCAATCCCGGTGAGGCCGTGGTGCAGGCGGTCACGCAGAAAGGCAATGTGGTGCTGTCGCAGGCATCCTGCACCTTCGCGGAATAATTTCGTTTGACCGTTCGGGGCAGGCCATGCTTCTGGCCCGTCCCGAATGGCTGGCGGGTGAAGAAAAATTAACCTGCGACATCTTCGTACTTGCGCGCGCGGGGCAGATACTGCTAGCTGCGCGGTCATGACACAGGCGGCGTATTTCAGAAAACCCGAAAGCATTGGCGGCTGGCTGGCGCTTGTTGCGATGGCCGCGCATTGTCTTTTGAGTATTCTGTGCGTGGCTGCCGGTCCGCAACCGGGTGGAATAGCGGCCTCCGACAGCGGCTGGCCGTTCGGGCCGCTTGTCATCTGTTCGCCCGAGGGCACGCGCACCATTCCGGCATCCGAGGCCGCGCGGCTTTGGGGCGCGGGCGCGACCCCGGGGGCAGCACCGTCCCCCACACAGATACCGGCCCCCGCGGGCAAGGATAACTGTGCGATGTGCCATGCGGTCTGCGCGGCGGCCATTGCCTTTCTGCTTGCCAATATTGTGCTGTTTGTGGCGTCTGCGCGGCCGCCCCGGCTACCGCAGCTTGCCGCGATCCGCCATCGCGCGCCCGCGGTGCGGCTGACCCGCTGCCGCGCACCCCCCGCTTTCGCCTGAACCGACACACTCAGACGAAACCTTATTTTCAAAGCGAGGGGATTTATGCGAATCCTGAATTCTGTCGCGCTGCTGACAGGTGGCGCCATTTCTGCTGCTGTGCTTGCGGGTGCGGCCAATGCCGACCCGATCCATGCGGGCGCGGCTATCACATCATCGGGCAAGCCGCCCATCCAGGCCGATTCCCACGCCCCCATCGGGGTGATGGGGGACCATCTGCACAAGAAGGGGGAATGGATGATTTCCTACCGCTTCATGCGGATGGAGATGGCGGATGCCCGCATCGGCAATGACAAGGTGTCGCCCGAAACGATTGCGACCACCGTGCCCAACCGTTTCTTCGGCGCACCCGGTCAGCCGCCCACCTTGCGCGTGGTGCCGCTTGAGATGACCATGGATATGCACATGGTCGGCGCGATGTATGCGCCAAGCGACCGGGTGACGCTGATGGCAATGGCCAGCTATGTCACGAAGGAGATGGATCACGTTAGCTTTGCCGGGCCCGCAGGCACGGTCCGCCGGGGTAATTTCACCACCAAATCGCGCGGTATTGGCGATACGACACTCAGCGCGCTTGTCGGGCTCGGTGATTGGGGGATGCATCATCTGCATCTGAATGCGGGCGTCAGCCTGCCCACCGGCTCGATCGATGAAGAAGATGATATCCTGACCCCGCTTGGCACCCGGCCGCGCGCGCGGCTGCCCTATTCCATGCAGAATGGTTCGGGCACTTTCGATCTGCTGCCCGGGCTGACCTATACGGCGCACCGGGCAAAGCTGAGCTGGGGCGCGCAATATAACGGCGCGATCCGGCTTGGGGAGAATGACGCGGATTACAGCCTGGGCGACCGGCATCAGGTGACCGGCTGGGCGGGTTACCGCTTCGTACCCGCTGTCAGCGCGTCGGTGCGGTTGAGTGCGGAGACGATGGGGCAGGTCGATGGCCGCGATATCCGGATCGCAGGACCCGTGCAGACCGCCGACCCCGACAATTACGGGGGCGAGCGGCTGACCGCGGCGCTGGGGCTGAATTATGTCGGGCAAAGCGGCGTCATGCGTGGCCACAGGCTGGCCCTTGAGGTGGGCTTGCCGGTTTATGAGGATCTGAATGGTCCGCAGATGGCGCATGATTATCATGTTACGCTCGGTTATCAGAAGGCGTTCTGACGATGTGGAAAAATGCATTGATGGGGGGGCTTCTAGCCTCCCTTCTCGGCACTGCGGCTTTGGCCTGCGATGATGGAAAATGCCCGATCAGCGGGCTTCATTTCGACGATGGCTGGGTACGTGCGGCGGGGCCCGCCGCCCGTACGGCCGCAGTTTATGGGGAGATTGAAAATCACGGCGATCACCCGGTGGTCCTGACCGGTGTCACAACGCCCGCCGCCACCCATGCGCAGTTTCACCGCAGCATGCTTGTCGACGGGGTCATGCGGATGCGCGGCGTGAGCGAGGGGATCAGCCTGCCGCCGCATGGGGAATTCAGCTGGCGACCCGGCGGCGATCACATCATGCTGATGGGGCTGACCGCGCCGCTTGCCGAAGGCGATATCGTTCCCTTGCGCTTCACCCTTGCCGATGGCGCGGTGCTGGAGGTCAGCGCCCGGGTTGGCGAGGCGCGTGCGGGATCAGACGATCATCACAGTGCGCATGACGCGCACCCGGAAAGCCACCATCAAGACCGGCATGACGCGGGAACGCATAACGAAGACGGGCAAGAGATGATGCATCACAGCGAGGACCACAGCACACACCACTAACCCGCATCACGCCTCGCAGCATCAAGCTGTCTATCGGAATCCTGTACCCATTGAGGCTAATTCCCCTTGTTAAATGTATCGTAAGTGATACATTTAACTATGGAGTCTCGCAAGCGCTTGCCGGCCCGTTTTTTCCAGTCCGAGGCAGGACGACTGCCTGTTCGGGAATGGCTGTTGTCTTTGGAGCCTGAAGACAGGAAAGCCATTGGCGACGATATCCGTACGGCGGAGTTTGGTTGGCCTGTCGGTATGCCGCTTTGCCGGCCGATCAGGAACCATCAGGGTCTTTGGGAAATCAGGACCAATCTGTCGGGAAGCAGGATTGGGCGCGTATTCTTTTGTGCGCATGCGGGGAATATGGTTTTGCTGCATGGCTTTGTTAAGAAAACCCAGAAGACCCCGGCCAAGGAACTTGCGCTTGCTGAAAAACGAATGCGAGGTTTGCGATGAGTGAAGATGTGGAAGTGGGTAAAGCCGGGCCGCTATTTGAGGATTTTCTGCGTGAGCAGGGAAATTATGAGGAAACTACCGAACAGGCGGTCAAACGTGTCATTGCCTATCAGCTTGTCGAGGCGATGACAGAACAGAAGATTACAAAGGTGGAAATGGCCAGGCGGCTCAAGACCAGCCGCGCGCAGCTCGACCGGTTGCTCGACCCGGACAATGACGGCGTGACGATTGCAACCTTGTCGCGTGCTGCCAGAGCAGTTGGGCGTCGCCTGCGGCTGGAGCTTCAGTGACCACTATTTCGGTCACTGTCCGCTGATCAGCGAAAATACCGGCTGCGCACCACTAACCCGCGCTGAGTGCCGCTTCGACCAGTGGCAGGCGGTCATTGCCGAAATACATATCGCCGCCATCGACATACATTGTCGGCGAGCCGAATGCGCCGCGTGCGATTGCCTCTTCGGTATTGGCGCGCAGCCTGTCCTTCACATCCTGCTCGCCGATGCGGCGGAAGTAGGTGTCCGTATCCAGTCCCACCTTGCGGCAGATATCGGCAAGCACCTCATGCTGGCCGATATCGCGCGTTTCGCCCCAATAGGCCTCGAACAAGGCGCGGGCATAGGCAGGCAGCTTCCCGTCATCCATCGCCACGAAGGCGCCGCGCATGCAGTCGACCGCGCGGGCGGGGTGGAAGTCGGGCCAGCGGATCGTGACCCCGCAATAACGCGCCCAGTCCTGCAGATCCTTGTTCATATAGCGCGCCTTCACCGGATTGGGATTGTCGCGCTGTGCATAAAGTTCCTGATTGACCTTGTTGAAAACGCCGCCGACGAGAAACGGCTTCCAGATCAGTTCCGCATGCGTCCGTTGCGCGATCGCTTCGATCCGGCTGAAGGCCAGATAGGTCCAGGGGCTTGAGCAGTCGAAGAAGAATTCCAGTTTGGCCATGCTGTCCGATCCATTGCTACGGGTTTATTTCCACGCGAAAACAGGTTGTTCGAAATGATCGACCCGGGTGTGCCGGCCATTGATGCAGACTTCGGCAAACTGATGCATGACGGCGGCGGTGGGGGCGTGCACGAAGCTGTCCTCGACAAGCACGCGAATGACCGGGCGGTCGCTTTCGGGAATATCGAAAAAGACCGGGGAATCGGGGCGGTTAAGCTCGGTAAAGCTGATATGATGCACCGAGGCGACCTCATCGGGGTTCGGATCAAGCGGCAATCCCGCGCCCGCCCAGAGGACAACCGGCGTGATCAGATAGCCAGAGCGGGTCGGATAATCGTCAAGCAGCCCCAGCACGCTGTCAGGGCCAAGTTCAATGCCGATTTCCTCATGCAGTTCACGCAGCGCGGCCTCGACCGGCGTTTCCCCGGGGTCGAGCCGTCCGCCCGGCAAGGCCCATTGTCCCTTATGGGCATTGAGGCGCGCGGCGCGGCGGGTGAGCAGGATCGCACCCTCGCCATCCGCATTGTCCACAATGGTCAGGGTCACCGCCGCATGTTTCAGCCCGTCATCCAGGCTGTTGCGGTTCGGGAATGCGCTGACATTGCGGTGCAGTGTGGCGCGCAGTTCCTCGTTGACGCGATAATTCACTGGCTTTCCTTTCGCGGTAGCGGGCTCAGACCGTGAAGTCCCTGGCCATGTCGCGCAGCTTGAACTTCTGGATCTTGCCGCTGGCCGTGCGGGGCATTTCGTCAATCACCTCAAGCCGTTCGGGCAGATAGTTGCGCGCGATCTTGTTGTCGCGCAGATAGGCGACCATGTCCTCAAGCGTCAGGCTGCTGCCGTCAGTCAGGGTGACAAAGGCGCAGCCGCGCTCCCCAAGCCGGGGGTCGGGCATTGCCACCACCGCCGCATCGATAACGGCGGGATGGCGGTAGAGCAGTTCCTCGACCTCGACCACGGGCACATTTTCGCCGCCGCGAATGATGATGTCCTTGGCGCGGCCGGTGATGCGGATATAGCCGTCATCATCCATCCGCGCATAGTCGCCCGTATCGAACCAGCCCTGGTCGTCAGTGCCGTGAAGTTCGGGCTTTTTCAGATAGCCGACAAAGGCGGAGATGCCGCGCGCCTGCAGCAATCCTTCCTCGCCATTGGGGGCAAGGTTTCCTTGCGGATCGACGATGCGGACCTCGATTCCGGGCAGGGGCTTGCCGTCCGTCTGAAAGACTTTTTCGGGCGGATCATTCGGCTCGGTCGTGGTGACCGCGCCATTTTCCGTCATTCCCCAGCCTGACAGCACGATGATATCAAGCTCCTTGCTGGCGCGTTCGGCAAGCACGCGCGGGATCGGCGCACCGGCGCACAGGAATATCCGCAGGCTGCTGATATCGTGTTCGCGCACCGCGGGCGTATCGGTCAGATCGGCAAGAAACGGGGTCGAGGCCATGGTGAAAGTCACCTTTTCCTCCTCGATCAGCCGGGCGGCCCCCGCGGGATCCCAGACATCCTGATAAACGACTTTGGTGCCAAGCATCAGCGGCATCAGGATGCCATAGAGAAACCCCGTCTGGTGGGCAAGCGGTGACGACATCAGCACGACATCGCGCGCGCCCGACAGGTCCAGCCGCTCGGCATAGGGTTTGACATTGGCGAACTGCGTGTTCGCGGTATGCATCACGCCCTTGGGCTGTCCCGTGGTGCCGGAGGTGTAGAGAAGCTCGTTGACATCGTTGGGGCCCATCTTGCGTTCGGCGAAGATGGCTTGCATGTCCATCTCCTCCTCCCAGGCGCGGCCGGTGAAGTTCTGCTCGAAACTTGTGTCTCCGGTACCGCCAAGCGCGAATATATGCTTCAGGGCCGGCAGGTCGGGGCGCAGCCCCTGCATCATCGCAAGATGGTCAAAGCCGCGGAATTCCTGCGGCACGAAGACAATTTTCGATTCCGCGAAGGACAGCATGAAGGACAGCTCGCGCTCGCGGAAAATCGGCATGACCGGATTGGTGATCGCGCCGATCCTGAGGCAGGCCAGGTGCAGCGCGGCGAATTCCCACCAGTTGGGCAACTGGTAGGAAACGACATCGCCTTTTTCGACGCCGTAATGCACAAGCCCCAGGGCGATGCGGTTGACCATCGCGCGCAGCCGCTCGAAGGTGATCGTCTCGCGCTGCCCGCGCATCGAGTTGAAGCCGGTGATCGCCACCGCGTCGGGGGATTTCGCGGCGACCGAATCGAGCAGCTCCGTCGCCATGAAGTTTGGCCATTCGCCGGATTTTTCCATCGCTGTGATCCGGCTTTGCGGCAAAATATGCTGTAACTCGACGGGCATCGGTATCCTCCCCACACAGGCGGGCCGGGCGCATGCTGTCGGATTTTGCGCCGGTCCCGGTTATTGCTTTATTTGCCGGCAAGGATAGCGGTTTTGGGAAGCCGCTGTCACGGGGGAGTTGCGGCACGCGTCCGACGGGCCCCCGGAAATGAAAAACCCCCGCCGCGATCACACGCGGCGGGGGTTAAAGCATCAGACCGGCATGGCACGGTTTCGCTGTGCCGTGGTACCCGGTCGGGTGGGCTTATTCGGCAGCCATGACGGTGCCGCCCGTGCCATTCACCTGTTTGAGGAATTTGATCCCGTCTTCGGCAATCGCGTCGCCGACCATCTGATCGCCTTCCGCCTTCAACTCGTCCATGTCCACCCAGCCGGAATAGAAGCCCGCTGTGCGGTTGGTGATGATGTTGGCCTTCAGCAACGTCTTGATCAGAACGCGGAAGATGTTGGTGCTTTCCTGCATCTGCGTGCGCCGGAAATCATCGGTAAAGGCTTCCAGCATGGCATTCTTCACGTCCTGCCAGTCAAGCCCGACCTCGGCATAGATATGCTGCTTCTGCTCCGGATCGCTCAAATTGATCAGCAGCGACTGATAGACTTCCATCGCCCAGTCTTCGATCTGGTCGCGCGCCTCGGCCCCGATATGCGGGATCGTCTTGTCGGCCCAGATCTTGCCGAACTTGTGATGGAATGCCTCGTCGGTCATGGTCAGCTGCATCAGCCGCACCAGCACCGGATCGTTCGCATACTGGAAGTAGGATGCGAACACACCCATGGCGAGGCCCTCAAGCACCATCTGCAGGCCGACGATCTTCTTCCAGACAAGGCCGCTGCCGACAAGTTCGATCAGCAGGTTGCGCAGAAAGCCGCCGACTGGTTCGGGCTTGCCCCAGCGATGTTTGATATACTGGGTGAAGCCTGTCACATGACGCGCTTCCTCGCGGCACTGGTTGGAGGCATATTCCTGCGCACCCGGATCAAGCATGATGTGGCACAGGCTGGCCGACATGTTCAGCGCCCCCTGTTCGCCATGCAGGATCGAGGAAAGCTGATATTGCTGCAGCCGGTTGGCGAGGTGGATCCTCTGCCCCTCATCAAGCTTGTCTGCCACCGCGGTCTGCAGCTCGGCGGTTAGTTTCGGGTCCACCAGATATTCGTTCTTCATGTCGAACGGCTGCGTGAAATCGATATATTTCTTGTCCAGCGGATCCCAGAAATGGTCATGGGTCGCGGAAATGATCTTGTCGAACGCGCTTGAACGTTTGCCATAGCGGTCGACATCAAGCATCGCCGGGAAATCGTCGTGATCGACGGTTTCAAACGCGGCATCAACGGTAATATGGTTCATCCGATCCTCCTTAAGCGCTCACACAAAAAGGCTGTGACAGCCATTATTTCGGGATTGTTTTTGTCCGAGCCGACCGACCGGGCCGCCCCGCTTAACTCCGTTCTTCTAACCGACAATATACTCAATAGATGAAAAAGATACCAACAGAAATCGACATATATGTCATTTGTCACAGTTTTTTTATCTGCTGCCACCGCCGCGCGGGACGGGCCTGTGCGCATAGCGCTTGTTGACATGACCGGCCGATTGCGGGACCGTTGAGCGTGACATAACAGGCGGCCGTGCTGGCGCGGTCGCGAAAAAACCGTCACGGCCCCGCCGGCCAACCAACCCAATTGTTCTTCTTCTTGTTGCGTCCTGTGAGTAACCGTATCGGCCAGGCGGAATTGCGCGGACGGAAAAAGGCATGCGCGCTTTCAACCAGAGGGCGGGCGTATGCAAAGGGAGGGGACATTGGCTCAATTCGATACAGTCATCAAGAACGGCATGATCTTTGACGGGACCCGGATCCCGCGTTATCGCGCCGATATTGGCATCAAGGATGGCGTGATCGCCCGCATCGGCCATATCGATGTGTCCGAGGCGGCGAAAGTCGTCGATGCGGAAGGGCTGCATGTCGCGCCCGGTTTCATCGATCTGCATACCCATTACGATGCGCAGCTTTTCTGGGATCCTTACTGCACCTTGTCGAGCTGGCATGGCATTACCTCTGTCGTGATCGGCAATTGCGGCTTTGGCTTTGCCCCCGTCGCGCCGGAGATGCGCGAACGCGCCATGCTGACCATGACGCGGGTCGAGGCGATCCCGCTTGAATCCATGCGGCAGGGCATGCCCTGGGACTGGGTCAGCTTCCCCGAATATCTCGATAGTGTGGAACGCACCCCCAAGGCGATCAACATTCTGCCCTATGTGCCGATCGCGCCGATCCTGATCTGGGTGCTGGGGCTTGAGGATGCGAAGGCCGGCCGCAAACCGACGCCGGCCGAAGAAGCGCGGATCTGCGCCATGCTGGAAGAAGCGCTTGATGCGGGGGCTTGTGGCTGGTCGGCGCAAAGGCTGCCACCCACAGGGCCCGCGCCGGTACAGGTCGATTATGATGGCAGCGCCATGGCGACCGATGTGATGCATGACGATACCTGCCGCGCACTCGCCCGTGTGCTTGGCCGGCGCAATCAGGGGTTCATGCAGATGATCCTCGCCTCGGGCGATGTCGAGGCTGATCGCCGCCATCTTGAGGAGCTGGCCGAAATTTCCGGCCGTCCGATGCTTTACAATGTCGTGCAGGCGGTCGATCACCGGCCCGAAATTCATCGCGCCACCCTGAAATGGCTTGAGGATTGCCGCGCGCGGGGCGTGCGCGTCTACGGGCAGGGGCTGACGACCGATGCGGGCTTCACCTTTTCGTTCGAGGACTGGAACCTGTTCGACGATGTCGCGGAATGGCGCGAGGCGACCGTCGGCACGAAAGAGGAAAGGCTTGCCAAGCTTGCCGATCCCGCCCGCCGCGAGGGGCTGAAGCGGCGGATGCCGATGGCGGCGGTCGGGCCGTTGCCCGGTATCGTGATCACCGGACCGAAAAGCGCCGAGACCAAGCCCTATCTCGACCACACATTGCAGCATGTGGCGGAACTGACCGGCAAGCATCCGGTCGATGCCATGCTCGATATCGCGGTGGCAGATAATCTTGAGACGGAATTTTTCGCCGCCCCGCCCAATGGCAAGATCGAATATCTCAAGGAAATCGTGGATAACCCCTATATCCTGTTCGGTGTATCCGATGGCGGCGCGCACACAAAATTCCTGACCGCCGGGCGGTATCCGACCGAAACGCTGATCAAGATCGTCCGTACCCACAATATGATCAGCCTGGAGGAGGCGCATTGGCGGCTATCGGCCTTGCCCGCGATGGTCGCGGGTTTCGAGGACCGGGGTGTTTTGCAGGAAGGCAAGGCGGCAGACATCGTGATCTATGATTATGACGCGCTTGCGGTGCGCGACAGCGAGGTCGCCCATGACTTGCCGGGCGGCGAATGGCGGCGGATCCAGCGCGCCAGCGGCTATCGTTATGTGCTGGTGAATGGCGAGGTGACGATCCAGGACGATCAGGAAACGGAACGTTATTCGGGCAAGTTGCTGCGTTATGGTGGCAATGCGGCGCGCGCAAAGGCTGCCATTGCCGCTGAATAGCCGCTAATCCACGAACAGACGGGGCAGGACTGTTTTAGAGTTACAGCCCCATCTGTTTGGCGATCACATTGCGCTGAATTTCGTTGGTGCCGCCGCCGATGGTGCCGACGCGGGCGTCGCGGAACAGCCGCTGCATGCTGTAATCGAGGATGAACCCCGCGCCGGCCATGATCTGCATGCCAAGATCTGCCGCCTTCCAGCAAGCATCGGTCGCATGCAGTTTTGCAATGGCGGTCTCGATCACCGGATTTTCCCCGGCATCCAGCATATTGGCCACATGAAAACTCATCTGCCGCGCGGTATGCCAGCCGGTTTCCATATCCGCGAATTTATGGGCGATTGCCTGAAACTTGCTGATCGGCTGACCGAACTGAATGCGCTGTTTTGCATAGTCGCGGGTATGTTCGATGATCCGCTGAATATTGCCGGTGCCCGCTGCCGCAAGGCAAAGCCGTTCGACATTCAGGCATTCCATCAGATCGTGCCAGCCCTTGTTTTCCGCGCCGATCACCCGGCTTACGGGAATGCGGACATCTTCAAAGAAGCAATGATTGGCCTTGATCGTGTGCCGGCCCAGCGCGTCGATCGGGCGTATCGTGACGCCGGGCAGGTCGGTATCCACAAGCAGCAGGCTCATCCCCGTATACCCCGTCGCGTCCGGGTCGGTACGCGCGGCAAGCACCACCGCATCGGCGACATGCGCCCCTGTATTGTAGATCTTCTGCCCGTTGATCACATAGTCGTCGCCATCGCGGCGGGCAAAGGTCTTGATGCCGGCGGCATCTGATCCGGTGTCAGGCTCGGTCAGGCAGAGGGCCAGCTTTTTTGCCCCTGAAATGATCTGCGGCAGAAATTCCTCGCGCATTGCCTCGCTGCCATGCAGATAGACATGCATTCCCGCATAGATGACCGTGACAAGATAGCCCGCCGCAAGCCCTGTATCGTGATAGCCGAGCGCCTCGGTCAATACGGTCAGATCCTTGTAGCTGCCGCCGATGCCGCCATATTTTTCCGGAAAGGGCAGCCCCATCCAGCCCGCATCGGCAAGCGCGGCATAGGCATCGAGGGGAAATTCCCCTGCCTTGTCGAGTTCATTGATCCGGTCGACCGGCAATTCCCGCGCCAGCAGGCTGAGCACGCTGTCGCGCATGATTTTCTGTTCGTCGCTAAAGCCGAATGTGATGTTGGCACTGCTCATCGGTGCATGCTCCCCTCACGCCTTGTAAATCCTGGCGCCCTGTAATCCTGGCACCCTGTAATCCTGGCGCCCTGTAATCTCTGTTGTTTTTATGCGCTGTTGCAGCGGGTTATGCCAGCCGGTATCGGCTGCGCGCAAGGGGCGGCGGTGCCGGCGCGGGCGTTACTGTTCAAATCGGCGGTCCCGTGGCACGATCGCGGCGATGACGAATCCTGCCGCGCGGACAGGGCCGGCCATGCCGGATTGCGGCGCTTGTGGCGGGTGACAGGCAGGACAGGGCAAGGATGGCGCGGCTCAGCCACAATTTAGCGGCGAATTTCATGGGGCAGGGGGTAACAGCACTCGCCGGTGTGCTGTTCCTGCCGGTCTATGTGCATTTACTTGGCATCGAACGATTTGCGCTGATCGGCATTTATGCCAGCCTGTATGCGGTGATGGCGTTGCTTGACGGGGGATTGAGCACCACGCTCAACCGTGAAATGGCCGCAGACAGCAGCGCGGCACAGCGCCGTGCGCGGCTGCGTGCGATGGAATGCGTGTATGTCGCCATGGCGGGGGCGATGGGGATTGGCGTCTGGCTGCTGTCGCCCTTGTTGGCGCGGCATTGGCTTGGCGTGGTCGCGGTGGGCGGTGAACAGGTTGCGCACATCTTCGCGCTGATGGGGCTTGTGCTGCTGTTCCAGTTGCCGGTCACGCTTTACAATGGCGGGCTGCTTGGCCAGCAGCGGCATATCGCGCTTAATGCGGTGAATGCCGCCTTCGCGATGCTGCGCTGGGGTGGCGCAGCACTTGTCCTGTGGATCTTGCCGCCCCGGCTTGAAACGTATTTCCTGTGGCATGCGGGCGCGTCCTGCCTGCATGCGGGGGTTCTGGCGACGATGCTGTGGCGCGGGCTTGGCGGCGGGGCCTGGCAGGGGCCGCAACTGGCGGCGCTGCGCGGCATCTTGCGGTTCAGCGGCGGTGTCTGGGCTGTTTCGCTGCTCGGGGCGGTGCTGTTGCAGGCCGACAAGCTGATCCTCGGGCGTCTGCTGCCGCTCGCCACGCTTGGCCAATACATGCTTGCGGCCATGTTCGCGCTTGTCATCGCGCGGGCAAGCAGTCCGATCTTTTCCAGCTTTTTTCCCCGCCTGTCGGCGCTTGTCGCGCGCGGAAACAGGGCAGAGCTGTGGGAGGTCTATCATTTCGGTGTGCAGGCGGTGGCTGTGATCGTTTTGCCGATTGCGTTCACCGTTGCCTTGTTCGCACATGAAATCCTGCTGATCTGGACGCGCGATGCCGCACTGGCGGGGGAGGCTGCGGTTATATTGCGGTTGTTGAGCCTGGGGGTCGGGTGCAGCGGGCTGCTCGTGCTGCCCTATGCGCTGCTGTTTGCGCATGGGGGAACCCGGCTTGCCTTTTTCTGCAATCTCGCGGCGGTCGCCTTGCTGGTGCCCGGGCTTGTCGTCATCGCCGACGGTTACGGCGCGGTCGGGGCGGCGGCGCTTTGGCTGGCGGTGAATGCGGCGCTTGCGGCCAGTTTCCCGCTGCTGTGCCACCATAAGCTGGCAGGCAGCCTCATGCTGGGTGGGTGGCTGCGCGATCTGCTGCCGCCGGCGCTTGCCGCGCTTCTGACGGCTGGTCTGTTGCGCTGGGCGGCGTCGGGGGCGGGGCCTGGCTGGCAGGCAGCAGCTATCGTCGCCTGTGCGGCCTTGTCGATCGGTGCGGCGGTTCTGGCGGCGGCGCATTTGCGCGGCTGGCTGCTGCTGCGGTTGCGGGGCGGTTTGGCGTAACCGTGGGCTGACTGCCGCCGTGCTGGGTCAATGTCGTATTGCGAGGTGCGGCAAGAGCGGGCGGGAAAGCGCGTTGAGGGCGCTCATTAAAGGTTGCGTTGTGGCGGCGTGGACGCAACAATTGCCCGGTGAGCGATGTGACACCCATAAATTCACGCCGCGTTCCGCAAGCGCGGGCCGCGGCGTCCGGAACCACCCGGCAAAGTATCGTGCTGCATTCAGGCATGCTTGCGCAAAGACAGCCGCAGCAACCCTTCTTCGACCGGCGTGAATTACAGATCATCATGAATATCTATGGCCGCATGGTGCAGGCAGGGGAATGGCGTGACTACGCCATCGATACGCTGCCTGACCGGGTGGTGTTTGCGATTTTCCGCCGCACGAGCGAGATGCCGGTCTACCGCATCGAGAAGCAGCCCAGGCTTGCCAACCGTCAGGGGCAATATGCGGTACTGGGCGCAGCCGGGCAGGTGCTCAAGCGCGGTCGCGAATTGCCACAAGTGTTGCGGGTACTGGAACGCAAACTGCTTAAACTTGTGGATCAGGGGTGAGGGATCTTTCGTAGCGGTATCTGACGCCGTGTCCGGAAATCGTCTTTTTCCGCCGATAATCACAAGCCGGCATTCTTTGTACCGCAAACTGTCGTGCAGCCTGGTCGTGCAGTCGCCTCGCCGCGCTGCCGCGTAAAGAAAAACCCCCGCTTTTTCAGGCGGGGGTTTCTTGTTTTTACGGGCGGATTTGTGCCCGGTGACTGCTAGTCCCGATTGCCCAGAAGATTGAGCAGCATCAGGAACAGGTTCAGGAAGTCGAGATAGAGGCGCAATGCACCCATAATCGCCTTCTTGCCCGCGATTTCACTGCTGTCGCCTTCGAAATACATTTCCTTGATGTTTTGCGTGTCATAGGCGGTGAGCCCCGTGAACACCAGAACCCCGATCACCGAGATCGCGAAATGCAGGGCCGAGGAGGCAAGGAACAGATTGACGAGCGAGGCGAGGATGACGCCGATCAGTCCCATGAACAGGAACGACCCCCAGCCCGACAGATCCTTTTTCGTCGTATAGCCGTAAAGGCTCATCGCGCCGAACAGGCCCGCGGTGATGAAAAACACCCGTGCGATGCTTGTGCCCGCATAGGCATAGAAAATGCCCGACAGCGATAGCCCGACAAGCGCGGAATAGACCCAGAACCAGGTCTGCGCCGTTCCAAAGCTCATCTTGTGCAGGCGCATGCTGAGGAAGAACACGATGCCGAGCGGTGCCAGAATCACCACCCAGATCAGCGGGGTTTGCGCCAGCGAGGCATAAATCCCGCTGCGAAAACCGACATAGGCAACGATACCGGTAAGGGCCAGAGCCGATGCCATATAGTTGTAAACACGCAGCATATAGGCGCGCAGACCTTCGTCAATCGCTTGCGCCCGCGTCTGTGCATCGACGCCGCCACGCGCGAGCCTCTGGTCAAATTCAGCCATGACTTCCCTGTCTCCAACGGAAAATTGAATCTCACGCACATATTGGCTGGATTTGCGGGAAAATCAAGATTTGCGAAACTCTCGCAGTATCAGCTGTTGCGTAAAAGCGGCGCTGATTTTTGCTGCAGGCTGTGCCAGGTTGTCGTCAGGCCGAGTAAAATCGTCATGAAAGTGGCGGAAACAAGGGTTACGGCAACCGGAATGGGCAGGAATGTCCAGTCGCCGCGCATGATCTGTGTCACCACCCCATAGGCGATGATGCCGCCTGCAAGCGTTGCCAGCAACGCGGCCATCAGCCCCAACATCGCATATTCCAGGATATAGGGGGTCAGGATCCGCCAGCGGGTCGCCCCCAGAACCTTCAGGATCACCGCATCGTAATGACGTTGCCCCTGGCCGGCCGCCATCGCACCGGCAAGCACAAGTACCCCGGATAAGAGTGTGACGCTGCCCGCCGCGCGCACTGCTGACGCGAGCTGGCGCAGGACATTATCGACGGTCTCAAGCGCTTCTTTCACGCGGATGGTGGAGATGCCGGGAAACTTATCGGTCACCGCGCGATGCAGCCCGGTTTCCGCCGCCGTCTCGGTGCGTGCGGTCGCGACATAATTATGGGGCGCCGCGGAAATCAGCCCCGGCGAATAGATCATCGCGAAATTCACCGACAGATTGCCCCAGTCCACAAACCGCAGATTGGCGATTTCCGCCTCGATCTCCCGGCCCAGGATCTTGATGCTGATCCGGTCGCCGATACCGATTCCCATCGCCTGCGCAAGCGTTGTGTCAAAGGAAAGAAGCGGCGGCCCGCGATAATCTTCAGGCCACCATTCGCCTGCCGTCAGGGTGGCATTGGCGGGCCGGGTCGCGGCATAGCTCAATACCCGGTCGCCGCGCAGGATCCAGCGTGCTTCCGCCGGCATGTCCGCAGCCACTGCAGGCTTGCCATTGATCCCGGTGACCCGGCCGCGCAAGGTGGGCACGATCTCGATCGCTGATACCCCGGCCATGCCGCCCGTCAGTTCCAGGAAGGCGTCCTTGTCGGCTGCGGGGATATCGACGAAAAAGAAGGAAGGCGCTTTTTCCGGCACGCTTCTGTCGACCTGGCGCGCGATATTGCCTTCGACCAGGGTGATGACGACCAGCAGCGTCAGCCCGAGCCCCAGCGACAGCATAACGGTCGGGGTTTGCGCGCCGGGACGGTGCAGATTGCCAAGCGCAAGCCTGAATTCGGGCCGGGGCAGCCGCGGCATCCGCCGCGCCAGCGCCATCAGGCCGAGCGCGCTCACCCGGAACAGGATAAAGCTGCCCGCAATGCCGCCCGTGAACCAGACGGCAAAACGCGGATCCTCGGCGATCGCGAAGGCCAGTCCGACAAGCAGCAGCCCGCAGCCCCCGGTCAGTAGTATATAGGGCACGCGTGGCAGATGC
>CALAQW010000115.1 GCA_937888955.1 uncultured Alphaproteobacteria bacterium | reverse complement strand
GAATCTGGCAGTCGATCGCGCGGCTTTCCAGTGCCCGCGGGCATGGTTCTGCCCTGATCCGCGCGCGCAAGCCGGGGGGCATTTTCATGCGACAGCGCGATGCGACATATGCAACAGTTCCGCACCACAAAACGCGACAGTTGCAACACTGAATGCAACAGAAATTGCAACAGGGAGGAATCAGATGGGCAGAGTAGCAGGAAAGGTCGCCATCGTGACGGGCGGCGGATCGGGAATCGGGCGCGCCTGCGCGGAAACGCTGGCCCGTGAAGGCGCGAAAGTCGTCGTCACGGATATCGCCACCGATGACGGGCAGGCAACCGTCGATGCGATCCGCAGCAACGGGGGAACGGCCGACTTCCTGACCCAGGATGTGGCCAGCGAACCGCGCTGGGAAGAGGTAATCGCGGAAACTCGCGCCACCTATGGCGGGCTGCATGTGCTTGTGAACAATGCAGGAATCGGGATCGGCGGCCCGGTCTGGGAATTCTCGCTCGAAGATTGGAAAAAGCAGACGGCGGTCAATCTGGACGGGGTGTTTCTGGGCACAAAGCACGCAATTCCCGCGATGCGGGATTCCGGCGGCGGGTCGATTATCATCATGTCCTCGCTTGCCGGCATGCAGGGTTCGCCCGGACTTGCGGGCTATTGCGCGACCAAGGGCGGGGTGCGGCTTTTCGCCAAGGCCTGCGCGGTGGAATGCGCCCGCGCCGGCTTCAAGGTCCGGGTCAATTCAGTGCATCCGGGCATCATTGAAACGCCGATCTGGACCAAGCTTGGCGGCAACGCGTTCGGCAGCAACCGCCCGAACGCGATTGATCCGACGGTGCTCGCCCAGGCGTCGGCACCGCTTGGCCACTCGGGCAAGCCGCAGGATATCGCCAATGGCGTGCTGTTCCTCGCATCAGACGAATCCGACTATATGACCGGCGGCGAGCTTGTCATCGATGGCGGCATCTTCGCGGGCTAAGCAACGCGAAAACGTCGCGCGCGGCTATTTTTCCGGCCGCGCGCGATTGACCGCAAAATCGGTGAAATCGAGCGGTATGCCGAGCGATTCCCCGAATTTAAGCGCAAGAATGAGATCTTTGCCTGCAAGCTTTGCGGTATTCGCCGCCCCGTGTGAAGCGCGCGAGATCAACGCCCGCATCGGCAGGATATTGCGCAATGCCCAGCTATCGCCGGTGCTGACCTTCGCGATCTCGACCATTTTTTCCTCATCGATCCCGGCAGCCTTGGCGAGATTGAGCGCCTCCTCCACGATCTGGATATTCACAAGCGACATCAGATTATTGCAGAGCTTTGCCGCCTGTCCCATTCCGACCCCGCCCATATGGAAGACATCCTCGCCGACAATGTCGAAAATCGGCCGGGCGCGGGCCACATCTTCCGCGGCGCCCCCCACAATCAGGGTCAGCGTTCCCGCGATCGAGCGGGCCTCCGCCCCGCTGACCGCCGCATCGATCAGTGCTACCTGGTGATTTTCGGCAAGTGCGGCCATCCGCTTGCAGGTATCGGGATGTACCGTACTGTGGATGACAATCAGGCTGCCCGGCGCCATCCCGGCAAGCAGCCCGTCACCTTCCCCCCGGCCGGCGATGACGTCTTCCACCTGCCGGTCGGTCATCACCACGATTTCAACGATATCGCATTGCCGCCCGAGCGCAGCAGTGGAATCGGCGGCTTTTGCGCCAAGCGCCACAAGATCGGCGACGGGCGCCGGATCGCGGTCGAAAACAGTCAGATCGACCCCCGCGCGCGCCAGATTAACCGCCATCGGCTTGCCCATATTGCCAAGCCCGATAAATCCTACTTTTTCACCCATGCCGACCTCCCCTGAATTGTTCTTTTATGTCGTCCTGCCGGAGCATAAGGACACCCGTCGCCGCTTGCCAAATCATCGCGCGCCGCTATGGTGCCACCCACCCAATGACGGTGCGGAACAGACAACCGATATTTCCCATGCGCTACAAGTTAACCATAGAATATCAGGGCGAGCCATTTTCGGGTTGGCAGCGGCAGCAAGACCAGCCTTCCGTGCAGGCGGCAATCGAAACCGCCATCACCCGGTTCTGCGGTGAAACGGTCACCCTTTATGCTGCCGGGCGTACCGATGCGGGGGTCCATGCATGCGGTCAGGTGGCGCATGTCGATCTTGCGCACGCGGTGCCCGGTGACAGGCTGCGCGATGCGGTGAACGCGCATCTGCGCCCCGCCCCGATTGCCATTCTGGCCGCCGAACAGGTCCCGGCTACATTTCACGCGCGCTTTGACGCGACAAGACGGGCCTACCGCTACCGCATCGTGAACCGGCGCGCACCGCTGACGCTTGATCGCGGGCTGGCCTGGCAGGTTGCCCGCCCGCTCGATGCGGCAAAGATGCATCTGGCCGCGCAGGCGCTTGTCGGGCAGCATGATTTCACAACATTTCGCGCCGCCGGATGTCAGGCCAGATCGCCGCTCAAAACCCTGAGCGAGATTTCAGTTACCCGCCATGGCGAGGAGATCGAGATCGCGGTAGCAGCCCGTTCCTTCCTGCATCATCAGGTCCGTTCGATCACCGGCAGCCTGAAACGTGTCGGCGAAGGCAAATGGCCGGTTTCGGCAATCGCTGAAATCCTGGCCGCACAAGATCGCAGCCGTTGCGGCCCGGTTGCCCCGGCGGCCGGGCTTTATCTCATGCAGGTCGATTATCCCGACGGCTAAGCCCGCTGTCAGATACCAAGCAGGCGATTACCGCTGACATCGAGCAGGATCGACAAAAGCAGATCGATAAACAAAAAGGCCAGCGCCATCCCGCCTGACACGGCAAGTGCTGTCCGCGTCAAAAACCAGCGATAGTAAAGCACCGCAATGGTCGCAAGCAGGTTGAGAAAACCCGCCGCGCCCGCACCGATCACCTGCAGCCCGAACAGAGTAAAGGGCGGCAGCAGAACCAGAATGACAATCACCGCAGACCAGTTATAGGCAATGATGAAACCAACATAATATTGCCCAAGCCCGAGCATCCGCGTGACCGGTATCATCAACAAGGGATAGGCCGCCCAGGAAATCAGAAAGAAAATTCCCTTTACGACAAAAAATCCATCAAGCGCCGGCGCATCGGGCAGCAAATTATATTCAAGCCTGAGCAACAGAAAATAAAATGGCGCAACGAGCACCGCCGCAAAGAAAGAGCGCCAGAAACCGGCAATCGAGATATCAAATTGCGCCATTGCGCCGGTATCGCGCAAGGCAAGCCGCCAGGCCGCATAAAGGGCACGCAGAATATCAGCCTGTGAAGGTATCGCGATTTCCCCCTTGCCTCGGCATAACGCGTTTATGGTTACGCCATCGCGCTGCGGATCTGATCGTCCGCACTCATTCAGTTTTTAACACCGAAATATGAGCTTAACAGCAAATCGTATATTTCGGTTAAAGCGACGACATCCTGCACCGATGCATGCTCATCGACCTTGTGCATCGACTGCCCGACAAGCCCGAATTCCACGACAGGACAATGATCCTTGATGAACCGCGCATCCGATGTGCCACCCGATGTCGACAGTTCCGGCCGGCGGCCAAGGACCGCTTCGACCGCATCGGCAAGCTGCGTGCTGAGAGTGCCGGGCGGGGTAAGAAATGCTTCCCCCGTCACGTGAAACCGCAAGGCGAGGGTCACGCCCATTTCATCGCAAACGGCTGTGCATTCGCGGCGGATCCAGTCGCTCAATCCATCGGAATCATGCGCGTCATTGAAACGGATATTCAAAATGGCGCTTGCTTCCGCCGGAATGACATTGGTTGCGGGATTACCGACATCAACCGAGGTAATTTCAAGATTGGAGGGCTGAAAATGATCGTTGCCACGGTCGAGTTCGCGCACTTCGAGCCGTCGCAAAATCTCAAGCAGCGGGGGAACCGGATTTGCCGCAAGATGCGGATAGGCGACATGCCCCTGCACACCGCGCACGGTAATCCAGGCCGACAGGCTGCCGCGCCGGCCAATCTTGATCATATCGCCAAGCTGCATCGGATTGGTCGGCTCACCAACCAGGCAATGATCGATCCGTTCGCCCTTGTCCGCCATCCATTGCAGCACTTTTCTGGTGCCGTTGATCGCGGGCCCTTCCTCGTCGCCGGTGATCAAGAAGCTGATCGAACCGGCAAGACTGCCCGAAGCTTTGGTGATCACCCGCTGCGCAGCGGCAGCAAAGGCCGCAATCGCGCATTTCATATCCGCCGCGCCGCGGCCATAGATCAGGTCGCCATCGCGCCTTGGCTCGAACGGGTCGGAGTGCCAGGCCGCGACATCGCCGGCCGGCACCACATCTGTATGCCCGGCAAAACAGAAATTGGGGGCGCTGTCGCCAAAGCGGGCATAGAGATTGTCCACATCCTCGGTACCCGGCTCACTGAACAGCAGCCTTTCGCAACGAAAACCAAGCCCCTCAAGCGCCGTCTGCAGCACATCGAGCGCGCCGGCATCGGCCGGCGTTACGCTCGGCCGGCGGATCAGCGCCTCGGACAGGGCGATCGGATCGATCGCGTTTGATGGTGCTGCAGAGCTCGACATGGGGTGTTGACGCCCTAATCGCGCAATAATTCGTTGACGGAGGTTTTGGAGCGGGTGCTCGCATCGACCTGCTTGATGATCACCGCACAATAGAGGCTGGGGCGCGGGCCGCCGTCGCCAGCGGGCGCGGCAGGCAGGGTGCCAGGCACCACGACCGAATAGGCCGGCACCTCACCGCGGAAAATCTCACCGGTCGCGCGATCGATAATCTTGGTCGATGCGCCGATATAGACACCCATGGACAGCACCGCGCCCTCACGCACGATAACGCCTTCGGCCACCTCGGAACGCGCGCCAATGAAGCAATTATCCTCGATAATCACCGGGTTGGCCTGCAAGGGCTCAAGCACCCCGCCAATCCCCGCACCGCCCGAAATATGGCAGTTCTTGCCGATCTGCGCGCAGGAGCCCACCGTCGCCCATGTATCGACCATCGTACCCTCATCGACATAGGCGCCCAGATTGACAAAGCTCGGCATCAATACGACGCCCGGCGCGATATAAGCGGAACGGCGCACCACGCAATTGGGCACCGCGCGAAAGCCCGCTTCAGAGAATTCGGCCTGCCCCCAGCCTTCAAACTTGGAGGGCACCTTGTCATACCAGCTTGTTTCCTTGCCCGGACCGCCCGCGATAGGCGTCATGTCATTGAGCCGGAAAGACAGCAGCACAGCCTTTTTCAGCCATTGGTTGACGAGCCATTCATCCTTGAACTTCTCGGCCACCCGCGCTTTTCCGCTGTCGAGCAGCGCAAGCGCGTGCGTCACCGCCTCACGCGGGGCACCGGTCGTCTGCGCCGTTATCTCATCGCGCGCGTCCCACGCGGCTTCAATCTGCTGTTCAAGTTCCGATAAGTTCATGGCCGTGCCGTTTTCCAGTTTGCTTCATAAAAGGATACGCGCCTCTCGCGCGATCCGCCAAATAGATCGGCACCGAACATAGCGGCGCGATAGGCCTTGTCAATGAGATGAAGCACTGTTGCACAGAGGGAAAGACAGCCGCCCAGACAGACGGGTTGGGCAAGATTAGGGGATGCGACCCCGAAAGACCGCATCCCCCCGGGCAGGCGATGCCCCTGCCCGTTGCCGCAAAGCGTCGATGTTGAGCAAGTAACGCCGGTTTGCGGCAATGACGCCTAAGCCCGAGCTATACCGAAACGGCGAGCGGCAGTTCTTCCGCCGCATCATCGGATTCAGGTTCGGGATCGCCATGTTCGTAAGCCGCCAGGAAATCGAGCAGTTCCTGCCGGTAGCGGTAATAGTCTGGATGGGCAAGCAAGGCCTTGCGGCTGCGCGGGCGGGGCAGATCGACATTCATGATCTTGCCGATTTTCGCCTGCGGCCCGTTGGTCATCATCACCACCCGGTCGGCCAGCAGGATCGCCTCATCCACGTCATGGGTGACGCAGATCGCGGTGACGCGGGTGCGGGACCACACCTCCATCAACACTTCCTGCAGCTCCCATCGCGTCAGCGAGTCGAGCATCCCGAACGGCTCGTCGAGCAGCAGTAATTTGGGCGACAAGGCAAAGGCCCGCGCGATGCCCACACGCTGCTTCATGCCGTTCGACATATCGGCAACAGGCTTGTCGAGCGCATCGCCAAGCCCCACGCGCGACAGATAATAGGCGATAATATCCTCACGCTCGCGCTCTGTTGCATGGGGATAAACCTGCGCGACGCCCAGCGCCACATTCTCGGATGCTGACAGCCAGGGGAACAGGCTTGGCGCCTGAAACACGACACCGCGGTCAGGGCCTGCGGAATCAATTTCATTCATGTCGAGAATGATGCCGCCGCCGCTGATGTCATTGAGGCCCGCAACCATCGACAAAACGGTCGATTTGCCACAGCCTGAATGCCCGATCAGCGAAATGAACTCGCCTTTCTGCATCCGCAGATCGAATCCGTCGACCACCGTCAAGGGGCCGTTCGGGGTGGGATAGATCTTCGTCACCTCGGAAAACTCGACATAGCGTTCAGGGTGCGCGGTGTGACTTTGCGCGGCCTTACGCGCGGCTTTCGGCATGTAATCGCGTGAGGTGACGGGCACGATGTCAGGCAGGATCAGCCCGTCATCATGCTGGTTATCGCTTTCCATCCCCACCTGCATCAGATAGGCCGTAACATCGGCGCGCAGACGGATAAATTCCGCATCGTCATTCATCGCCGCGCGGTCGCGCGGGCGCGGAATATCAACCTTGAAATCGGGCCCCAAGGTTGCATTGGGCCCGGGATTGAGCGGGATGATCCGGTCAGCCAGCAGGATCGCCTCGTCCACATCATTGGTGATCAGAATGACCGTCTTGCGTTCGCGGCGCCAGATTTCCTCGATTTCATCCTGAAGCTTGGCACGGGTCAGCGCGTCAAGCGCACTCAACGGTTCATCGAGCAGCAGCACCTCGGGCATCATGGCGAGCGCGCGGGCCACGGCCACCCGCTGGCGCATGCCGCCCGACAGTTCAGCCGGCTTGCGGTCAATCGCATGGCTCAGCCCCACCATATCGATATATTTGCGCACATGATCGGCGCGTTTGTCGCGCGGCCAGTCGGTAAATACCGCATCCACGGCCAGCGCGATATTCCCCTCGACACTCAGCCAGGGCATCAGGGAATAGCTTTGGAAGACGACGCCACGTTCAGGGCCCGCACCGTCGATCTTTTCGCCTTTGAGCAGAATCTCCCCCTGGTCGGGTTCGATAAGGCCCGCAATCGCGGAAATCAGGGTCGTCTTGCCACTGCCGGAAAATCCGACAATGGCGACAAATTCACCTTCTTCCATCGCCAGGCTGACATTGTCGAGCACATCGGTCCGGCCAGCCCCTTCACCATAGGACTTGCTGACATTGCGCAGTTCCAGGAAAGCCATGCTGTCGCTCCTATCGTTTATCGTTGATCGCCGAAGGTGAAGAAGGTCTGCAGCGCCAGCATTATCCGGTCGAGCAGAAAGCCGATAATGCCGATGGTAAAGACCGCCACCATGATCCGGCCGAGCGAATGGGAACTGCCGTTCTGGAACTCATCCCAGACGAATTTGCCAAGCCCGGGATTCTGCGCCAGCATTTCGGCCGCGATCAGCACCATCCAGCCAACCCCGAGCGACAGACGCAGCCCGGTGAAAATAAGCGGCAGGGCGGAAGGCAGCACAAGCTTGAAGATCTTGGTCCGGGTTTTCAGCCGCAAAACCTTCCCCACATTGACAAGATCCTTGTCGATGGAGGCAACACCCAATGCGGTATTGATGAGCGTCGGCCACAGCGAACACAAGGTCACGGTAATCGCCGATGTCAGGAAGGATTTCTCGAAAAACGGATCGGGGCTCACATAAAGCGCGCTGACAAGGATCGTCACGATCGGCAGCCAGGCAAGCGGCGATACCGGCTTGAAGATCTGTATAAGTGGATTGAACGCGGCATTTGCCGTACTGCTCAAGCCACACAGGATACCGAGCGGGACCGCCACGATAGTGGCCAGCAGAAAGCCCATGAACACCGTCTTCAGGCTTGTGAAGATCTGATCGATATAGGTCGGCTTGCCGGTATAGCCGCGGATCTTGACTTCCGCATCGGGGTTTTTGGCAAGCTTCTTGCGGTTGCGCTCCTCCTGCCGTTCATAGAAAGCGTCCGCCTTTTCGCGCTGCGCAACGTGATCGTCCCACAAACCGACGGCCTCTTTCCAGACCTGCACAGGCCCCGGAATTGTCCCCAGGCTTGTTTCGATCTGTTGCGACACCTGCCCCCAAACAACAAGAAATGCCAGGATCGCAGCCAGCGGAATGCCGATGCCACGCACTGCCGCGCGGGCCAGCGCCGCCGGGCTTTCGCGCAGCAGGGCCGGAAAAGGATTAAAACGCGCCAAACCAGCCATGAAAGAGGCATTTGACGAAATACTGCTCATGTCAATTCTCCGTTGGGGGGAATGCGGGCCGCGATGCCTGTGCATCACGGCCCGGCGTTCTTACTGACTAACCACCTCGGAGGCGGAAATAACCTCTCCGCTCTTCAGACCGATCGGGAAACTGTCGAGATAGGCATTCGGCTTGCGGCCATCGAAGGTAATCGCGTCGATGAACTCGCTTTGCGGTGCGCGGTAACCGTCCGTATCCCACGGAAAGTCCGCTTCATTCGCAAGCCCGTCATCGACCAGCGCACGCGCCGCTTTCAGGTAAAGGTCGGGACGGTAAACTTTCCTTGCGATCTCGTCATACCAGCTGTCGGGCTTGGTTTCCGCGATCTGTCCCCAGCGGCGCATCTGGGTCAGATACCAGACCGCATCACTGTAATAGGGATAAGTCGCATTGTAGCGGAAGAACACATTGAAATCGGGCAAGGGCCGCTTGTCGCCTTTTTCATATTCGAAGGTGCCGGTCATGCTGTTCGCGATCACTTCGCGATCGGCACCGACATATTCGCTGCGCGACAGGATGGTAACCGCTTCCTCGCGGTTCGCACCGTCATTCTCGTCGAGCCAGATTGCCGCCCGGATCATTGCCTTGGTCAGCGCGATCAGCGTGTTGGGGTTTTCATCCGCCCACTGCTTGCTGATACCGAATACTTTTTCGGGGTTATTCTTCCAGATTTCATAATCGGTGATAACCGGCACGCCGATCCCCTTGAACACCGCCTGCTGGTTCCACGGCTCGCCCACGCAATAGCCATAGATGGTGCCAGCTTCCATGGTGGCCGGCATCTGCGGCGGTGGCGTCACAGACAGCAGCGCCTCGGCCTTGATCTGACCTGTAATGTCGGTCGATGAATAGAAGCCGGGATGAATACCCCCCGCCGCAAGCCAGTAGCGCAGCTCGTAATTATGGGTGGAGACGGGGAAGACCATGCCCATATTGAAGGGCTTGCCTTCCGCGCGATACCGTTCGACCACGGGTTTGAGGTATTGCGCGCCGATGGGATGCACGGGCTTCCCGTCCGCATGCGGCACATGCTGCTTCATCTCCTCCCAGACCGCGTTGGAAACGGTGATGCCGTTGCCGTTCAGATCCATGCTGAAGGGGGTGATGATATGCGCCTGGGTACCAAACCCGATGGTCGCGCCCAGAGGCTGACCGGCAAGCATATGGGCGCCGTCAAGCTCCCCGTCGATCACCCGGTCAAGCAACACCTTCCAGTTCGCCTGCACCTCAAGCGTGACATAAAGGCCCTCATCCTCGAAATAACCTTTCTCATAGGCGATGGCGAGGGGCGCCATGTCGGTGAGCTTGATGAAGCCGAATTTCAGCTCTTCCTTCTCAAGCTCCTGCGCAATCGCGAGACTGCTGGACAGCCCGATAAATGCTGTTGCCCCAAGGGCTACGGCACGAGCGCCACGCGCGGCCATGCGAACCGCACTGCCCAGTTTCAGAATTTTCTGTTTCATAATGGTTCCCTGTTCGAAAGTCGTGACTGTCAAGCGATCAGATCTTGACGATGAAGCTAAACCAGATCCTGTCCGTATCGGTCAGACCGAACACCGGACGTCCAGCCTCGTAAAACGCGCCCTTAAGCTCCGTGGTGTACCGTTTACGGAATGTTTTCTTGGCAAGCAGGTTGACCTCATCACCAAGGTCGGCGCCGCCGCTATCGCCATCAAACATGTGATAGGCGCCAAGCAACTTGACCCCCATGAACTGCCCCGAAAGGGAGACATAGCTATCGGCAAGCCCCGATACGGGCGTCACCAGAAACTTGTCGGCCCAGCCATTGAATTTGTGCCCGGTGGCAAGCGGTGTTTGCAGTGCGGTGGTGCCATCGCCGCTCAGCACTTCATAACCGGCCTTGGCCGTGATCCCCTTGGCGGTTACCCCCAGTTCAGCCAGATAGTAGTCGTGATCGAAACCGGCGGGATTATTGTCAAAGTCGGACTGATGCGCATATTCACCGGTATAGTGCAGCGTGACCTCATCGTTGAGCTTGTGTTTACCGGCTGCACGCAAACCATAGGTCTGCGTGGACAGCGCAAACAAATTGTCATAGTCGAGCAGATAGGCGTAACCGGTGATCTTCGCCGGCGACCAGCCGCTATAGCTGACATTAAAAAGATGCGACGTCATCTCATGATCGCCGATCGGCGAGTCGCTGCCAAAGATGCGGTTCACATTATCGATGAAGACATAGGTCGCGCTGATATCAGTGAGTGACGTGTTATCGATCCGCAACGCATCGAATGTCTGTTCGTTCTGCCGGAAGCCGACATTGCCGATGAAGCGATCATTGTCGAGCTTTATGCGCTGCCGGCCCGCGACAATCTTGGTCCCGGGCAGTCCGGTATAGTCGATAAAAGCCTGATTGATTTCAGTTTCATCAGGATCGGCCACAACAGGAAAGCGCACTTTGCCATTCGTTGTGCTGTTATAGTCATCATCGCCGATATCGCGGATATCTTCCGCCTCGATCATCGCCGAGAAGCCCTCGAACTGACCGGTATGATACCCAAGGCGCGAGCGCAATGTTGAGGCGCGCGCATCTTCGGGCAGACCGGATTGTTCCACCATTTCGTAGCGATAGCGGAAATTCGCGGTAAATTTGCCACCGGTCAGCGCGGCTTCGAAACTGTCGATCTTGGCGCTGCCTGAATCAGCAGATGCGGCGGGCACTGCGCTCATCATGGCAAGGATTGAAAACGCGGCACAGCCCGTCAAACGGGAAATGCCGGATCGTGTCATTATTTTTTCCATACAGCATACCTCTGGTTTACCTGGTTTTGTGTGCTGCATGCCCTCCCGCACACGCAGGCGGCTCAACGCCGCTCTATTGGTCGTTTGGATGGTCATGCGACGTTTTCCGCCGCTTGTTGATTGTCAGAATTTCTGTGTGCTGATTTGATCAGCGCGTTGATTTCGGGAACACAGGACCCGCAATTGGTTCCCGCCTGCAGACAGTCGCCAACCTCGCCCGCCGATGTCAGGTCGCGCTCACGAATTGCCTTTTCGATTGCGAATTGCCCGACCCCGAAACAGGAACAGACGGTTGGCCCGGTATCGTCCTGCCCGCTGATGGACCGGCCGGCCAACAGATCGCGCCGCGCCTCGGCCGGCAGCACGGGCTGGGAAAACAGCCCCGACAGCCAGGCGCGCGCGGGCAAATGATGGTCAGGCGACACGAAAAGGCACGCAACCAGCCGTTCGTCCGCAATCCGCGCAAAGCGGTACTGCTTGCGCGCGCTGTCGCAATAGCTGATCCATTCATCCCGCACATCCGTCGCCATGAGATCGCGCGCCCATCCCTCCCAGTCCTGCGGTTCACGCAGGCCGGCAAGCTCATAGCGACTGAAGGCAGCCCCGTTTGCCTGTACCCAGTAGTCCACCTGTTTGAGTGACCCCGGCACCGGCGCGGACGACAACAGGAAACCGTGCCATTGCGGCGCAAACGGAGTGACACGCGCGGGCGTTGCCTTCGATTCGGGCTGCCCTGACACAGGATCGGTAACCGGTGCGACAAGCGCATCGGCCCGGCCCTTCGCCGCGAACTGATCGGTCCAATGGAACGGCACGAAAATATCGCCAGGGCGCTGGTCATTTGTCACCGTGACCCGCGCAATCATCCGCCCCCAGCCTGTCTCCACCTGCGCCAAGGCACCATTTTCGAGCTGAAAACGACGCGCATCCATCGGATGGATCGCAACGAATGGCTCGACCGTATGCTGGGACAGGCGCGGCGACTTCCCGGTCCGCGTCAGGCTGTGCCAGTGATCACGCACCCTGCCGGTATTCAGCGTCAGGGGAAACACGCCATCGGGCGTATAGCGCGGCCCACGCGGGCTGACAGCGATGAACTGCGCCTTGCCCGACGGTGTATAGAAGCGGCCATCGGCGAACAGCCGTTCCGTCCCCCCATACGCATCCGCACCGGAACCCGCAGCCCTATCCGCCAGCACGGGCCATTGCACCGGTTGCAGGTCGTCATAATCCTGCGCGTCGATATCACACAGACCTGACAGGTCGAAATCGCGGCTGCCGTCATTCTCGAAGGCGGACAGCGCCGCATGTTCGCGGAAAATGTCAACGGCGGCCTTGTAATCAAAGGCCGCACCAAACCCCATGCGCCGCGCGACATCGGCAATGATGTCCCAGTCAGCACGCGCTTCGCCAGGGGCGGGCAGAAAGGCCCGCTGCCGTGAAATGCGGCGTTCGGAATTGGTTACCGTGCCGTCCTTCTCGCCCCAGGCCAGGGCGGGCAGCAGGACATCGGCATATTGCGTGGTATCGGTGTGACGCACGCAATCGGATACGACCACGAACACATCGCCGCCAAGCGCCGCGCGGACCGCATCGGCATTGGGCAGGCTGACCGCCGGGTTGGTTGCCATGACCCAGACCGCCTTCACCTGGCCCGCCGCCACCGCATCGAACAGCTCGACCGCACGCAGCCCGGGCCGCGTCGCCAGCTTGTCGGTTTGCCAGAAACGCCCCACCCTGTCGCCATGTTCGGGGTTGGCGAATTCCATATGCGCGGCCAGCTGATTGGCCAGGCCGCCAACTTCGCGCCCGCCCATGGCATTGGGCTGGCCGGTCAGCGAAAACGGACCGCAACCGGGTTTGCCGATCCGGCCCGTCAGCAGATGACAGTTCAGAATCGCATTGACCTTGTCGGTGCCGCTGCTCGACTGGTTGATGCCCTGCGAATACAGCGTCAGGGTCTGCGGATGATCGCGGAACAGCTCAAAGAACCGGCGCACATCGCCAGCGCGCAGACCGCAAGCACGGGCAATGGCGGGAATATCCGCGTCAGCCTGGGCCAGCGCGTCGGTCAACCCCTCGGTATGATTGTCGACAAACGCCGCATCCATGCAACCCTCGGCATGCAGCCAGGCCAGCAACCCGTTGAACAGATGCGCGTCGGTGCCCGAACGCAACGGCAGATGCAGATCGGCGATATCGCAGCTTTGCGTGCGGCGCGGATCGATCACGACGACCCTGGTGCCGTTCTCCGCCCGGGCGGCGACAATCCGCTGATACAGGACAGGATGACACCAGGCCGCGTTCGAGCCGGTGAGGATGATCAGCGATGCCTGCTCAAAATCCGCATAAGCATTGGGCACCGTGTCGCTGCCAAAGGCGCGCTTGTGCCCGGCGACGCTCGAAGACATGCACAGCCTGGAATTTGTGTCGATATTGCCGCTGCCGATGAAGCCTTTCATCAGCTTGTTGGCGACATAATAATCTTCGGTCAGCAATTGCCCGGACACATAGAAGGCAACCGAATCCGGCCCATGGGCGGCGATAAGTTCCCCGAACCGGTCTGCGACAAGATCAAGCGCCCTGTCCCAGCCGACACGTTGGCCAGCAATTTCGGGATAGAGCAACCGTCCCTCAAGATCGGTCGTTTCCCCCAACGCCGAGCCCTTGGAACATAGCCGCCCGAAATTCGCCGGGTGTGACGGATCACCGGAAATCTCTACCGCGCCCTTTGCAACCGTCGCACGAATACCGCAACCAACGCCACAATAGGGACATGTGGTTGAAATCGGTTCTGTCATCCGCCGGCTGCCCGCGACGCAGGTTTTGCCGCGATCTGCAGATAGATGTCGCCACCTTCCAGCTTAACCGGATAAGTCCTGACACAGCCTTCATCCGGGGCGGCGGCCTGCCCGGTCGACAGGCCGATTTTCCAGTTATGCAAGGGGCAGGTTACCGCCTGGCCATGCACGATGCCTTGCGACAGGGGGCCATCCTTATGCGGACACCGGTCATCAAGGGCGAAAACCTCATCCGCCTTGGTGCGGAACAGGGCGATATCTCCACGCCCTGCCCGGACAACCCGCGCGCCCAGCACAGGAATATCGTCCAGCGTGCCGACTTTCAGCCAGTCGCTCATGCGTTCTCCAATTCGATGATGGGTTGAAATTCCCGCTTGACCGTCGTGGCCTCGGGCGTATCCGCCGCCCGCTCCGCCCAGGGATCGTCCTGCGCATATTTCTGGGATTCCAGGAACCGCGCGTGAAGCGCCTTGCGGTTATCCGCATCCGCCACAACCCGGTCCTTCACATGTGCCAGACCCACCCGTTCGATCCAGGGGGCGGTACGTTCAAGATAATGCGCCTCTTCGCGGTAAAGCTGCAGGAACGCGCCGCAATATTCCTTTACCTCTTCGGCGGTGGCGACCTTGCACAGAAGGTCGGTCGCGCGCACCTTGACGCCGCCATTGCCCCCGACATGCAGCTCCCAACCGGATTCGACCGCGACCACACCGAAATCCTTGATCGTCGCTTCGGCGCAATTACGCGGGCAGCCCGAGACCGCCATTTTGAACTTGTGCGGCGTCCAGGTTCCCCAGCTCATCTTTTCAAGATCGACGCCCATGGCGGTGGAATCCTGTGTACCGAACCGGCACCATTCCGATCCGACGCAGGTCTTGACCGTCCGCAGGGCCTTGCCATAGGCGTGCCCCGAGACAAGCCCCGCCTTGTTCAGATCGCCCCAGACGGCGGGCAATTGCTCCTTGCGTACGCCAAGCAGATCGATCCGCTGCCCGCCTGTGACCTTGACGGTCGGGATCTGATATTTGTCCGCCACATCAGCAATGGCACGCAGTTCGTGAGGGGTGGTGACGCCGCCCCACATGCGCGGGACGACCGAATAGGTGCCGTCTTTCTGAATGTTGGCATGTGCGCGTTCATTGATGAAACGCGACTGCTGATCATCGACATATTCACCGGGCCAGGCGCAAATCAGATAATAATTGAGCGCGGGCCGGCATACATGGCAGCCGTCAGGGCTTTGCCAGTCGAGAAATGCGGTCACTTCGGGGATCGATTTCAACGACTGGGAGACGATGGTCTGCCGCACCTCGTCATGGGTGTGTTCCGTACACGCACAAAGCGGTTTTTTCTTGGGCGAGGTGGAATAGTCGCCGACGATGCTCGCCAACAGCTGCTCAACCAGGCCGGTGCAGGAACCACAAGACGACGACGCCTTCGTATGGGCGCGGACATCTTCCAGGGTGAACAGGCTTTTCTCAACAATCGCTGACGAAATATCGCCTTTGCAAACCCCGTTGCAGCCACAGATTTCCGCATCATCGGGCAAGGCGGCAACCCGGTCTTCGCCGCCGGTGCCCGAATCCCCCAGATGCGCCTGACCGAACAGAACGGTATCGCGGAACTCTGAAATATCGCTGCCGCTGCGCATCAGGTCGAAATACCAGGCGCCATCCCCGGTATCGCCGTAAAGCACCGCACCCAGGACCTTGTCATCCTTGACCACGAGCTTCTTGTAGACGCTGTTATGCGGATCCGAGAGGATGATTTCCTCGCTGCCATCGGCACTGAGAAACTCACCGGCGGAGAACAGATCGATGCCTGTCACCTTGAGTTTGGTCGAGGTGACCGACCCCTGATAGGTGGCATAGCAGCGCCGCGCGAGGTGATTGGCGCAGACCTTGCCCTGCTCGAACAGCGGCGCAACAAGCCCATAGGTCAGGCTGCGATGCTGCACGCATTCGCCAACCGCATAAACGCGCGGATCGAAGGTCTGCATCGTATCGCTGACGACGACACCGCGTTCACAATGGATGCCGGCTTTCTGCGCCAATGCGGTATTGGGGCGAATACCCACCGCCATGACAACCAGATCGGCGGGAATTTCCTCGCCCGTCTTGAAACGCAGCTTCTCGACCCGGCCATCGCCCAGGATCGCCTCGGTCTCGGTGCTCAGCCGGAACTTCATGCCCCGCTCTTCAAGCGAACGCTGCAACATGCCGCCCGCCGTCGCGTCGAGCTGCCGTTCCATCAGGCTGTCCATGAGATGCACGACAGTCACATCCATGCCGCGCTTCATCAGCCCGTTTGCCGCCTCAAGCCCCAGCAGCCCACCGCCGATCACCACGGCATTCCTGTATTGCCCCGCCGCGTCGATCATCGTGTCGACATCATGTATGTCGCGGAATGTGATAACGCCGGGCAGATCATGGCCGGGGACCGGGATCACAAATGGATCGGAACCGGTTGCCAGCAACACCCAGTCATAAGGTTCGGCCGTCCCGTCAGAGGCGATGATCCGGTGCGTGCGACGATCGATTTCGACGACCGTCTTGTTGGTATGCAACTTGATATTGTTGTCGGCATACCAGGCCAGGTCATTGACCATGATATCGTCGACCGTCTTCTCCCCCGCCAGGACGGGCGACAGCAAAATCCGGTTGTAATTGCCGTAAGGTTCGGACCCGAAGACAGTGATGTCGTAGAGATCGGGGTTTAGTTTAAGCAGTTCCTCGACACAGCGCATTCCCGCCATGCCGTTGCCAATGACAACAAGCTTTTCGCGCATCGGTCATGTCCCTTCCACAAGGTAAAGACAACCGCATCAAACCCACCTGATCGGGCCACCAACGATGGGGCCTGACCTTGCGCAATTTGATGCGGGATTGAATTCCGATGCCCGTCATTAGGCAGTTCCGTCATTGGAGTTCGGAGCCGGCAACCCGCCGCCGGCCAGTTGGTTGCTCTCGAACGAGCGGATATAGCTTTCCGTATCCTGCGGATCGAATATCCGGCCATCGAGAAACAGATCCGGCCCCATGGCGATTTCCCGGCTTGCATCACCGAGCGTCCAGGGGGCCGAGTTTTTCCCTTCAGTCTTGTAATCGTGAAGGGGGTAATCCACGCCGACAGCTTCGGCTGCCTGGCGATAAATATCGGGGCGATAGATTTCGCGAGCCGCCGCCGCAAGATCGCGCGCGGGGTCAAGCTGTCGCCAGCGCACCATCTGCGTCATGATCCACAGCGCGTGCGAGCGCCAGGGAAACCCGGCGGCATAGCGGTGAAATACGTTGAAATCGGCAAGCTGCACCGGCTCCGCCGCCTGGCCATAGCGGAAAGATCCCGCCATCGACATCTTGACCACATCGAAATCCGCATCGACATAGTCAGGACGGGCGATCAGACGTGCAACTTCCATTCTGTTCTCGGGCTGATCAGCCCATTGCCCCGCGCGAATAAGCGCGCGCAGCATCGCTTGATGCGTATTGGGGAAATTCTCCGCCCAGTCGCGGGTGACGCCCAACACCTTCTCGGGCCCGTTATTCCAGATTTCATAGCCGGTGATCACAACCTCGCCGCTGCCGCGCGCCACCGCCACCTCGTTCCACGGCTCGCCCACGCAATAGCCATCAATGTCGCCCGCTTCCAGATGCGCAACCATCTGCGACGGCGGCACCACGACAATGCGGACATCGCGATCAGGGTCAATGCCACCCGCCGCCAGCCAATAGCGAAGCTGGTAATTATGTGTCGAGACAGGAAACACCACGGCGAATGTCATCGGCCGCCGCCGCTCACTGACATAGGCGGCACTCACCTCACGCAAGACACCCGCATCAAGCGGACGCTGCGCCATTTGCCCGGGCATCTGCGCGCGCAGCCGCTCGCACAGCGCACGCGACAGGGTGATCGCATTGCCGTTCAGATCGAGGCTGAGCGCGGTCATCATGGATGTCCGTACTGCGCCGATACCGAGGCTGGCGGCAATCGGAATACCGGCGAGCATCTGTGCGCCATCCAGAACACCAAGCGCAACCTTATCGCGGATATTGGCCCAGGACGGCTCCTTTGACAGGGAAACCTCAAGCCCCTCGCGCGCGAAAAATTCCTTCTCCACCGCCACCACAAGCGGTGCGCAGTCAGTCAGCGGAATAAAGCCCAGTGAAACAAGCGTGCGTTCAGGCTTGCCGATTCCAGACCCGTCGCCGGTTTTCGCGCTGATTTGACGATCGGTGCCGGCAAGCGAAATAGACCCCGCGCCCGCTGCGGACGCAGGCATGCGCGTATCCGCCTCGACAATATTCGCGTCGCCTTCGCTCTGGTTCACCAAATCCATTCCTACACCAACAAATCCGCGGCCGCGATGATGCTCCTTGCGACATCGATCAGTTTCATATTGCGGTCCATCGCCAGGTTGCGCATCGCCTTGTAGGCGGTCTCCTCGTCATAGCCGCGTCGGCTCATCAACAATCCCTTGGCGCGCTCAATCGCCTTGCGGTCGACAAGCGATTGCTGCGCCTGCCGCAGCTCGCCACGCAGATTTTCAATTTCACGGAAACGCGCAATGGCGACATCGACCACCGGGCGCACCCGGTCGGACTGCAGACCTTTGACGACATAGGCGCTGACGCCCGCCGCCACCGCGTCGCGAATGGTCTCAGGCTCGCCTTCCTCGGCGAACATGACGATCGGGCGCGGGCGTTCGGCGGTGATCGTGCGCATATGCTCGATGGTGTCGCGATTGGGCGAGTCGAGATCAATAATGATGATATCGGGATTGCTCCGCTCGATCTGGCTTTGCAGGACACCGCAAAAATCAGTCGTGGAGCCGGGCCGGATATCGACCTCATACCCTTCAGAACGGAGCGCTGTCTCTACCATTTTTGCGCGCTCCTGATCATCATCGACCACTAATACCTTCATCACCGAACCACAATTACTCCCCGCAGACATAGCGGGGTAACACCCTCAAATTTGCAAGAGCCATGCCACACGCTCACGCAGCCATATTTTGTTTGGAAAAATGCTGTTTTCCGCCATTCCGGACATTGCTACCGGAAACCGGATCAGTGCTTGCCGGGAATAAACAGATCAATGTCGGAATGAAAATGCACAGAAATTATGCATGCATAAGAAGTCAGCAAATGACTGATAACAAGCGACGGCAGCCCGCGTGACAGCAGCCAACCAATAAGATTTGCAGCCAACAGGCAATCGGCATCAACATAGCGCACCGGGCAACCATGCCTGAAAAAACAAAAAAGCTTGAAAACCCGCTACTTACCGCAGCACTCCAACGCCATGCCTATTAATTGGGCACGCCTGCCATTGTGCAGTGCACAATCACTTGGTTTCCATGATCCATACGCCATCCCACTCATCCGATGGCGGGTTGGCGATCAGATGCTGTGACCGCTCAATATAGAGCTGCGAGGCCTTGTCGCCCGCATGCAGCTTGAGGGCTGCCTCAAACTCGCGGATCGCTTCGGGCCAGTTGCGCGCGCGATACAACCCGAGACCGTCCCGGAAACGATTGCAGACATCCACGACATTGGGAAATTCCTCTTTGCCATAGACATCCATCACCTCATAGATCGCAACGGGTTCGGTCTTGCCTTTCACGACAAGCCGATCGACCTCACGCATCCGATAGGTGCCTCTCAACCCGCGATAGGTAAATTCGCTGATCAGCACATGCGCGCCATATTGCTTGGTCGCACTTTCAAGACGCGCCGCAAGATTCACCGCATCGCCGATAACCGTATAGTCCATACGCTTGGGCGAGCCGACATTGCCCGACACGACATTGCCGGTATTCAGCCCGATACCAATGGAAATGCCGCGTTTGCCATTCTGCTCCTGCCGGCGATTGAATGCCTCAAGCCTCTGCATCATCTGGATCGCGCTTCGGACGGCGCGGTCCGGATCATCCTCATGCGGCAGCGGCGTTCCGAAAATCGCCATGATCGCATCGCCGATAAACTTGTCGAGCATACCGCCTTCATCGGCAATACAATCCACCATCTCCGTGAAATAATCATTCAGCAGGCTGACGATGCCTTGCGCGCCCAGCTCCTCAGACAAGGTGGTGAAACTGCGAATATCACTGAACATGACGGTTGCTTCACTGCTGGCACCGCCTAGAATTTCGGTCCCGCCGGCCTTCAGCAGCTGATCGGCAACGGTTGCATCCATATAGCGGGCCATGGTCGAACGCACCCGCTTCTCGCTGGAGATATCCTCCATCATCAGCATGCAGCCGAGATTATCTTCCTCATCATTGGTCAATGGCTGAATGGTGAGATTGATCGACAATGTCTCCTCGCCGAATTCAGCACTCGCATCGAGCACATTCATCGTATCCTGGTTTTCGGCAACATCCTTAAGCCCCTCGAAAATCCAGCTGTTCTCGCCGCTGAAGAAGGTTTCAGCATCGGCGCCGACAATCTCTTCTTCCGCTATTTTCATGATCCGCGTACCGGCCGAATTGCAGGTGACGACCTTTAGCTCGTCATCGAAGGTGAGCACCGCGCTCGACATGCTTTCAAGCATGCTCTCATTATAATTTTTCATGGCCTGCACGTCGGAAAACAGCTTGGCGTTTTCGAGCGCCATGGAAATCTGCGAGGTAAATGCCTTGAGCCTGGCCTCATCTTCCGCGCTGAAGGGGCCACCGCGCTTGTTCAGCACCTGTGTGACGCCGATGATCTTGCCTTCCTTATTCGCCACCGGCACACATAATATCGAGCGCGTGAAATAGCCTGTCTGCTTGTCAAAGCTCGGATTGAAGCGCAAATCGGCATAGGCATGGGGAATATTGACTGTTTTGCCGCTGGTAAAAACCGTGCCCGCAATACCAACGCTGTTGGGAATGCGGATGGTCGAGGTTTCGAGCCCCTGACCGATATGGGTGAACAGTTCCTGGGTCTTCTCGTCATTGAGGAAAAGACTAGTTCTGTCCGCTTCGAGCAGGGTGGTGATCGCATTGATGATCATCTGCAGCAACGGCCCGAGATTGATTTCCGATGCAACCCCGGCAACGATATTCAGAAAATCCGCCTCCTGCGCGCGGGCATCCTCCATCCGCTGCATATAAATCGTATTCTGGATGGTGATCGACGCCTGCTGCGAGATTGCCTCAAGCAGCCGCAGATCCGCCTGGGTGAAGGTGCCATGCCGGCTGTTCAGCGCCTGCGCAACGCCGATCGTTTCCCCGTCGAGCGTCCGCACCGGCGCACAACAAATATTCCGGGTACGAAATCCGGTGGCCTGATCGACGGACGCGTCAAATCGCGGGTCCGAATAAGGGTCGTCGATCAGTACCGACTCACCGCTTGTAAAGACGTAACCGGCAATGCCCTTGTCGCGTTCGAGCCTGATCTCACGGTTGATATTGCCCTGCGCCACATGGGAATAAAGCTCGTCATTCACCGTATCATACAGAAACAAGGTGCCGCGTTCGGCGCCCAACGCCTCGGCCAGCGCATCGACAAGCACGATCAACTGCTGGTCGAGAGACCGGAAGGTCGCGATGCGATTTGAAATTTCCAGCAGTGTCTGGGGAACGTTGCTATGCCGCTCATGATCAGGCAGCGCCGGCATCGGTTCGGCAGGGACAAGCTCTGTTATACTTCCTTCAGCCATGCTTTCGCCATATCTGTTCTTGTTTCGGCTGCCCCGAACGGGTCAGCATGCCTCGGTCAGTTCCAGCCGGTCGCGCAGCTCATGGATCGTCTGCTGCAACATCCGCACTTCCTGCCGCCACTTCAGGCGCTCTTCCTCAAGCGCGACATCCGCTGTCACCGCTTGCTTTTCCATATCGTCCCGCATGCATTGAATCTGCTCATGCAGCTGGCGGATTTCGCGGTTGGATGCGCTGGTCGCCTCCTGCATCCTGACGGTAAATTCTTCCTGCTTTAGCTCAAGCTGCTCGCGCAGGGCCGCAATCGTTCCCTGTAGCTGGCGGTTTTCCTGCTGATGCGGGCGCAATGCGTCACTTTGATTGAGCTGCTGTGCTGCCCGCTGTTCTTCGAGTTGCTCACGCAGGGCAACAATCGTCCGCCGCAGATGCCGGATTTCAGCTTCTGCCTTGGTCAGCTGGTCGCGCACGGCTTCCAGTTCTGTTTCAGCCGACATTCTCTTAATTCCCAACCGGCAGGCAAACCCGCCACGACAGCCACCGGGCCGTCATGCACACCTCAATCCACCTCCTGCGCGGCCCCACCTCCGTCGCATCGGGCAGATTCAAGGCGTATGCTTCGCCAGATTTCAGCGAAGCTATACTAAATTTTACTTAAATTAGATCAAAAACGAAAGGTTCGCGATCGGCTCATCCGCATCGACCAGCAGAATTTTCTTGCTACATAGCCGCAGATCACCTGCTTCGCGCCGCAACCGATAGATCACCCGCCCGCCCCACAAATTCATATTGCGGGTCGACTGGACCGCCAACTCCATCAGCATGAAGTTCGCCGCGGCGGCATATTCATCCTCGGAAACCTTGTCGATTTCGATGTTTGACAGGACACGGCGCATGGGCGATGCCGGTGTCTGACTATAACGCACCCCGGACTTAAGCTGCCTGATCCGCGTCGCGATACGGGTCCGGTTGTCATAAATGTGAGAAATTTCCGTGTCCGGATCCGTGTCGGGGCGCGTCGGCACCCAGTAAAGCGCGTCATCGGCCCACAACGCCTCCCATCCGTCATAATCGGATTCATCGGCAAGCCGCGCTTCCTTGAACAAAAACGCCTCGACTTCCCGATATTCATTTTCCGCCAACATACAATTTCGGCCCCTTATGCCGCTTCGGACATGACGGACAGATAATGCCGCCAGAATGCGCGATTGGTGGTTTCGTCAGAAACGACCGAACTCAGAAGGCCTGAGGCCGCATCCACATGCTCGCGGCCCATACCGCGCCGAAGGTCGAGCCATTCGGGATATTGCGCCTCAAGCCCGAGCTGATTGCGCTCGGCCATGCAGGCATCTTCAGGTAGCAGGAACGACCCCGGCCCCATCGCACCTTCTGTCTGACGGATGGCGCGGGCATTGATTTCAGGCGCCCCCTTGAGCAGCATCGGCGTGTAATATTGCACGACCTCATTGGTGCTGACGGGATAGAAATAGGTGATATTGAGTTCCGCCAGGAACAGATTGGGGAAAATGATGGCATGCGGCGGCCCGTCCATCATCCGGTCGTTTGCCACGTCTTCGCCATAGGCCTCGCGCATCGCGGCTACATAGTTGGGCAGCTTCTTGGGCGAGGTGCCGCCAAACCATAAGAACGGCATGCCCATCATCCGGTAGCGCGGCGCGAAATCGAGCTCCGTATGCCCGCCCCCCCAATCACGGATCAGCGACGGATCGCCCTTTTCATCATTAAAGGCCAGCGAATCGGCAACACCGGTCGCGCGCAACAAGGAGGCATGGGTGGTCACCACATGATAGCCATCGGTGTTGTTCTCGGGCAGCATCTTCCAGTTTGCCTTGAAGCGATGCTTGAGCCAGCCGGCGCTCAAATCCACTTCCCCCTCCGGCGACAGGTCCGCTGCCCGGTCGAGCAGTATTTTCGCATCGCCCAGATAATCGTCAAAGCTCATCCCCTCGCGCGCAAGCGAGGCAAAGATAAACCCGCGATGGATGCCGACGCGGGGCACCTCGGCCAGCGACAGGCCTTCCTTGTCGAAGTCTTCCCCCATGCCGCCGGGCATCGGCATGCCCCGCAGTTCCCCGCCGATCCCAAAGCTCCAGCCATGATAGGGGCAGGTAAAGCTGTTGGCATTGCCGCGCGCGCGTGTGCACAGCAGATTGCCCCGATGGGTGCAGCGATTGAGGAACAGCTTCACCCCGTCACGCGGGGTATGCAGGATAAGCACGGGCTGGCGCCCGATCTGCCGGCGCGCGAAATCGCCGACATTGGGCACCTCGCTCACATGGCCGACAAAGACCCAGCCCTTGTGGAAGATGTTTTCCATTTCATCTTTGAAAATCGCGGGATCGATATACAGCGATCCATGCACACGGTCGGGATGGATCAGCGCATCATAGGCAATCTTGGCCGACATCGAATTCTCCCTGCTTTATAAATATTTGTTATCATGATTTTAGCTACCCGGCCGCCAAGTGCCAAGTGCCGCTTTGGCACAATATGCGTGACAGATTGACCCGCTCGTCCGCTTGGCCGATAAAAGGCCGCAATAATCCGCTTGCAGCGGCACCGCCGCGCCCATGCCAGAAAATCGTCAGATGAGCGACGCCGATACACAACCGTTACTGCCTGAACTCGCGCTGCCACGCGATGCGCAATCGGGCGTCTGGCCGGCGCAACGGCTGAAGGCGGCGCTTGCACGCGGGGAAATTCAGAAGGTTCCGGCACCTGGCAG
>CALAQW010000114.1 GCA_937888955.1 uncultured Alphaproteobacteria bacterium | reverse complement strand
CACGAAGCCCGCATCGACTGCCAGCTTGTCATGCAGGCTGCCGGCGGTATCGTCCGGGCCGATCGGGCAGCTTTCGCGCGCCAGCACTGGGCCTGTATCAAGGCCTGCATCCATCTGCATGATGCAGACCCCGGTTTCGCTGTCGCCGGCCATGATCGCGCGCTGAATGGGCGCCGCCCCGCGCCAGCGCGGCAGCAGTGAGGCGTGCAGGTTGAAGCAGCCAAGCCTTGGCGCATCGAGCACCGGCTGCGGCAGGATCAGCCCATAGGCGACGACGATCGCCGCATCGGCGGCAAGCGCTGCGAATTCCGCCTGCGCCGCTGGATCCTTGAGCCGGGCCGGCGTGCGCACCGGCACGCCCTGCGCGCACGCCAGCTCATGCACGGGGGAGCGGCGTTCCTTCATGCCACGGCCCGCGGCGCGCGGCGGCTGGGTGTAGACAGCGGCGATTTCGTGCCCGGCTGCAATCAGCGCGCGCAGGGTCGGGCAGGCAAAATCCGGTGTGCCCATAAAGACAAGACGCAAACTGGCCATTCGGGCCCCCTCTGTGCCGCATCGCCCGCAGTCGCCTGATCAGACCTCAGACCTCAGACCTCAAATCTCAGACCAGTGTGCGATCCGCAGCGCGCCTTACCCGGCGGTGGCGAGCCGGCGGCTTTTTTGCAGTTTTTTCAGAATGCTCGCGCGTTTCAGCCGCGACAGATGATCGACGAACAAAATCCCCTCCAGATGATCCATCTCATGCTGGATACACACCGCGAACAGATCGCGCGCCTCTTCCTCGCACGGCTTGCCGTGATAATCGAGATAGCGGATCCGCACCGTGTCGGGCCGTTCGACATCTTCATAGAATTCCGGCACCGACAGGCAGCCTTCCGCATAGCTGGTCAGTGTATCGGACTGATCGAGGATTTCGGGATTGACGAAAAACCGTGGTTCGGGCGCATCCCCCTCGCGCGCCAGATCCATCACGATCACCCGCACCGGCACCCCGACCTGGATCGCGGCAAGCCCGATGCCCGGCGCGGCATACATGGTTTCAAGCATATCGTCCATCAGCGCGCGCAAATCGTCATCGACCGTGTCGACCGGGTCGGAAACGGTTTTAAGGCGCGGATCGGGCGCAATGAGGATGTCGCGTATGGCCATATTGCTGTTGAGATATTCGCTGAACCGCCGGGCGTCAAGACCGGCGGCGCGCGCTGCCGCGCTTGCGCCCTGTGGCGGGGGCTGCGATTTGCTATACTTTGTGTGCAGGCGGCGCGAATCCGCGCCGCGCATTTCGGAAGGGCACGGAACGCCGGATGGCAGGCTGGGAATTGGCAGCGATAGCGGGGCTTGGCGCGCTGGTCCTGGTGCTTGGGCTTGCATTGCTGATGCAGATGCGCGGGCGAGGCCAGGGGGAGGCGGCAAATGCGCAGACGCTTGACACCCTGCAACGCACGCAGATCGAGATGACGGGCCGGCTGAGCCAGCTGGCCGAAGCCAGCAATGTGGCGCAGGCCGAATTGGGGCGCAGCGTCAACAGCCGGCTTGACGAACTCTCCAAGCGGATGACCGAAAGCCAGAACAATGTGCAGCTTGAATTCGCCAAGGCGATGAATGACCGGCTCGACGCGCTGGGCAAACGGGTCAGTGACAATCTGACCCTGTCGGCTGAAAAAACCAGCCAGACGATCACCGGGCTTGAAAAGCGGCTGGCGGTGATCGACGAGGCGCAGAAGCATATCGCCAATCTGAGCGGTCAGGTGGTCTCGTTACAGGACATCCTCGCCAACAAGCAGGCGCGCGGCGCGTTCGGTGAAATTCAGCTGAACGATATTGTCCGCAACGCGTTGCCGCCATCGGCCTATGCGTTTCAGGTGACTTTGGGAAATGGCAAGCGGGCCGATTGCCTGATCACCCTGCCAAACCCGCCCGGCGCCATCGCCATCGATTCCAAATTCCCGCTGGAATCCTATCGCGCCCTGCATGACGCGAAGGAGGAGCCGGCGCGCATCGCGGCGGGCCGCGCCTTTGCCGCCGCCATCCAGAAGCATGTGCGCGATATCGCGGAGCGTTATATCGTGCCCGGCGAAACGGCGGAATCGGCGATCATGTTCCTGCCCTCCGAGGCGGTTTATGCCGAGCTGCATGCCAATTTCGGGCAGGTCGTCGCGGCCAGTCATCAGGCGCATGTCTGGATCGTGTCACCCACCACATTGATGGCGACGCTCAATACCGTGCGTGCGATCCTGAAGGATGCGCAGATGCGCGAGCAGGCGGGCGTCATCCAGAAGGAGGTGCAGACCCTGCTGCAGGATGTTGTCCGGCTTGAAAAGCGCACTGAAAATCTGCGCCGTCATTTCGGCAATATGGAAAAGGATGTGCGCGAGATCGAAACCTCGACCGGCAAGATCATCCGCCGTGCTGAACGGATCGAGGAAATTCAGGTGGAGGAGGCCGACAGCCTTAACAACCCCGCCATCGCCTCAGACACCGCCACCCCGTCCGAAACGGCACAGCCCGCGCAGGGCAGCCGCACTGCGCCGCTTCTGACAGGGGAGGGCCCGCTTCAGACAGGGGAAGGGGAGTAGCCGACGCAAGGCCCGCGCGGGGCCGGATCGGCTGAACGGGGTAACCCGGGCAGGCAGGGTGAACCGGCAGGCAAGGTGAACCGGGCGGAACCGATCAATAATCGCGGCGGTCGCGCAGGGCCGCGGTCAGCGTGCCGTCATCGAGGAAATCAAGCTCCCCGCCCACGGGCACCCCGTGGGCAAGCCCCGACACGCGGATGTCGAACTCAGATAGCCGGTCGGAGATGTAATGCGCGGTCGTCTGCCCGTCGACAGTGGCATTGAGCGCGAGGATCACTTCCTTGACCTGCCCCCCGGCAATCCGTTCGGCAAGCCCGGCGATGGTAAGGTCTTCGGGCCCGATCCCGTCAAGCGCGGATAATGTTCCCCCGAGGATGTGGTACCGCCCCGAAAAGGCCGCCGCGCGTTCGAGCGCCCACAGATCGCTGACCTGTTCGACCACGCACAGGGTTGCGGGGTCGCGGCGTGGATCGGCGCAGATCGCGCAAGGGTTTTGCGTGTCGAGATTATAGCAGATGTCGCAGCTTGTGATGCGCGCCGCCGCTTCGGCCAGCGCCCCTGCCAGCGGTTCGAGCAGCGCCGCGCGGCGTTCGATCAGATACAGTGCGGCGCGCCGCGCCGAACGCGGGCCAAGCCCGGGCAGTTTGGCAAGCAGGGTAATGAGCCGGGTGATTTCGGGCCCTGCGGGTTCCTGACGCGGCATGCGGTGCGGCGGCTCAGAACGGCATTTTGAAGCCGGGCGGCAAGCTCATGCCGCCGGTCAGTTTCTGCATTTCTTCCTGCATCTTTTCCTCGACCCGCCCTTTCGCATCATTATGGGCGGCGACCAGCAGATCTTCGAGCAGTTCCGCCTCCCCGCCGTTCAGAAGCGAGGGGTCGATGGCGACCGATTTCATGTTCCCCTTGCCATCAAGCGTCACGCGCACCATGCCGCCGCCCGATTGGCCGGCAACTTCCAGCGCCGCAAGCTGGGATTGCATGTCGGTCATGCGCGACTGCATTTCCTGGGCCTGCTTGAATAATTTGCCGAGGTCTTTCACTCTGTCTCTCCACGCGATGAAATAGGGGTCAGGGGGTCTTTGTGCCCGGCGGGTGCCGGCTGATCCCGGACTGCCAGGATTTCCGCACCGGGAAAGGTTTCAAGTACCTGCTGCACCAGCGGGTCGCGCAATGCCGCATCCCGGCGACTGGCCGCCGCCTCGGCTTCCTGCTCCGCGAGGGTAGGGGCGCCTGCCGCATTGCCGACCGACACGATCCAGCGCGTTCCCGTCCAGTTTTTCAGTGCTTCGCCAAGCTCCGCCGCCAATTTGGGGGAGGCGGTGTCGGCGGGGCGGAATTCGATCCGCCCCGGCTCGAAATGCACAAGATGCATATCCTGCATCAGGGCGGTTTTCAGCTTGATCGCCCGGTGGCGGGTCGCAAGCGCCACAAGATCGCGGAAGTTTGCCGGCATATAGGCCGCGTCAGCATCCGCGCTTTCAGCGGCGGGCGCAGGCGCGGTTGTCGGAAGGGGTGCAAACTCAGTGTCCGCCGGGGCAAGGGTTGGCTGTGGTGCGATGGCGGCGGCTTGCATGGTTGCCTGCGCCGTGATGCCGGTTTCGCCGCGCGCCCGCGCAGGGGCGGGTTGGTCGGCAACAGGCGGCTGCGCCACCGGCCTTTCCAGGCCTGCAGCGCGGCTCTGCGATGGCGCGGCGGGCGGCGGCGCGGATCCGGACGATGCCGTAGCGCCTGTTGTTTGCGGCGCGCCTGTCGCGCTCAACTGGCGCACAATTTCTCCCGGCGTCGGCAGGCTTGCCGCATAACCCAGCCGGATCAGCACCATTTCCACCGCCGACAGGGAATCGGGCGCCTCGCGCGCTTCGCCCAGCCCTTTGAGCAGGATCTGCCAGGCACGGGTGAGTTCAGCCATGGACAGTTTTTCGGCGAGCTCGCGCCCATGGCTGCGTTCCGCTTCGGGCAGGCCCGCATCGTCGGCCGCGGCCGGAACGAGCTTGATGCGCGTCAGCCAGTGGGACAGCTCCAGAAGATCGGTCAGCACGATGAGCGGGTCGGCACCCGCCGCATACTGGCCTTGCAGCTCGTTCAGCGCGGCGGGCATATCGCCGCCCATTACGGCTGCGAACAGATCGAAGATCCGGGAGCGGTCGGCAAGCCCCATCATATCGCGGATCTCGGCGGCGCCGACGGTGCCATCGCCCTGGGCAATCGCCTGGTCAAGCAGGCTCAGCGCGTCACGCACCGACCCTTCGGCGGCGCGCGCGATGATTGCCAACGCGTCCGCGCTGATGCTTGCATTTTCCTTCTCGGCGATGCCGGCAAGATGGGTGGACAGTTCCGCCACCCCGACGCGGCGCAGATTGAACCGCTGGCAACGCGACAGCACGGTGACGGGGACTTTACGGATTTCGGTCGTGGCAAAGATGAAGATCACATGCGCGGGCGGTTCCTCAAGCGTCTTGAGCAGGCCGTTGAAGGCGGCCTTGGACAGCATGTGCACCTCGTCGATGATATAGATCTTGTAGCGGGCGCTGGCGGGCTTGTAGCGCGCGCCCTCGATAATCTCGCGAATATCGTCGATGCCGGTGCGCGAGGCGGCATCCATCTCGATCACATCGACATGCCGCGATTGCGCGATGGCGGCGCAGTGAATGCCTTCTTTCCCGGGATTTGCGGTGGGGCCGGCATCGCCCGATTCGGTTTCATAATTCAGGCAGCGGGCAAGAATCCGTGCGGTTGTCGTCTTCCCCACACCGCGCACCCCGGTCAGGATATAGGCATGCGCCAGCCGGTTTGTCGCAATCGCATTGGTGAGCGTGCGGACCAGTGCCTCTTGTCCGATCAGATCGGCAAAGCAATCGGGGCGGTATTTGCGGGCAAGAACCTGATAGCCTTTATCGGCTTGCGGCGCGGCGGTGCCACCGGTCAGCCCGAGCATGGGCGCATCGCCGGTCGCTGTGTCCGGGTTGCCGGAACCTGTCGGGCTGCGATCATCCATGCTTTCTGGCATGTGCTCTGGCGGCTATTCCGTTTTCGGCGATCCGGTGTGCGCCTTGTGATCCGGCATGGGACCGGCTGGCCGGACGCGGGTGATCAGGGCTGGTGGGAGGCTGGACAACGACCCAGAACGAATCCGTTACGGCTGCTTCCTTCCGGACCTGACCGGGTTGGCGGTAATTCTGTCCATCGCCAACCTCCCACCGCACTATATCAGCCATTAGCCGGTCCGTGGCAAGGGGGTGCCGCAATCGGGCGGGTTTGCAACCGCCCGGCGGGGGCTTTGCCGTTGCCCCCGCCGGGCGGCTATGCCAGTCTTGGGGAAAGAAAATGACCTGTAAAAACAGGGACCGGCCCCGTCCGGATGGTCAGGGGCATGGTCCCGCGAGGGAGAACTGATTGATGGCTTTACCGCCAAATCCCAATACTTTTGCGAATAATCCGCTCGACCGCGTGAGCTATAAACGGGTGAATGCGGACTGGGTTGCCGGGCAGCTTAAAAACCCCGATGCCTTCATTCTGCCGACCTGGCGTGAGGATCCGTTCATCCTGCCGCCCGCCAAAAGCGGCGAGGCGCCGGAGGTCGGTTTCATGCGGCCGGGCATGTTCGCCGATTCGATAGCGAAGGGGGCAACGGTGCTGTTCCTCGGGCTCGATCATAAAGAGCGGCCCTATTTCGCCATCGATCTGTCGGCGGAACCCGATCCAAGCCAGGAGGGTGCGCTGAAAGGGTTTGGCGAATTCACCGATCTGCGCAGTATCGCGCCGCAGATTGCCGCCGCCGATGCGGCCATCGCGGCGCAGGCCAAGGCGATCCTGAAATGGCACAGCACGCATCAATTCTGTTCCGCCTGCGGTGAAAAATCAGTGATCGCGGAAGCCGGTTACCGCCGTGATTGCCCGAAATGCGAGACGCAGCATTTCCCGCGCACCGATCCGGTGGTGATCATGCTGGCCACGCATGGAGACAAGGCGTTGCTGGGGCGGCAGGAAATCTGGCCCAAGGCGATGTTTTCCGCACTTGCCGGCTTTGTCGAGCCCGGCGAATCAATTGAAGAGGCGGTCGCGCGCGAATTACTGGAAGAGGCAGGCTGCAAGGTCTCTACTGTGCGCTATCATTCAACCCAGCCCTGGCCCTATCCCATGTCACTGATGATCGGTTGCACCGCGGAAGCCGATAATGAGGATATCGAACCTGACGGGATCGAGATTGCCGAGGCGCGCTGGTGCAGCCGGGCGGAGCTGCGCGATGTGCTGGCGGGGAAGGGGGATGGCTCGCTGTTCGTGCCGCCGCCTTTCGCCATCGCCCATCAACTGATCCGCAGCTGGGTCGAGCGCGACAGCTAGACGCGCCGTCAAACTGTCAAAAGCACGATCATGCCGCGCCGGGGATTTTCGCCCGGCGCGGCTTTTTTGTTTATCTCATTTTTTCGGTTTGCGCGCGTCGGGCCAGGCACCGGCGAGCAACGTCGTCGTCGATACCCCGATAGCGACGATCTGATCTGCCGCGCGGACCTCGATCCGGGTCGAGGCGACGCCGCGCGAGATATGTTCCAGACGGCAGGCTGAAATCATCGTCGCGGGCAGCGCGGGCTCGGCGCAGAAACGCAAGGTCAGGTCGGGATTGGGGATCGGGATCGGCTTGCCGCCCAGGGCGCTGCCGACCGGCGGGCCGACCGAAATATCGGCGGCGATGCAGGCGGCCTCCGCACAGGTGCCCGGCTCGTCCCAATGCACCTTGACCTCGGTCGCGTAGCCGCGATCGTCATTGCCGACAAGCCGTGGATCGAAAGTGTCGATCAGCGGCACTTCCACCCCGCTTGCGGGTTTGGCCCAGGGTTTGCCCTTTTCATAGCTGACCCAGCCTTCCGGCCTGCCCGCAAAGCCGTCATGCTCGAACGGTTCCAGCGCGTCGAGATTGGCAAGGCTGACGGTTGCGCGGGTGCACAGCTTGTCGCGGCTGTCGAAAATATCGACGCTGACGACAGACAGGGTCCGCCCGCCATGCAGCAGCGTGGGAATGACCCGCGCTGTCCCTTCGGTCAAGCCGCGAATGAAGCGCACATCAAGGCTTGCAGGCACACGTTCGGGGGCGACGGAACGGGCGGCGGCCACGCATGTCGCACCCACCACGCCGCCATTCGCACCGCCGAATGCGCCATGCAGCTCGCGGCCCAGATCGAACCGCCACTCGCCATTATCGGCGGGCGTGCCCTTCAGGAAATCCAGTACTTTCACAACATCCTCCCCTTTTTGCTTGTTTTAATGATCGATGATGTCAGCCGGCTCTGTGCCGGCATAATAGCCGATAGGCGGCACTATATCGGGCGGTGGCGGAAAAAACACGTATCTGTGCGCGCGCGATTTTCCTATAGTCGGCACAGACGCCTGCGGGCGGCACTCAAGGCATAAGACCATAACAAAACAGGGAGTAAATGATGGCGGCGGAAGCGATCTCACCGGAGCTGGTTGGAACCGAATTTGGCGAAACAACGCGCAGTTGGACCGATAACGATGTGATGCTTTACGCAATCGGCGTCGGTGCGCAACCCGATGGGGAACTGGATTTCCTGTATGAGGGCAAGGGCCCCAAGGTGCTGCCGACCTGGGCGGTGATTCCGGGCATGTGGGCGATGGGCTGCGTCGGCAAATATATCAAGATGCCGATCGCGCGCATGCTGCATGGGGAGCAGGGGATCGAGCAGTTTCGTCCGCTGCCCGCCAATACCGAAATCCGCATGACGGGCCGGTTGTCGGAAATCTGGGACAAGGGGGAAGGCAAGGCGGCGGTGATCGGCGTGGAATGCACCGCCGAGGATAAGGACGGCCCGCTGTTCAGGACCCATTCGACGCTGTTCTATATCGGCGGTGGCGGCTTTGGCGGCGAGCGTGGCCCCTCGACCGCGGCGCTCAACCTGCCGCCCGATCGCGAACCCGATCATGTGGTGGAATATCAGACCCGGCCTGATCAGGGGGCGCTTTATCGCCTGTCGGGTGACCGGGTGGCGCTGCATATCGATCCCGAATTCGCCAAAAAGGCAGGCTATCCCGATGCCTTCATGCATGGGCTGTGCACCTATGGATTTGTCGGGCGCGCCCTGCTGCACACGCTGTGCGGCGGTGATCCGGCCAATTTCAAATCCATGACGGGCCGTTTTGCCGATCAGGTGTTTTTCGGCGATCAGGTGATCACCAAAATCTGGCGCACCAATCCCGGTGAGGCCGTGGTGCAGGCGGTCACGCAGAAAGGCAATGTGGTGCTGTCGCAGGCATCCTGCACCTTCGCGGAATAATTTCGTTTGACCGTTCGGGGCAGGCCATGCTTCTGGCCCGTCCCGAATGGCTGGCGGGTGAAGAAAAATTAACCTGCGACATCTTCGTACTTGCGCGCGCGGGGCAGATACTGCTAGCTGCGCGGTCATGACACAGGCGGCGTATTTCAGAAAACCCGAAAGCATTGGCGGCTGGCTGGCGCTTGTTGCGATGGCCGCGCATTGTCTTTTGAGTATTCTGTGCGTGGCTGCCGGTCCGCAACCGGGTGGAATAGCGGCCTCCGACAGCGGCTGGCCGTTCGGGCCGCTTGTCATCTGTTCGCCCGAGGGCACGCGCACCATTCCGGCATCCGAGGCCGCGCGGCTTTGGGGCGCGGGCGCGACCCCGGGGGCAGCACCGTCCCCCACACAGATACCGGCCCCCGCGGGCAAGGATAACTGTGCGATGTGCCATGCGGTCTGCGCGGCGGCCATTGCCTTTCTGCTTGCCAATATTGTGCTGTTTGTGGCGTCTGCGCGGCCGCCCCGGCTACCGCAGCTTGCCGCGATCCGCCATCGCGCGCCCGCGGTGCGGCTGACCCGCTGCCGCGCACCCCCCGCTTTCGCCTGAACCGACACACTCAGACGAAACCTTATTTTCAAAGCGAGGGGATTTATGCGAATCCTGAATTCTGTCGCGCTGCTGACAGGTGGCGCCATTTCTGCTGCTGTGCTTGCGGGTGCGGCCAATGCCGACCCGATCCATGCGGGCGCGGCTATCACATCATCGGGCAAGCCGCCCATCCAGGCCGATTCCCACGCCCCCATCGGGGTGATGGGGGACCATCTGCACAAGAAGGGGGAATGGATGATTTCCTACCGCTTCATGCGGATGGAGATGGCGGATGCCCGCATCGGCAATGACAAGGTGTCGCCCGAAACGATTGCGACCACCGTGCCCAACCGTTTCTTCGGCGCACCCGGTCAGCCGCCCACCTTGCGCGTGGTGCCGCTTGAGATGACCATGGATATGCACATGGTCGGCGCGATGTATGCGCCAAGCGACCGGGTGACGCTGATGGCAATGGCCAGCTATGTCACGAAGGAGATGGATCACGTTAGCTTTGCCGGGCCCGCAGGCACGGTCCGCCGGGGTAATTTCACCACCAAATCGCGCGGTATTGGCGATACGACACTCAGCGCGCTTGTCGGGCTCGGTGATTGGGGGATGCATCATCTGCATCTGAATGCGGGCGTCAGCCTGCCCACCGGCTCGATCGATGAAGAAGATGATATCCTGACCCCGCTTGGCACCCGGCCGCGCGCGCGGCTGCCCTATTCCATGCAGAATGGTTCGGGCACTTTCGATCTGCTGCCCGGGCTGACCTATACGGCGCACCGGGCAAAGCTGAGCTGGGGCGCGCAATATAACGGCGCGATCCGGCTTGGGGAGAATGACGCGGATTACAGCCTGGGCGACCGGCATCAGGTGACCGGCTGGGCGGGTTACCGCTTCGTACCCGCTGTCAGCGCGTCGGTGCGGTTGAGTGCGGAGACGATGGGGCAGGTCGATGGCCGCGATATCCGGATCGCAGGACCCGTGCAGACCGCCGACCCCGACAATTACGGGGGCGAGCGGCTGACCGCGGCGCTGGGGCTGAATTATGTCGGGCAAAGCGGCGTCATGCGTGGCCACAGGCTGGCCCTTGAGGTGGGCTTGCCGGTTTATGAGGATCTGAATGGTCCGCAGATGGCGCATGATTATCATGTTACGCTCGGTTATCAGAAGGCGTTCTGACGATGTGGAAAAATGCATTGATGGGGGGGCTTCTAGCCTCCCTTCTCGGCACTGCGGCTTTGGCCTGCGATGATGGAAAATGCCCGATCAGCGGGCTTCATTTCGACGATGGCTGGGTACGTGCGGCGGGGCCCGCCGCCCGTACGGCCGCAGTTTATGGGGAGATTGAAAATCACGGCGATCACCCGGTGGTCCTGACCGGTGTCACAACGCCCGCCGCCACCCATGCGCAGTTTCACCGCAGCATGCTTGTCGACGGGGTCATGCGGATGCGCGGCGTGAGCGAGGGGATCAGCCTGCCGCCGCATGGGGAATTCAGCTGGCGACCCGGCGGCGATCACATCATGCTGATGGGGCTGACCGCGCCGCTTGCCGAAGGCGATATCGTTCCCTTGCGCTTCACCCTTGCCGATGGCGCGGTGCTGGAGGTCAGCGCCCGGGTTGGCGAGGCGCGTGCGGGATCAGACGATCATCACAGTGCGCATGACGCGCACCCGGAAAGCCACCATCAAGACCGGCATGACGCGGGAACGCATAACGAAGACGGGCAAGAGATGATGCATCACAGCGAGGACCACAGCACACACCACTAACCCGCATCACGCCTCGCAGCATCAAGCTGTCTATCGGAATCCTGTACCCATTGAGGCTAATTCCCCTTGTTAAATGTATCGTAAGTGATACATTTAACTATGGAGTCTCGCAAGCGCTTGCCGGCCCGTTTTTTCCAGTCCGAGGCAGGACGACTGCCTGTTCGGGAATGGCTGTTGTCTTTGGAGCCTGAAGACAGGAAAGCCATTGGCGACGATATCCGTACGGCGGAGTTTGGTTGGCCTGTCGGTATGCCGCTTTGCCGGCCGATCAGGAACCATCAGGGTCTTTGGGAAATCAGGACCAATCTGTCGGGAAGCAGGATTGGGCGCGTATTCTTTTGTGCGCATGCGGGGAATATGGTTTTGCTGCATGGCTTTGTTAAGAAAACCCAGAAGACCCCGGCCAAGGAACTTGCGCTTGCTGAAAAACGAATGCGAGGTTTGCGATGAGTGAAGATGTGGAAGTGGGTAAAGCCGGGCCGCTATTTGAGGATTTTCTGCGTGAGCAGGGAAATTATGAGGAAACTACCGAACAGGCGGTCAAACGTGTCATTGCCTATCAGCTTGTCGAGGCGATGACAGAACAGAAGATTACAAAGGTGGAAATGGCCAGGCGGCTCAAGACCAGCCGCGCGCAGCTCGACCGGTTGCTCGACCCGGACAATGACGGCGTGACGATTGCAACCTTGTCGCGTGCTGCCAGAGCAGTTGGGCGTCGCCTGCGGCTGGAGCTTCAGTGACCACTATTTCGGTCACTGTCCGCTGATCAGCGAAAATACCGGCTGCGCACCACTAACCCGCGCTGAGTGCCGCTTCGACCAGTGGCAGGCGGTCATTGCCGAAATACATATCGCCGCCATCGACATACATTGTCGGCGAGCCGAATGCGCCGCGTGCGATTGCCTCTTCGGTATTGGCGCGCAGCCTGTCCTTCACATCCTGCTCGCCGATGCGGCGGAAGTAGGTGTCCGTATCCAGTCCCACCTTGCGGCAGATATCGGCAAGCACCTCATGCTGGCCGATATCGCGCGTTTCGCCCCAATAGGCCTCGAACAAGGCGCGGGCATAGGCAGGCAGCTTCCCGTCATCCATCGCCACGAAGGCGCCGCGCATGCAGTCGACCGCGCGGGCGGGGTGGAAGTCGGGCCAGCGGATCGTGACCCCGCAATAACGCGCCCAGTCCTGCAGATCCTTGTTCATATAGCGCGCCTTCACCGGATTGGGATTGTCGCGCTGTGCATAAAGTTCCTGATTGACCTTGTTGAAAACGCCGCCGACGAGAAACGGCTTCCAGATCAGTTCCGCATGCGTCCGTTGCGCGATCGCTTCGATCCGGCTGAAGGCCAGATAGGTCCAGGGGCTTGAGCAGTCGAAGAAGAATTCCAGTTTGGCCATGCTGTCCGATCCATTGCTACGGGTTTATTTCCACGCGAAAACAGGTTGTTCGAAATGATCGACCCGGGTGTGCCGGCCATTGATGCAGACTTCGGCAAACTGATGCATGACGGCGGCGGTGGGGGCGTGCACGAAGCTGTCCTCGACAAGCACGCGAATGACCGGGCGGTCGCTTTCGGGAATATCGAAAAAGACCGGGGAATCGGGGCGGTTAAGCTCGGTAAAGCTGATATGATGCACCGAGGCGACCTCATCGGGGTTCGGATCAAGCGGCAATCCCGCGCCCGCCCAGAGGACAACCGGCGTGATCAGATAGCCAGAGCGGGTCGGATAATCGTCAAGCAGCCCCAGCACGCTGTCAGGGCCAAGTTCAATGCCGATTTCCTCATGCAGTTCACGCAGCGCGGCCTCGACCGGCGTTTCCCCGGGGTCGAGCCGTCCGCCCGGCAAGGCCCATTGTCCCTTATGGGCATTGAGGCGCGCGGCGCGGCGGGTGAGCAGGATCGCACCCTCGCCATCCGCATTGTCCACAATGGTCAGGGTCACCGCCGCATGTTTCAGCCCGTCATCCAGGCTGTTGCGGTTCGGGAATGCGCTGACATTGCGGTGCAGTGTGGCGCGCAGTTCCTCGTTGACGCGATAATTCACTGGCTTTCCTTTCGCGGTAGCGGGCTCAGACCGTGAAGTCCCTGGCCATGTCGCGCAGCTTGAACTTCTGGATCTTGCCGCTGGCCGTGCGGGGCATTTCGTCAATCACCTCAAGCCGTTCGGGCAGATAGTTGCGCGCGATCTTGTTGTCGCGCAGATAGGCGACCATGTCCTCAAGCGTCAGGCTGCTGCCGTCAGTCAGGGTGACAAAGGCGCAGCCGCGCTCCCCAAGCCGGGGGTCGGGCATTGCCACCACCGCCGCATCGATAACGGCGGGATGGCGGTAGAGCAGTTCCTCGACCTCGACCACGGGCACATTTTCGCCGCCGCGAATGATGATGTCCTTGGCGCGGCCGGTGATGCGGATATAGCCGTCATCATCCATCCGCGCATAGTCGCCCGTATCGAACCAGCCCTGGTCGTCAGTGCCGTGAAGTTCGGGCTTTTTCAGATAGCCGACAAAGGCGGAGATGCCGCGCGCCTGCAGCAATCCTTCCTCGCCATTGGGGGCAAGGTTTCCTTGCGGATCGACGATGCGGACCTCGATTCCGGGCAGGGGCTTGCCGTCCGTCTGAAAGACTTTTTCGGGCGGATCATTCGGCTCGGTCGTGGTGACCGCGCCATTTTCCGTCATTCCCCAGCCTGACAGCACGATGATATCAAGCTCCTTGCTGGCGCGTTCGGCAAGCACGCGCGGGATCGGCGCACCGGCGCACAGGAATATCCGCAGGCTGCTGATATCGTGTTCGCGCACCGCGGGCGTATCGGTCAGATCGGCAAGAAACGGGGTCGAGGCCATGGTGAAAGTCACCTTTTCCTCCTCGATCAGCCGGGCGGCCCCCGCGGGATCCCAGACATCCTGATAAACGACTTTGGTGCCAAGCATCAGCGGCATCAGGATGCCATAGAGAAACCCCGTCTGGTGGGCAAGCGGTGACGACATCAGCACGACATCGCGCGCGCCCGACAGGTCCAGCCGCTCGGCATAGGGTTTGACATTGGCGAACTGCGTGTTCGCGGTATGCATCACGCCCTTGGGCTGTCCCGTGGTGCCGGAGGTGTAGAGAAGCTCGTTGACATCGTTGGGGCCCATCTTGCGTTCGGCGAAGATGGCTTGCATGTCCATCTCCTCCTCCCAGGCGCGGCCGGTGAAGTTCTGCTCGAAACTTGTGTCTCCGGTACCGCCAAGCGCGAATATATGCTTCAGGGCCGGCAGGTCGGGGCGCAGCCCCTGCATCATCGCAAGATGGTCAAAGCCGCGGAATTCCTGCGGCACGAAGACAATTTTCGATTCCGCGAAGGACAGCATGAAGGACAGCTCGCGCTCGCGGAAAATCGGCATGACCGGATTGGTGATCGCGCCGATCCTGAGGCAGGCCAGGTGCAGCGCGGCGAATTCCCACCAGTTGGGCAACTGGTAGGAAACGACATCGCCTTTTTCGACGCCGTAATGCACAAGCCCCAGGGCGATGCGGTTGACCATCGCGCGCAGCCGCTCGAAGGTGATCGTCTCGCGCTGCCCGCGCATCGAGTTGAAGCCGGTGATCGCCACCGCGTCGGGGGATTTCGCGGCGACCGAATCGAGCAGCTCCGTCGCCATGAAGTTTGGCCATTCGCCGGATTTTTCCATCGCTGTGATCCGGCTTTGCGGCAAAATATGCTGTAACTCGACGGGCATCGGTATCCTCCCCACACAGGCGGGCCGGGCGCATGCTGTCGGATTTTGCGCCGGTCCCGGTTATTGCTTTATTTGCCGGCAAGGATAGCGGTTTTGGGAAGCCGCTGTCACGGGGGAGTTGCGGCACGCGTCCGACGGGCCCCCGGAAATGAAAAACCCCCGCCGCGATCACACGCGGCGGGGGTTAAAGCATCAGACCGGCATGGCACGGTTTCGCTGTGCCGTGGTACCCGGTCGGGTGGGCTTATTCGGCAGCCATGACGGTGCCGCCCGTGCCATTCACCTGTTTGAGGAATTTGATCCCGTCTTCGGCAATCGCGTCGCCGACCATCTGATCGCCTTCCGCCTTCAACTCGTCCATGTCCACCCAGCCGGAATAGAAGCCCGCTGTGCGGTTGGTGATGATGTTGGCCTTCAGCAACGTCTTGATCAGAACGCGGAAGATGTTGGTGCTTTCCTGCATCTGCGTGCGCCGGAAATCATCGGTAAAGGCTTCCAGCATGGCATTCTTCACGTCCTGCCAGTCAAGCCCGACCTCGGCATAGATATGCTGCTTCTGCTCCGGATCGCTCAAATTGATCAGCAGCGACTGATAGACTTCCATCGCCCAGTCTTCGATCTGGTCGCGCGCCTCGGCCCCGATATGCGGGATCGTCTTGTCGGCCCAGATCTTGCCGAACTTGTGATGGAATGCCTCGTCGGTCATGGTCAGCTGCATCAGCCGCACCAGCACCGGATCGTTCGCATACTGGAAGTAGGATGCGAACACACCCATGGCGAGGCCCTCAAGCACCATCTGCAGGCCGACGATCTTCTTCCAGACAAGGCCGCTGCCGACAAGTTCGATCAGCAGGTTGCGCAGAAAGCCGCCGACTGGTTCGGGCTTGCCCCAGCGATGTTTGATATACTGGGTGAAGCCTGTCACATGACGCGCTTCCTCGCGGCACTGGTTGGAGGCATATTCCTGCGCACCCGGATCAAGCATGATGTGGCACAGGCTGGCCGACATGTTCAGCGCCCCCTGTTCGCCATGCAGGATCGAGGAAAGCTGATATTGCTGCAGCCGGTTGGCGAGGTGGATCCTCTGCCCCTCATCAAGCTTGTCTGCCACCGCGGTCTGCAGCTCGGCGGTTAGTTTCGGGTCCACCAGATATTCGTTCTTCATGTCGAACGGCTGCGTGAAATCGATATATTTCTTGTCCAGCGGATCCCAGAAATGGTCATGGGTCGCGGAAATGATCTTGTCGAACGCGCTTGAACGTTTGCCATAGCGGTCGACATCAAGCATCGCCGGGAAATCGTCGTGATCGACGGTTTCAAACGCGGCATCAACGGTAATATGGTTCATCCGATCCTCCTTAAGCGCTCACACAAAAAGGCTGTGACAGCCATTATTTCGGGATTGTTTTTGTCCGAGCCGACCGACCGGGCCGCCCCGCTTAACTCCGTTCTTCTAACCGACAATATACTCAATAGATGAAAAAGATACCAACAGAAATCGACATATATGTCATTTGTCACAGTTTTTTTATCTGCTGCCACCGCCGCGCGGGACGGGCCTGTGCGCATAGCGCTTGTTGACATGACCGGCCGATTGCGGGACCGTTGAGCGTGACATAACAGGCGGCCGTGCTGGCGCGGTCGCGAAAAAACCGTCACGGCCCCGCCGGCCAACCAACCCAATTGTTCTTCTTCTTGTTGCGTCCTGTGAGTAACCGTATCGGCCAGGCGGAATTGCGCGGACGGAAAAAGGCATGCGCGCTTTCAACCAGAGGGCGGGCGTATGCAAAGGGAGGGGACATTGGCTCAATTCGATACAGTCATCAAGAACGGCATGATCTTTGACGGGACCCGGATCCCGCGTTATCGCGCCGATATTGGCATCAAGGATGGCGTGATCGCCCGCATCGGCCATATCGATGTGTCCGAGGCGGCGAAAGTCGTCGATGCGGAAGGGCTGCATGTCGCGCCCGGTTTCATCGATCTGCATACCCATTACGATGCGCAGCTTTTCTGGGATCCTTACTGCACCTTGTCGAGCTGGCATGGCATTACCTCTGTCGTGATCGGCAATTGCGGCTTTGGCTTTGCCCCCGTCGCGCCGGAGATGCGCGAACGCGCCATGCTGACCATGACGCGGGTCGAGGCGATCCCGCTTGAATCCATGCGGCAGGGCATGCCCTGGGACTGGGTCAGCTTCCCCGAATATCTCGATAGTGTGGAACGCACCCCCAAGGCGATCAACATTCTGCCCTATGTGCCGATCGCGCCGATCCTGATCTGGGTGCTGGGGCTTGAGGATGCGAAGGCCGGCCGCAAACCGACGCCGGCCGAAGAAGCGCGGATCTGCGCCATGCTGGAAGAAGCGCTTGATGCGGGGGCTTGTGGCTGGTCGGCGCAAAGGCTGCCACCCACAGGGCCCGCGCCGGTACAGGTCGATTATGATGGCAGCGCCATGGCGACCGATGTGATGCATGACGATACCTGCCGCGCACTCGCCCGTGTGCTTGGCCGGCGCAATCAGGGGTTCATGCAGATGATCCTCGCCTCGGGCGATGTCGAGGCTGATCGCCGCCATCTTGAGGAGCTGGCCGAAATTTCCGGCCGTCCGATGCTTTACAATGTCGTGCAGGCGGTCGATCACCGGCCCGAAATTCATCGCGCCACCCTGAAATGGCTTGAGGATTGCCGCGCGCGGGGCGTGCGCGTCTACGGGCAGGGGCTGACGACCGATGCGGGCTTCACCTTTTCGTTCGAGGACTGGAACCTGTTCGACGATGTCGCGGAATGGCGCGAGGCGACCGTCGGCACGAAAGAGGAAAGGCTTGCCAAGCTTGCCGATCCCGCCCGCCGCGAGGGGCTGAAGCGGCGGATGCCGATGGCGGCGGTCGGGCCGTTGCCCGGTATCGTGATCACCGGACCGAAAAGCGCCGAGACCAAGCCCTATCTCGACCACACATTGCAGCATGTGGCGGAACTGACCGGCAAGCATCCGGTCGATGCCATGCTCGATATCGCGGTGGCAGATAATCTTGAGACGGAATTTTTCGCCGCCCCGCCCAATGGCAAGATCGAATATCTCAAGGAAATCGTGGATAACCCCTATATCCTGTTCGGTGTATCCGATGGCGGCGCGCACACAAAATTCCTGACCGCCGGGCGGTATCCGACCGAAACGCTGATCAAGATCGTCCGTACCCACAATATGATCAGCCTGGAGGAGGCGCATTGGCGGCTATCGGCCTTGCCCGCGATGGTCGCGGGTTTCGAGGACCGGGGTGTTTTGCAGGAAGGCAAGGCGGCAGACATCGTGATCTATGATTATGACGCGCTTGCGGTGCGCGACAGCGAGGTCGCCCATGACTTGCCGGGCGGCGAATGGCGGCGGATCCAGCGCGCCAGCGGCTATCGTTATGTGCTGGTGAATGGCGAGGTGACGATCCAGGACGATCAGGAAACGGAACGTTATTCGGGCAAGTTGCTGCGTTATGGTGGCAATGCGGCGCGCGCAAAGGCTGCCATTGCCGCTGAATAGCCGCTAATCCACGAACAGACGGGGCAGGACTGTTTTAGAGTTACAGCCCCATCTGTTTGGCGATCACATTGCGCTGAATTTCGTTGGTGCCGCCGCCGATGGTGCCGACGCGGGCGTCGCGGAACAGCCGCTGCATGCTGTAATCGAGGATGAACCCCGCGCCGGCCATGATCTGCATGCCAAGATCTGCCGCCTTCCAGCAAGCATCGGTCGCATGCAGTTTTGCAATGGCGGTCTCGATCACCGGATTTTCCCCGGCATCCAGCATATTGGCCACATGAAAACTCATCTGCCGCGCGGTATGCCAGCCGGTTTCCATATCCGCGAATTTATGGGCGATTGCCTGAAACTTGCTGATCGGCTGACCGAACTGAATGCGCTGTTTTGCATAGTCGCGGGTATGTTCGATGATCCGCTGAATATTGCCGGTGCCCGCTGCCGCAAGGCAAAGCCGTTCGACATTCAGGCATTCCATCAGATCGTGCCAGCCCTTGTTTTCCGCGCCGATCACCCGGCTTACGGGAATGCGGACATCTTCAAAGAAGCAATGATTGGCCTTGATCGTGTGCCGGCCCAGCGCGTCGATCGGGCGTATCGTGACGCCGGGCAGGTCGGTATCCACAAGCAGCAGGCTCATCCCCGTATACCCCGTCGCGTCCGGGTCGGTACGCGCGGCAAGCACCACCGCATCGGCGACATGCGCCCCTGTATTGTAGATCTTCTGCCCGTTGATCACATAGTCGTCGCCATCGCGGCGGGCAAAGGTCTTGATGCCGGCGGCATCTGATCCGGTGTCAGGCTCGGTCAGGCAGAGGGCCAGCTTTTTTGCCCCTGAAATGATCTGCGGCAGAAATTCCTCGCGCATTGCCTCGCTGCCATGCAGATAGACATGCATTCCCGCATAGATGACCGTGACAAGATAGCCCGCCGCAAGCCCTGTATCGTGATAGCCGAGCGCCTCGGTCAATACGGTCAGATCCTTGTAGCTGCCGCCGATGCCGCCATATTTTTCCGGAAAGGGCAGCCCCATCCAGCCCGCATCGGCAAGCGCGGCATAGGCATCGAGGGGAAATTCCCCTGCCTTGTCGAGTTCATTGATCCGGTCGACCGGCAATTCCCGCGCCAGCAGGCTGAGCACGCTGTCGCGCATGATTTTCTGTTCGTCGCTAAAGCCGAATGTGATGTTGGCACTGCTCATCGGTGCATGCTCCCCTCACGCCTTGTAAATCCTGGCGCCCTGTAATCCTGGCACCCTGTAATCCTGGCGCCCTGTAATCTCTGTTGTTTTTATGCGCTGTTGCAGCGGGTTATGCCAGCCGGTATCGGCTGCGCGCAAGGGGCGGCGGTGCCGGCGCGGGCGTTACTGTTCAAATCGGCGGTCCCGTGGCACGATCGCGGCGATGACGAATCCTGCCGCGCGGACAGGGCCGGCCATGCCGGATTGCGGCGCTTGTGGCGGGTGACAGGCAGGACAGGGCAAGGATGGCGCGGCTCAGCCACAATTTAGCGGCGAATTTCATGGGGCAGGGGGTAACAGCACTCGCCGGTGTGCTGTTCCTGCCGGTCTATGTGCATTTACTTGGCATCGAACGATTTGCGCTGATCGGCATTTATGCCAGCCTGTATGCGGTGATGGCGTTGCTTGACGGGGGATTGAGCACCACGCTCAACCGTGAAATGGCCGCAGACAGCAGCGCGGCACAGCGCCGTGCGCGGCTGCGTGCGATGGAATGCGTGTATGTCGCCATGGCGGGGGCGATGGGGATTGGCGTCTGGCTGCTGTCGCCCTTGTTGGCGCGGCATTGGCTTGGCGTGGTCGCGGTGGGCGGTGAACAGGTTGCGCACATCTTCGCGCTGATGGGGCTTGTGCTGCTGTTCCAGTTGCCGGTCACGCTTTACAATGGCGGGCTGCTTGGCCAGCAGCGGCATATCGCGCTTAATGCGGTGAATGCCGCCTTCGCGATGCTGCGCTGGGGTGGCGCAGCACTTGTCCTGTGGATCTTGCCGCCCCGGCTTGAAACGTATTTCCTGTGGCATGCGGGCGCGTCCTGCCTGCATGCGGGGGTTCTGGCGACGATGCTGTGGCGCGGGCTTGGCGGCGGGGCCTGGCAGGGGCCGCAACTGGCGGCGCTGCGCGGCATCTTGCGGTTCAGCGGCGGTGTCTGGGCTGTTTCGCTGCTCGGGGCGGTGCTGTTGCAGGCCGACAAGCTGATCCTCGGGCGTCTGCTGCCGCTCGCCACGCTTGGCCAATACATGCTTGCGGCCATGTTCGCGCTTGTCATCGCGCGGGCAAGCAGTCCGATCTTTTCCAGCTTTTTTCCCCGCCTGTCGGCGCTTGTCGCGCGCGGAAACAGGGCAGAGCTGTGGGAGGTCTATCATTTCGGTGTGCAGGCGGTGGCTGTGATCGTTTTGCCGATTGCGTTCACCGTTGCCTTGTTCGCACATGAAATCCTGCTGATCTGGACGCGCGATGCCGCACTGGCGGGGGAGGCTGCGGTTATATTGCGGTTGTTGAGCCTGGGGGTCGGGTGCAGCGGGCTGCTCGTGCTGCCCTATGCGCTGCTGTTTGCGCATGGGGGAACCCGGCTTGCCTTTTTCTGCAATCTCGCGGCGGTCGCCTTGCTGGTGCCCGGGCTTGTCGTCATCGCCGACGGTTACGGCGCGGTCGGGGCGGCGGCGCTTTGGCTGGCGGTGAATGCGGCGCTTGCGGCCAGTTTCCCGCTGCTGTGCCACCATAAGCTGGCAGGCAGCCTCATGCTGGGTGGGTGGCTGCGCGATCTGCTGCCGCCGGCGCTTGCCGCGCTTCTGACGGCTGGTCTGTTGCGCTGGGCGGCGTCGGGGGCGGGGCCTGGCTGGCAGGCAGCAGCTATCGTCGCCTGTGCGGCCTTGTCGATCGGTGCGGCGGTTCTGGCGGCGGCGCATTTGCGCGGCTGGCTGCTGCTGCGGTTGCGGGGCGGTTTGGCGTAACCGTGGGCTGACTGCCGCCGTGCTGGGTCAATGTCGTATTGCGAGGTGCGGCAAGAGCGGGCGGGAAAGCGCGTTGAGGGCGCTCATTAAAGGTTGCGTTGTGGCGGCGTGGACGCAACAATTGCCCGGTGAGCGATGTGACACCCATAAATTCACGCCGCGTTCCGCAAGCGCGGGCCGCGGCGTCCGGAACCACCCGGCAAAGTATCGTGCTGCATTCAGGCATGCTTGCGCAAAGACAGCCGCAGCAACCCTTCTTCGACCGGCGTGAATTACAGATCATCATGAATATCTATGGCCGCATGGTGCAGGCAGGGGAATGGCGTGACTACGCCATCGATACGCTGCCTGACCGGGTGGTGTTTGCGATTTTCCGCCGCACGAGCGAGATGCCGGTCTACCGCATCGAGAAGCAGCCCAGGCTTGCCAACCGTCAGGGGCAATATGCGGTACTGGGCGCAGCCGGGCAGGTGCTCAAGCGCGGTCGCGAATTGCCACAAGTGTTGCGGGTACTGGAACGCAAACTGCTTAAACTTGTGGATCAGGGGTGAGGGATCTTTCGTAGCGGTATCTGACGCCGTGTCCGGAAATCGTCTTTTTCCGCCGATAATCACAAGCCGGCATTCTTTGTACCGCAAACTGTCGTGCAGCCTGGTCGTGCAGTCGCCTCGCCGCGCTGCCGCGTAAAGAAAAACCCCCGCTTTTTCAGGCGGGGGTTTCTTGTTTTTACGGGCGGATTTGTGCCCGGTGACTGCTAGTCCCGATTGCCCAGAAGATTGAGCAGCATCAGGAACAGGTTCAGGAAGTCGAGATAGAGGCGCAATGCACCCATAATCGCCTTCTTGCCCGCGATTTCACTGCTGTCGCCTTCGAAATACATTTCCTTGATGTTTTGCGTGTCATAGGCGGTGAGCCCCGTGAACACCAGAACCCCGATCACCGAGATCGCGAAATGCAGGGCCGAGGAGGCAAGGAACAGATTGACGAGCGAGGCGAGGATGACGCCGATCAGTCCCATGAACAGGAACGACCCCCAGCCCGACAGATCCTTTTTCGTCGTATAGCCGTAAAGGCTCATCGCGCCGAACAGGCCCGCGGTGATGAAAAACACCCGTGCGATGCTTGTGCCCGCATAGGCATAGAAAATGCCCGACAGCGATAGCCCGACAAGCGCGGAATAGACCCAGAACCAGGTCTGCGCCGTTCCAAAGCTCATCTTGTGCAGGCGCATGCTGAGGAAGAACACGATGCCGAGCGGTGCCAGAATCACCACCCAGATCAGCGGGGTTTGCGCCAGCGAGGCATAAATCCCGCTGCGAAAACCGACATAGGCAACGATACCGGTAAGGGCCAGAGCCGATGCCATATAGTTGTAAACACGCAGCATATAGGCGCGCAGACCTTCGTCAATCGCTTGCGCCCGCGTCTGTGCATCGACGCCGCCACGCGCGAGCCTCTGGTCAAATTCAGCCATGACTTCCCTGTCTCCAACGGAAAATTGAATCTCACGCACATATTGGCTGGATTTGCGGGAAAATCAAGATTTGCGAAACTCTCGCAGTATCAGCTGTTGCGTAAAAGCGGCGCTGATTTTTGCTGCAGGCTGTGCCAGGTTGTCGTCAGGCCGAGTAAAATCGTCATGAAAGTGGCGGAAACAAGGGTTACGGCAACCGGAATGGGCAGGAATGTCCAGTCGCCGCGCATGATCTGTGTCACCACCCCATAGGCGATGATGCCGCCTGCAAGCGTTGCCAGCAACGCGGCCATCAGCCCCAACATCGCATATTCCAGGATATAGGGGGTCAGGATCCGCCAGCGGGTCGCCCCCAGAACCTTCAGGATCACCGCATCGTAATGACGTTGCCCCTGGCCGGCCGCCATCGCACCGGCAAGCACAAGTACCCCGGATAAGAGTGTGACGCTGCCCGCCGCGCGCACTGCTGACGCGAGCTGGCGCAGGACATTATCGACGGTCTCAAGCGCTTCTTTCACGCGGATGGTGGAGATGCCGGGAAACTTATCGGTCACCGCGCGATGCAGCCCGGTTTCCGCCGCCGTCTCGGTGCGTGCGGTCGCGACATAATTATGGGGCGCCGCGGAAATCAGCCCCGGCGAATAGATCATCGCGAAATTCACCGACAGATTGCCCCAGTCCACAAACCGCAGATTGGCGATTTCCGCCTCGATCTCCCGGCCCAGGATCTTGATGCTGATCCGGTCGCCGATACCGATTCCCATCGCCTGCGCAAGCGTTGTGTCAAAGGAAAGAAGCGGCGGCCCGCGATAATCTTCAGGCCACCATTCGCCTGCCGTCAGGGTGGCATTGGCGGGCCGGGTCGCGGCATAGCTCAATACCCGGTCGCCGCGCAGGATCCAGCGTGCTTCCGCCGGCATGTCCGCAGCCACTGCAGGCTTGCCATTGATCCCGGTGACCCGGCCGCGCAAGGTGGGCACGATCTCGATCGCTGATACCCCGGCCATGCCGCCCGTCAGTTCCAGGAAGGCGTCCTTGTCGGCTGCGGGGATATCGACGAAAAAGAAGGAAGGCGCTTTTTCCGGCACGCTTCTGTCGACCTGGCGCGCGATATTGCCTTCGACCAGGGTGATGACGACCAGCAGCGTCAGCCCGAGCCCCAGCGACAGCATAACGGTCGGGGTTTGCGCGCCGGGACGGTGCAGATTGCCAAGCGCAAGCCTGAATTCGGGCCGGGGCAGCCGCGGCATCCGCCGCGCCAGCGCCATCAGGCCGAGCGCGCTCACCCGGAACAGGATAAAGCTGCCCGCAATGCCGCCCGTGAACCAGACGGCAAAACGCGGATCCTCGGCGATCGCGAAGGCCAGTCCGACAAGCAGCAGCCCGCAGCCCCCGGTCAGTAGTATATAGGGCACGCGTGGCAGATGC
>CALAQW010000113.1 GCA_937888955.1 uncultured Alphaproteobacteria bacterium | reverse complement strand
CGAGCCGCCCCATTGCTATCGCTGCCTTCCCCGAGCCGCAGCAGACGCGGCAGGTCGTCCCGCCGGCGGCGCGGTCGGCGATAAATTACCGTCGGTAATAAATCATCGAGCCGAACTATTATCATAATTTCGCCCGCAGGAGAAGCATGCGCCTGCGGGCGGCTCATGCGGGCGGGTCAATAGCGCGGCAACGCGCCTTTCACTCCCCGCAGACAGGGCGCGTTCGCTGCACAAGGCACGCGGCACGCCCTGACACGCCGCAAAGCCTGCGCTAGGAACGCAGGAAATAGTTGCGCGGATTGGCGACCGTCAGGGTGTCGATCTTGTCCTGCGCCACACCGGCATCACGCATCTGCGGAATGATATTGCGGCAGATATGCGCATAGTTCCAGTTGGGCGACTGCTCGGCCATCGCGCTGAAGCCCGAGCCCGGCCGCCCGCGCATGCAATGCAGCGCATCGTGGGACAGCATGATCCGGTCATAGCCCACCGCCAGCAACCCGCACAGCGAGGCGACGCGCAGCTTGTCCGAGGCAATCGCCTCGATCCCGAAGCGGTCAAAGCCAAGCCAGGCACCACGATCGAGAATGTCGAAATAATAGCGCATATCGCCCACCCCGCAGGCATGACCGATCAGCACCTTGTTGAAATCGACGCCTTCCTCATCGAACACATTGAGCACTTCGCGCCCATAGGGTTCGACCTCGCTATTGTGGCACAGGATCGGCGCGCCGGTTGCCTTATGCGCCTTGGCGGCGGCGCGCAGGCATTTGGTTTCCGCGTCCGTCACGCCCGCGCCGATTTCGGTAAAGCCCGGAATGCCGCCGGTCGCCACCTTGATGATGCCGGCCTTGATGCCGGTTTCGCCGATCCCCTCGGTCAGCTCGCGCTCGTAAATCTCGCCGATCGCATCCACATCCATCAGCCGGAAATGCATCGGGATGCCAAGCGCGTCGTTATAAAGCCCGGTGGCGATCACGATCTGCATGCCCGAACGCGAGGCGACCTCGGCGGCGAATTCAGGATCGCGGCCAAGCTCCATCGGGCAGGGGTCGACAAAGCTTTTCACGCCCAGATCCATGATCTCGGCCATCTTGTCGACCGCGCCGGAAATTTCGTCGCTGCGGTTGCAGTCATCGGGATCAAGCTCCCAGCCCGGCATGCCCACCGACAAATGCTCGTGAATGAGTGTGAAGCCCAGATCGTCCGGATTAATCGGCCCCAATACGGAATTGATCGTCATGACAGTCTCTCCCCTTCGTTGTTCTTTTCGACATCATACAGCTTTATTCCAGCCTGCGGAGGATTGTCTCTGTTTGCAAACTTTTCCGCAACAAGGCGCTGAAAACATGCCGCTGACAGGGGCAGCGTCAGGCAGGCGGTCAGTCGGGCGCGACGGTCATATAATCCTTGTCGAACCAGATATCGATCGACCGCGTCCCCTTTTTTATCCTGGCGCTATGTTCGGCATCTTCGGGGACGATATAAAACTCGCCCGGTCCGTAGACCTGTGTTTCACCTGAAATTGTCATTTCCGCCTCACCTTCAAGCACCATCCCCCAATGCGCCTTGTGCCGATGCGGCGGTGCATTGAAATCCTCGTCAAATTCCATGAAGACAAGCTGACAATTCTCTCCCTGCAACAGATTGCCCGAAATACCGGGAAGCGGGATACCCACATCTGGGAAATTGTCCTTGATCAGCCCCGGAAAGCCCTTGGTAATCTTCATGATACCTCTCCTCTCAACTCCGTCATCGCATCAGATCATCTGCCGGTTACGCCGCAGGCAGAACCATATTTTCGGCCAGCCCCTCACGCCGCAACGCCTCGCGCAACGGTTCGGGGTTAAGCCATTGCGCAAGCGCGAAATCGGTCGACAGATAGCCCCGCTCGCACAGGAAAGACTTCATGATTTCAGCCGATTCAATCAGCTCGGGCGTGATCGCGGGCATCAGCCGCTGCAGGAAATCGGGCCGGTAGACCTGCTTGAAATCATCGGGTTCGATACTGCATTCAGGCGCCATTGCCTGATAAGCGTCATCGGGGCTTTCAAGCGCCCAGCGCGCCGCCCGGATCAGGGTCTGCAGATAGCGGATCACCGCCTCCGGATGCGCGCGCACCAGTGACCCGCTGACCGTCAGCAGCCGCGGCGATGAGTTATTCACCCGCTCCGCCAGACCGGGCGCATCGCGCAGATCATAAAGGCAGCGTATCCTGCCCCCGGTTGCCCGCATCAGCTGCGCCACCCCGGCGCCGCGAATGAAAATCGCATCAACCTCACCGTGCAAGAGCGCCTTCAGTTCAGCCCCCGAATAGGATGGCCGGCGCGCGCCGGGCTTACCCTCGGCAAAATCGTGATTGACCATTGCATTCATGTCCCGGTCATTCACCGTATCGACAAACTGCACATCCTTTTCACTGAGCCCGTGCAGCTTCAGCGCGGAATGAAACCCTTTTTCAGCGGCAAACCGCATGAAGTTGAAGACAAGGGTCGGCCAGACAGGCAAGGCAAAACGCCGCCCGGCAAGATCCGCCACCGACTGCGCAGGATCGTCCGCACGCACGCAGATACCCAGAATTTCATCCATAAAGGTGATCGCCAGCAACTGCGTATCGCGGCCATTCGCCCGCGCCCACATTGGCGGAGAGCCGCCACCTTCGCGGAACGAGGCATCAAGCGTATGATCGAAATGGGTGTTGGCGCGCGCCGCGCCAAGCTGTTTGATATTGCGGACCTGATAGGCCGTCCCCTCAAAGGCCGCATCGAACATGCCGCGCTGGAATGCGATGCCGGATGCTGTCGGAACCGGGCAACGGGTGTACCAGATCGTCTTCTTTTGCGACATTGCCTGCGTCCCCCTTTTATCGTGCAGTCGGCCAACCCGCCGACGACCCGTATCGCGCGAGCCTAGCCAGCGATCGCAGCAGCCACCTGCCCGGCCGGGGCCACATCACCCAGCATACGCAATGTGTCGAGCGAAGCCTGATGGACCGCATCGCTGAATGTGGCAACACCGTCTTCAACGGTAATCACGCTATAGCCGCGATCGACCGCTTCACGGGCTGTACTTTCAACCACCATATTGGTCGCAACACCGGTCAGGATCAGATCGGAAATGCCCCGCTCCGCCAGATGCCGCGCAAGCTCGGAGCGCGCAAAGGCGCTGACCACGGCCTTTCCCAAAACAGGCTCTCCGGGCGCGGGCTTGATGTCATTGTGGATTTCCGCGCCCCAGCTTCCGGGCTGCAACGCAGCGCCGGCAAGCCCGGGGAGACCGAGGAAGAATGCACCGCGTTTGGGAAAATCCTCCGGCTTCAGCCGATCCAGCGCAATCTTGATATAGATAACCGGCAAGCCTGCCGTTCGCGCCGCATCCAGGACGGTGCGGATATGTTGCAGCGTCCCCGCCTTCTCGATCATTGCGACATAACCCATCGCCGAACCGATCTTGCCATCGGGGTGCACGAGATCATTCTCGCAATCCATGATGAGGAGGGCTGTTTTCCGCGTATCGATGTTAAGCGCCATACTGCCCGTTCCCTTTTTTTGGCCTTGTTGGGGATCTGGGTACATGTGTCACTGACTGATACTATGCTTAAGTGTAGAGAATGCCCCCGGCTTGGCAAGCAGATTCCGAGAGCATCATAGCTGTCGGGAAGAATGAAGGTGACGCCAGGTGTATGGCGGATTACGCGCCAGGTGTATCAAGCGCCAAATGCATAAAGCGCCTATTCCGCTTCGAACTGCTTTGCCAGCTGATCGGGATCGGGCATGCCGATGATGTTATAACCCGCATCGACATAATGGACTTCGCCGGTCGTGCCCGCCGACATGTCGCTCAGCAGGTAAAGCCCCGCATTGCCCACATGGCTCAGCTCGACATTGGCGCGCAGCGGCGAATGCAGCCGGCTCATCTTGTAGACATAGCGCGCCGAACCGACGGCGGAGCCCGCCAGGGTGCGCATCGGCCCCGCCGAAATCGCATTGACCCGGATCTGCTGCGGCCCCAGATCGTCAGCCAGATACCGCACACTGGCCTCAAGCGCGGCTTTCGCAACCCCCATGACGTTATAGTCGGGCATCACCTTGACCGCACCCATATAGCTCAATGTCAGCACCGCCCCGCCATCTTTCATCAGTGGCACGGCAGCACGCGTTACCGCGGTCAGCGAATAGCAGGAAATATCCATCGTGCGCAGGAAATTGTCGCGGCTTGTATCGATGAAACGGCCCTTGAGTTCTTCCTTGTCGGAATAGGCGATCGCATGCACGATGAAATCGACATTGCCCCAGCTTTCCGCAAGCTGCGCAAAAACCGCATCGATGCTGGCCTGGTCCGACACATCACAGGGTAGCAGAATTTCCGCACCGACCGATTGCGCAAGCGGTTGCAGCCGCTTGCCGAAGCTTTCATTCTGATAGGTAAAAGCCATCTGCGCGCCTTGCGCGCCCAATTGCCGCGCAATCCCCCAGGCGATCGAATGGTCGTTGGCGACCCCCATGATCAGGCCACGCTTACCGGCCATCAACCCCGCAAAATCATTCATATAGTTCTTTTCCCCTGTACGCGCATAAACGACCCCGCACGCGTCAGCTCAAATTTTCATCCCGACCCTGATCAAGCCGCGCGCGAGAAAGCAAGGCACGCATTGGTGCCGCCAAATCCAAAGCTGTTCGACAATACGGTATTAAGCCCCGCATTATCGATCCGTTCACGCACGATCGGCATACCTTCGCATTTCGGGTCCAGCGTTTCGATATTCGCCGAGGCGCAGATGAAATCATTATTCAGCATCAGCAGCGAATAGATCGCCTCATGCACCCCGGTCGCCCCCTGGCTGTGGCCGGTCAGGGATTTCGTCGAACTGAGCGGCGGCACCTTGTCGCCGAACACGCTGGCAATACTCTCAAGCTCGATCGTATCGCCGACCGGCGTCGATGTGCCATGGGTATTGATATAATCGACCGGCCCGCGCACCGTCTCAAGCGCCATGCGCATGCAGCGCGCACCCCCTTCGCCCGATGGCTGCACCATGTCGACGCCATCGGAGGTTGCGCCATAGCCGACAAGCTCGCCATAGATTTTGGCGCCGCGCGCCTTGGCATGCTCATATTCCTCAAGCACGACGCACCCGCCGCCGCCCGAGATCACGAACCCGTCGCGATTGACGTCATAGGCACGCGACGCGACGGCCGGGGTATCGTTATAATTCGTCGATAAAGCCTGCATCGCATCGAACAGCACCGACAATGTCCAGTCGAGCTCCTCGCCGCCGCCGGCGAACATGATATCCTGTTTGCCCCACTGGATCTGCTCCGCCGCATTACCGATGCAATGGGCGCTTGTCGCACAGGCTGAGGAGATCGTGTAATTCACCCCCTTGATGGCGAAGCTCGTCGCCAGATTGGCGGATGTACTGCTCGACATATTGCGCGGCACCATGAATGGCCCGACCTTTTTCGGCCCCTTGTCGCGCGCCGCGTCGCAGGCAAGCAGGATATTGCGCGTCGACGGCCCGCCACTGCCGACGATGATGCCGGTCCGCTCGTTGGAAATATCATTCTCTTCAAGCCCGGAATCGCGGATCGCCTGCTGCATCGAGACATAGGCATAGGCGGCGGCATCGCCCATGAAGCGCTTGGTCTTGCGATCGACCAGGCTGTCCAGATCGATTTTCAGCGATCCGTGTACATGACTGCGGAAACCCATCTGCTTGTAGGTATCGCACAGTTCAATGCCCGAACGGCCCTCACGCAGACTGGCCAGCACCTGCTGGGTATCATTGCCGATACTTGAAACGATGCCCATACCAGTGACAACAACGCGTCTCATGGCTTACGTCCTCCATGTGTCGATAATCGGTTCGACGTCACAAATATTCTCACGCAGCGGGAAATATTCAGGACTTGAACAGCCCGACCCGCAAATCTTTTGCCTGATAGGCCTCTTCCCCATCCACGAGAATCGTGCCGTCGGCAATCCCCAGAACCAGCTTCCGGTTTACGACCCGTTTGAGATCAAGCTTGTAGGTCAATAACTTGCTGTCAGGAACGACCATCGCGGCAAGCCGGACATCACCGACGCCCAATGCGCGGCCGCGCCCTTCCGCCCCGAGCCAGCCGAGGAAAAACCCGAGCAATTGCCAAAGCCCGTCAAGCCCCAGACATCCCGGCATCACCGGATCGCCCTCGAAATGGCACGCGAAAAACCACAGATCGGGGCGAATATCGAACTCCGCCACGACCTCACCCTTGCCATAGGCGCCGCCTTCGTCGGAGATATGCGTGATCCGATCGAGCATCAGCATGGGCGGCATGGGCAACTGCGGATTGCCGGGGCCGTAAAGCTCGCCCTTCGCGCAACGGATCAACTCTTCATATGGTACTTGTGACGGTCTATCCGACATCAGCTATTTGAACCCCGTCAAAATTTCGGACTGCACAACCACGCCCCGGATCATATCGGTGGCGGGTCTTCAGGAAGTTTCTGGCCGATAGCAAGTTCTCGCTATCCGGGCAAACGTCCGGTTTCTTCAAGATCTCACAGGCAGGTAAGGAATTTCCACGCGGCCCAACAGCCTGATCCGGGCCCGCGCATGTTCACGAAATGACGTAACATATTGTAATAATCTGCCACAAGGTTTTTACGTGCGTGCGACAACCCTGTGCGCAAATGCAACATGAAACACGGCGCCACTGGATTTTTCTGCAAAAATGTCCATATTGAGGAAGCAGGCGTGGCAAAGTGACGCAAAGTTGCCAGCTCGCCTGCCGCCGACAGCAAGAGCGATATTCGGATGACAATGACAAAACGGCCATTTGCAGATGCTTTGGAAAAGTTGCGCGCGGTTGGGCTGCGCCCGACGCGGCAGCGTCTGGCATTGGCGCGGCTGCTGTTTGAAAATGGCGATCGGCATCTGACTGCGGAAACCCTGTATGAGGAAGCGCAGGCTGCCGAAATCCGTGTATCGCTGGCGACCATTTACAATAGCCTGCATCAATTTACCGAAGCCGGGCTGCTGCGTGAGGTCGCGGTTGGCGCAAGTCGCACCTATTTCGACACGAATGTGTCCGATCACCATCATTTCTACTATGAAGATTGCGGCAGGCTGGTCGATATCGCCGGCGGCGATGTCACTGTCGATTGCCTGACCCAGGCCCCCGACGGCACCGAAATCGCCCGGGTCGAGGTGATCATCCGGGTCGCGGGAACACCGGCAGCCTGACACCCGGCAGCCCGACACATTGTTCAGAATAATTCTCAATTAAGACAGCGCATTGTCTTATTAATTAAAATTATTCTAAAGTCTTGACGTCGACTAATCATCCCCCATATAAAATATTAGCAGGGCGCGGGTTGCGATCAGGGCGGGGCGCTCAGTTTTCCTGTCTGTTATTGCAACCCCACTGGTTCTGTTTGTAACCGGACACAGGCCGCATGTGCCTGTTCGGGGAGGATCAGCAGGCTAATTCACAACCAATGACAGCAAGGAGCGCTACCAATGTCGCTTGCCAGCAGCAAAACGCTTGAAAATCTGAAAGCCGCCTTCGCGGGGGAAAGCCAGGCCAATCGCCGTTATCTGTATTTCGCGCAAAAGGCCGATGTCGAAGGCTATAACGATGTGGCCGCCGTATTCCGTTCCACCGCGGAAGGTGAAACCGGCCATGCGCACGGCCATCTGGAATTCATGGAAGAGGTCGGCGACCCGGCGACCGATCTGCCGATCGGCAACACCGCCTCCAACCTGAAAGCCGCGATCGCGGGCGAAACCCATGAATATACGGATATGTATCCGGGCATGGCCCGCACCGCGCGCGAAGAAGGGTTCGACGAAATCGCCGATTGGTTCGAAACCCTCGCCAAAGCCGAAAAGTCCCATGCGGGCCGCTTTACCAAGGCGCTCGACACGCTTGATAGCTGAATACTGACTGAACAATCTGTTGCCGGCGGTCGATTTACCGCCGGCAATACCCTTTGTCTGCGTTATTTATTTAATACCTAAGAGGCGGCAATCACGCGCATCGGCAGCACGCGCATCGGCAGAAAGGCGACGCTATGAAGGAAGGCAGCACAGAAGCACCCATTCGTCACCCGCTGGACTGGCACTCCGAAGAATTTTACGATGCCGAGGCAATCGATGCGGAGCTGAGACGGGTTTTCGACATCTGCCATGGCTGCCGCCGCTGCTTCAATCTGTGCGAAACCTTTCCACGCCTGTTCGACCTGATCGACGAATCTGAATCGGGCGAGCTCGATACCGTCGACAGCGCGGATTTCAAGCCCGCCATCGACGCCTGCACACTGTGCGATATGTGCTTCATGACGAAGTGCCCCTATGTACCGCCGCATGAATTCAATCTCGATTTTCCGCATCTGATGCTGCGTTACCGCGCCGCCGAGCGCAAGGCCGGCAAATCCGACTTCGTGCCCAACCAACTGGCGCAGATGGATCGCAATGGCAAATTGGCGGCGCCGGTTGCGGGGCTTGTGAACTGGGGCGCCAGGAAAGACAACAAGCTGACCCGCCCCGCGATGGCGGCGGTCGCCGGCATCGATGCCGATGTGGAGCTGCCGAAATTCCATTCCAAGACTTTTTCCCGCGCCGCCAGGGAGGCGCCACCCGCGATCAACAGCCAGGCGCCCGCCCATGGGCGCAAGGCGGTGATCTATGCCACCTGCTTTGTGAACTACAACAATCCGGGCGTCGGCATGGCCGCACTGCAGGTGCTGGCCAAGAACGGGGTTGCGGTGGAAACCGATTATCCCGCCTGCTGCGGCATGCCCTATCTCGAACAGGGCAATCTGGAACAGGTGGCCGAGCAGGCGCGCAAAGTTTCGGCGAAACTGTGCGCGTGGATCGATCAGGGCTATGACGTGCTGACCCTGACCGCCAGTTGCGGGCTGATGCTGAAATTCGAATGGCCGCTTATCCTGCCCGATGACGAAAACATCAAGAAACTGTCCCAGGCGACCTTCGATATTGACGAATATGTCGTCGATATCGCCAAGAAGGAAGGGCTGGCCGACGGGCTGAAGCCTCTGGACGGCAACGCCACACTGCATCTTGCCTGCCATTCACGGGCGCAGAATATGGGCGCGAAGGGGGCGGAACTCTTGCGCCTCATCCCGGATATGCAGCCCGAGGTCATCGAGCGTTGCTCGGGCCATGGGGGCACATTCGGTGTGATGAAAGAAACTCACCCGCTTGCGGTCAAGGTCGGCAAGCCAGTGGTGAAAAAGGCGCAGCAGGCAAACAACAAATTCATCGTCTCCGAATGCCCGCTGGCCGCCAAGCACATTCTTCAGGGAATGCGTGAGACCGAAGGGGACGGCGAATTGCCGACCCAGTCGAACCACCCCATCGAATTGCTGGCCAGGTCTTACGGGCTGGCGGATTGAGCAGCGGACAAACCTGAAAAGTACAGCGTTTAAGGAACAGGGCGATGCAAGCATCTCGCAAGAGCATAAGTCGGGGCGACATCCTCGACCTCAACGACTATATTGCCGTACGCAAGGAACGCCGCGCGGAAATCGTGGCGATGAAGAAAAACCGCCGTGTCGAGGTCGGGCCGCACGCCACCTTCTATTTCGAGAATTTCGACACCATGCTGCAGCAGATCCAGGAAATGCTGTATATCGAAAAGGGCGGCGAGGAACAGATCGCGGACGAGCTGGCAGCTTACAACCCGCTGATCCCGCAAGGATCGGAACTGGTCTGCACCCTGATGTTCGAGATCGACGATCCCGCCCGGCGCGATCGGGTGTTGCGCACGCTCGCCCATGTCGAAGAGCAGATTTTCATCCAGGTCGGTAACGAGAAGATCAAGGCCGTGCCGGAAACCGATGTCGACCGGACAAGCGAGGACGGCAAGACATCCTCTGTCCATTTTCTGCATTTTCCGTTCACAGAGGAACAGGTTGCCGCCTTCAGCAACCCTGACAAGCAGGTCATGCTTGGCTGCGATCATCCGAACTATGCGCATCTGGCGGTGCTGACCCCCAAGGTGCGCGCGGCGCTGGCTGAAGATTTCGACGATCTGCCTGATTGATCCGCTGGCCCGCCACGGCGAAATACCGCTCCCATTTTCCCTACCCCGTGCTAGGCTTGAAGCAGCGCGGGCGCAAAGACCCGCATGACCGGTGAGCAAATGGGGGAGGAATGGCAATGGCGCAATCGCAATTCCGGCCTGAATGTCTTGTATCGGGCTTCGGGCTGATCGAAGGCCCGCTTTACGAGCCCGGACACGGCCTGCTGTTCAGCGATACGATCAATGGCGGGGTCCGCTGCCTCGCCCCGGACGGCTCGCTCCGCGACATCGTGGCGCATCGCAAGGGGATCGGCGGGATCGCACGGCATGCCAATGGCGGGCTTATCGTCAGTGGCAGGACGGTTGCCCTGAAGCCCGCGGACGGGGGCGCGACGATCACGCTTGTTCCCGATGATCCCGATCATGGCATCCTCGGCTTCAACGATCTGGTGACAGATGACGCCGGGCGGATCTATGTCGGCTCGCTCGCCTTTCGCGCGCTCAGCACGGATGGCGCCAAACCCGCCTTTCTGCACATGATCGATCTTGATGGCAGCGTGCACCGGCTGGCCGATGATGTCATGCTGACAAACGGGCTCGGGTTTTCGCCCGATGGCAGCCGGCTGTATCATTCCGATTCGGCGCGCAACAGCATCTATGCCTATGATGTCGGCGCGGCAGGCCGCGTGACGAACCGGCGGGTCTTCGCAAAGACCTCCAAGGGATCGCCTGACGGGCTGGCGGTGGCGGCGGATGGTTCTGTGTGGGTCGCGCTGGCGCATGGCAGCGGGGTCGGTGTCTATGACGCTCACGGGCAGGAAATCGCGCGCATCGACATGCCGGTACCGATGGTGACAAGCCTGTGTTTCGGAGGCGATGACTGGCGCGATCTTTATATCGTCACAGGCCCCGATGGCGCGCCCCAGGATGAGGGCGGCGGCATCTACCGGCTGCGTGTCGATGTGCCGGGAAAAGAGCGGCCCCTTGCACGTGTCGCACTGCCCTGATCACAATCCCGAAGCCCGCCGCTAGCGCCCGGCGGGGATGAATTTCGGCAGGCTGATCTCGTCACTCACATCCTCGAACCAGACCGTGACCGGATCGCCGATTTTCACCGCGTCGACATCGTCCGTGACGATATTGCTCATCATGCGCGGCCCTTCCTCAAGATCGATCAGCGCCACGATATAAGGCACATCCTCCTTGAAAGCGGGGCCCGCGGGCCGGCGCGCAACGGTGAATGTGTGCACCGTGCCGCGCCCCGATACATCGACCCAGTCAAGCTCGGCGGACCGGCAATGCGGGCATAATGCGCGCGGGTAGAAATGAAACGCATCACAGGCACGACATTTGGGAATGCAGAGCCGGTGCTGCTTTGCCGCCTCCCAGAAGGGGCGGGTGCCGGCATCGGGTTGCGGTAACGGCTTCTGATACATGATGAGTGTCCCCTTATCCGCTATTCAGTTGATCGCAAGGATCGCTGTCGCACCGCTGGACAGCGTGCCGCCGGTGCCATGGCAAAGCGCGGTCTTCACACCGGCCACCTGGCGCTCGCCGCATTCGCCGCGCAACTGCCGCACCGCCTCGATCAGCAAGAAGATCCCGTACATGCCCGGATGCGCAAAGGACAGCCCGCCGCCATTCGTATTCATCGGGAAGGCACCGCCCGGCGCGGTCCGGCCATTCTCGAAAAAGGCGCCCCCTTCGCCGGGCTTGCAGAAACCAAGCGCCTCAAGCGTCAGCAGCACCGTGATCGTGAAGCTGTCATAAATCTCGGCGAGATCGATACTGTCAGGGCCGATCCCGGCCATCGCGAACGCGGCCTTGCCTGCCCGTTCGGCCGCGACAAGACGCGACAGTTCGGGCATCGCCCCCATCGTCCAGTGGGTGTGGGATTCCCCATAGCCGCGCACATGGACCGCGGGCTTGTTGAGACGCCGGGCATTTTCAGCACTCGTCATCACCACCGCCCCGCCGCCATCGGTGACAAGACAGCAATCAAGCTTGTGCAGCGGATCGCAGATCATCGGGCTTGCCAGCACCTCATCCACCGTCAGCGGATCACGATGCATCGCCGCCGGATTGCGCATCGCCCAGCCGCGCGTATTGACCGCGATATTGGCAAGCTGCTCGCGCGTTGTGCCGAAATCATGCATATGCCGCATCGCCGCCATCGCATAACCGCCCGCCGGCGTCGGCATCCCGTAAGGCGTCTCGAACTGAAAAGTCAGCGCCGCCGGCCGGCCACCCAATGTACGGCTCGCATCGCTGCGCTGGGTGCTGGCATAGGTGATCAGCGCCACCTCGCAATAACCTTTTTCGATCGCCATCGCCGCATGCGCCACATGCGCCTCGAATGCCGAGCCGCCAATATTGGTGCTGTCGGTGAAGCGGGGATAGATGTTGAGATATTCGCTCAAGGTCAGGCCGGGCAGCGCACCGGCACCCGGATTGCCCCACATCCCCGCGGTCAACAGCCCATCCACATCGTCCAGGCTGAGCCCCGCCTCCTCCACTGCCGCCTTGGCGGCAAAGGCTGTGATCTGCAGCGGCGACAGCCCGCCCGGCACCACCCCGTTTTCAAGCGGCGTCTCCGCCACCCCGACGATTACCGGTTCACGATCGGCCATCTATCTTCTCCCCTGAACAAATTGTCATCAGCCCGTCCCCGCCGCAAATTCCGCGCGGATCGCCGCCGCATGTTCCCCAAGCGCGGGGATCGGGCGCGGCGGATCGGCGGGGTCGGTGAATTGTGCGGCCGGTGCCGCAAGGATCACATCGCCCGATGGGGTTGGCTGCACGAATTCGCGCAATTGCGGGTGGGCGAGCAGATCGGCGACATCGTTCAGCCGCCCGAAGGCGATATCAGCACGCACGAGCCGTTCGGACACTGCTTCCCGGCTAAGCGCGCCAAAGCAGTCGCCGATAATGCGGTTCAGCGCCTCGCGATGATGAGCACGCGCCTCATTGGTGGCATAGTCGGGATGGTCGGCAAGCGCGGGCTGCCCGAGCACCCGGGTCGCAAACCGCACCCATTCGCGATTATTCTGAATGGCGATCACCACCTCCCCGTCGCGCGTGGCGAACAATCCGTAGGGCACGACCTGCGGATGCGCAAGCCCCGTGCGCACCGGGGCCTTGCCGGCATAACGCTGATGCATGAGCGGCGTATTCATCCAGTCCGCCATACCATCAAACAGGGAAACATGGATCCCCTGCCCCCGGCCGGTCCGTCCACGCGCGATCAGCGCCTCCAATATCGCGGCATGGGCATTCATCCCCGCGGTCAGATCGCAGGCCGAGACACCGATCCGGCCCGGCGCCTCCGGCGATCCGGTCAGCGAGGCAACACCGCTTTCCGCCTGAATGAGCAGGTCATAGGCCTTCATATGCTGGTAAGGGCCCGCCGCGCCATAGCCGCTGATATCGCAGGTGATGAGCTGCGGAAATTCCGCGCGCAATTCGGCCGAGCCGAAACCAAGACGCGCAAGCGCACCGGGCGCCAGATTCTGGATGAACACATCCGCGCGTGACAGCAGCCGTCGCATCAATGCGGCATCGTCGCGCTGGCCGAGATCAAGCTCGATCGATTCCGCGCCGCGGTTGAGCCAGACGAAAAAGCTGCATTCCCCGTTGGCGACCGTATCGTAATAGCGCCCGAAATCGCCACCGGGCCGTTCCACCTTGATCACCCGCGCGCCGCCATCGGCCAGCCGCATCGTCGCATAGGGCGCGGCAACCGCCTGCCCCAGCGACACGACCAGTATCCCTTTCAGCGCCGCGCGCATCCGCCTGGCCTGCCCGCGCCTAGTAGGAGCGCGGCATGCCGAGCACATGCTCGGACAGATAGGACAGGATCAGATTGGTCGAAATCGGCGCGATCTGATAGAGCCGGGTTTCGCGGAATTTGCGCTCCACGTCATATTCCTCGGCAAAGCCATAGCCGCCATGGGTCTGCAGGCAGGTATCGGCCGCCGCCCAGGACGCTTCGGCGGCCAGCATCTTGGCCATATTGGCCTCTGGCCCGATATCCTTGCCCTCATCATAAAGCCGGGCGGCCTTTTCAACCATCAGATTGGCGGCTTCGGTCTGCGCATAGGCCTTGGCAATGGGGAACTGAATACCCTGATTTTGCGCAATGGGCCGGCCGAAAACCTGCCGCTCATTCGCATAATCCGTGGCTTTCTTGATGAACCAGCGGGCATCGCCGATGGTTTCGGCCCCGATCAGCACCCGCTCCGCATTCATGCCGGTCAGGATATATTTGAAGCCCTTGCCCTCTTCCCCGAGCAGATTTTCGGCGGGCACTTTCATATCGTCGAAAAACACCTGGGTCGTGGAATGGTTGATCATGGTACGGATCGGCTTGATCGTCATGCCGTTGCCCACGGTTTCGCGCATATCCACGACGAATACCGACAATCCATCGCTGCGCGATTTCGCCTCCTCGCGCGGCGTGGTGCGCGCAAGCAGCAGCATGAGATCGGAATGTTCGGCGCGCGAGGTCCAGATCTTGCCGCCATTCACCACATAATGATCGCCATTGCGCACCGCACGGGTCTTCAGGCTGAGCGTGTCGGTCCCGTTCGAGGGTTCGGAGACGCCAAACGCCTGCAGACGCAATTCGCCGGTCGCGATTTTGGGCAGCCATTTGGCCTTCTGTTCCGCGTTCCCGTGCCGCAGGATCGTGCCCATAATGTACATCTGCGCATGACAGGCCGCCCCGTTGCAGCCCGATTTCTGAATTTCCTCAAGCACGGCGGCGGCGGCTGTCAGCCCAAGCCCGCTGCCGCCATATTCTTCCGGGATCAGTACGGCAAGAAAGCCCGCCTCGGTCAGCGCCTGCACGAAGGCGGTGGGATATTCGCGTTTGGCATCGATCTCGCGCCAATATTCGCCGGGAAACTTGTCGCACAGGGCAACAACCGACTGGCGGATCTGCTGCAATTCCTCGGCTTGCGCTTCGTGACTTTTGGCTTCGGCCATTTTTTACTCCCTCACTCGGAATTCTCGTTTATCTGACGGTTGGGTTTGTGGTTTCAGCTTTTACCGCGTTGAGCCGCGCCTCGCGGATCGAAATATAGGTCGCGGCGGCGAAAATGACGGTGCCGCCAACTAATACCCAGATATCCAGCATCTGCGCAAAGATCAGATAGCCGATCAGACTGGCCCAGATCAGCTTGGTGAAATCGAGCGGCAGGACGGTGGTCAGCTCCGCCGCCTTGAAAGATTCGGTGAAGGCAAGCTGGCCGACCGTGCCAAGCCCCGCCATCACCGCCAGCCAGAAGAACTGCGTCAGGCTCGGCAACTGCCATTCGGCGATGGCGGCAAGCCCGGTAATCGGCGCCAGCACAAGCGCGGTGTAGACGCTTTGCGTCACCGAGGATTCGGTCTTGGTCAGAACCTTGATGATAATCATGCAGATCGACCAGGCAGCAGAGGAACACAGGATCAGGATGGAGCCGAGCCCGATCTCCTGAAAGCCCGGGCGCAAGATGACAAGTGCGCCGCAAAATCCCACGATCAGGGCAAGCGTGCGCCGCAGATGCAGCTTTTCACGCAGGATGAGCACCGCGAAAATCGTCGCAAACAGCGGCCCCATGAAGGACAGCGCCGTCACTTCGGCCAGCGGCGCAATCGACACGCCGTAAAAATAGCACAGCATGGCAATGGCGCTGAGCAATCCGCGCCCGACAAGCCACGGCGCCCTGGTGGTGCGCAGATGCCGCGTGCCGGCCTGAAGCACCATGGGCGCGAGGAATAACAGCCCGAAAGCATTCCGAAAAAATGCGATCTCGAAAGGATGCAGCGTGTCGGACAGATAGCGGATCACACCGGTCATGCAGCTGATCGCGGCGGCGGAAAACAGCATGAACAGGATGCCCTTGGCATTCCCGCTCAACATGCCGGGCGGGGCCGGCTGTTCTGTGGCCAGATTTTCCGTCATGGATAGGGTCTAGCGCGGCGCGCGGCGCAACACAATCTGCAGCTGGTTAAAATCGTCCACAAGCTTGAGAAAGCGGCGGCTGCCGCCTAAACTCCGCGATCAAACCTCATAATGACAATGCGTACAGGAAAGGGCGGGCCATGTTGGGCTTAATGCAGGATCGGCAGCTATTGGTTTCGGGAATCCTCGAACATGCGGCGCTAAATCACGGGGAGCGTGAAATCGTCTCCGCCATGACCGAAGGGCCGATGCACCGCTATAACTATATTGCGCTTGCGGAGCGGTCGCGCCGGCTTGCCAATGCGTTGAGCGGATTGGGCGTGAAACCCGGACAATGCGTCGCGACGCTTGCCTGGAATACGTTCCGGCATGTGGAATGCTGGTATGCCATCGCGGGCATGGGGGCGATTGCCCACACCATCAATCCGCGGCTGTTTCCCGAACAGATCATCTATATCGCCAATCACGCGGAAGATCAGTACATCTTCACCGATCTGACCTTCATCGACCAGCTTGAAGCCATCGCCGACCAGCTTGAAACCGTCAAAGGCTTCGTGATCCTGACCGATCGCGATCACATGCCCGACACCAGCCTGAAGAACGCAATCTGCTATGAGGATCTGATCGCGGAAGAAAGCGCCGCGTTCCGCTGGCCCGAACTTGATGAAAATACCGCCTGCGGGCTGTGCTACACCTCGGGCACGACGGGCAATCCGAAGGGCGTGCTTTATTCGCATCGTTCGAATGTGCTGCATGCGATGGCCGCGACCGGCGCGGATGCGATGGCCTTGCGCTCGGTCGATAATGTCATGCCGGTGGTGCCGATGTTCCATGCCAACGCCTGGGCGCTCGCCTATGCGGTGCCGATGGTGGGCGGCAAGCTTGTGCTGCCGGGCCGGCATCTGGACGGGGAAAGCGTCTATAACATGCTGGAAGACGAGCAGATCAACTTCACCGCCGCGGTGCCGACCGTCTGGCTGATGCTGCTGCAGCATATGCAGGCGAACGATCTGAAGCTCAATTATCTCAAGCGCGTCGTGATCGGCGGCTCGGCAGTGCCGCGCAGCATGATCGACACCTTCGAAAATGTTTACGGGGTCGAGGTGGCGCATGCCTGGGGCATGACCGAGATGAGCCCGCTTGGCACTTTGTGCAATTTCAAGGCAGGGATGGAAAACCTCGACAAGCAAGCCCGGCTCGATATCAAGGTCAAGCAGGGCCGCGTCATCTATCCGGTCGAGATCAAGATCACCGACGATGACGGCAATGAGCTGCAACGCGATGGCAAGGCATTCGGTCACCTGCTGGTGCGCGGGCCGACCATTTCGAAAGCCTATCTGAAAGGCGAAGGCGGCGAGATCCTGGATCGCGACGGCTGGTTCGATACAGGCGATGTCGCCACCATCGACCCGCTCGGCTTCATGCAGATCACCGACCGTTCCAAGGACGTCATCAAATCGGGGGGCGAATGGATTTCCTCGATCGATCTGGAAAACCTCGCGGTCGGCTGCCCCGGCGTCGCGGAAGCCGCGGTGATCGGCATCGCGCATCCCAAATGGGACGAGCGGCCGCTATTGATCATCGTGCGCGCGGATGGCAGCAATGTGACCCGCGACGAGATACTGGCCTATATGGATGGCAAGATCGCGAAATGGTGGATGCCCGACGACATCGCCTTTGTCGACGAGATTCCGCACACAGCCACAGGCAAGATCCAGAAAACGACCCTGCGCGAACAGTTCGCCGACTATAAACTGCCCACAGCGGACGCAGCGGAATAGGACAGGGATGCCTCCCCCGCCCGGAGCACGGGGTTCGGGGCGGGGGGCGCAACGCAATGGCTGGCGTCAAATCCAGTGCAGCTTGCGGAAGATGACAACCTGCAGGCCGACTATCAGAACCAGAATCGCGGAAAATATCCCGAAGGCATAAGGGCTTTCGGTGCCAGGAATACCGCCGACATTGATGCCAAGCAGCCCGGTCAGGAAGCCAAGCGGCAGGAAGATCGCGGCAACGATCGATAACAGATAGAGATTGCGGTTGAGCTTGTCTGACAGCGCCGTGGTCAACTCATCCTGAATGATTTGCGACCGCTCACGCACCGCATCGAGATCTTCGACAAAACGGGTCAATTGATCGTAATGCTCATAGAGATGGCGGCGGTGGCGATCATCGAGCCAGGTATGCGGCATGGTGCGCAGCCGGCCGATCGCATCGCGCTGCGGCGCCAGATAGCGGCGCAGCAGGATGGCACGCTTGCGCAGGCTGACGATTTCATGCCGGATTGCCGCATCGGGCTTGTCGGCGACCAGCTCCTCCAGATTGTCGGTCCGTTCATCAAGCTCGCTCAGCACCGGCTCCATCCTGTCGAACAGGGTGCCGGCCAGATCGTTCACAAGATCGGGAATTGCACCCGGCCCGTTCCCGCGCTGCAAACGCTGCACAATATCGCTGACCGCCTTCAGGGGGCGCCGGCGCAGGCTGACACAGAATTTTTCGCCGATGCACATGCGGATTGAGACCATATCCTCGGGCTCGGCATTCTCGTTCAGGTTCACGCCGCGCAGAAACAAAAGTATCGTATTGTCATGTTCGATGGCGCGCGGCCGCGTCTCCTCGGCCACCAGCGCATCGATCATCAGCGCATCGAGGATCGGCAGATGCTGCCCGAGCCATTGCGGCGTATCGGGATGCACCGCTTCCAGATGTACCCAGACCGGCTCGCCCGCCGCGATACGCGCGGGAATCTCATCCACATCCAGCGCCTGCGCCCCGCCTGCCCCGTCCAGAAGCAGGGCATGAACGATGTGCTTATCCGGGATGGCTGACATTTTCGCTCTCCGCTTCAGTTTTTGCCGCTGTCTGAGCCGCGTTATCCGCCGGCCAGTTCTTCACATGCAGATCCCGTTGCGGAAACGGAATTGTGATGTCGTTTTCGGCAAACTTGTTCCAGATTGCAAACATCACCTCGCTTTGCGGACCGCGCCGGCCGGCAGTGATATCGTCCAGCCAGAAGTAAAGCGTGAAGTTGACCGAGCTATCGGCGAAGGCAATGAGGAAGCATTGCGGCGCGGGCTCGGTGCTGCAACGCGGATGCTCGGTCGCCGCCGCCAGCATGAGATCGCGGGCAAGCGCGATATCGGATTCGTAGGATACCCCGACATCGATCTGTACACGACCATTGGGTTTGGTATAGGTCCAGTTCACCACACGGCTTGTGATGAGATCCTCATTGGGAACCAGAATTTCCTTGCCGTCGAACGTCTCAAGCAGAGTGTAACGGGTGCTTGTTTCACGCACGAAGCCGAAAGTCCCGTCATCAAGCTCCAGCAGATCATCCTGCTCGACCGATTTTTCGCTCAGCAGAATGATGCCGCTGATGAAATTTGACGTGATCTTCTGCAATCCGAAACCGATCCCGATGCCAAGCGCGCCACCGAATACGGTCAGCGTCGTCAGATCGATCCCCAGCAGATCGAGCATGATGAGAAACAGCAGCGTATAGACCGCGATCTGCGCCGCCTTGATCAGCAGGGTGCGGTTGCTTGCCCCCAGACTGTCGACCCGTCCGAGCGCCGAGGCTATCAGCCGCGACAGCGTGATCGCGCCCAGAAACACGAAAACAACCGCAACAGATCCGTAAACGATCTTCCACGATGAAATCTCGTACCCGATAGCGGGGACTGTCCAGCTTGTCTGCTCAAGCCAGCTGCGCAACGTTTCGAACGGGCCGAACAGAAACAGACCGCAAAGCAGGATCAGAAGCAGCGTAAGAACCAGCGGCAACGCGGTCGAACGGATCTTGAGTTCAGAAAATTGCGGTTGGTTCATACAAGTGTTCCATCAGACAGCTGGCGGCGGCGCGGTCACGGTTTTTCCCAGCGGGCGGCAGCAGCATCATCGCTTGCCTGCGCCTCGACCCAGCTATCGCCTTCCGCACCCGCCTCAAGCTTCCAGAACGGCGCTTTGGTTTTCAGCCAGTCGACCAGAAATTCCGCCGCCTCGAACGCGGCCTGCCGATGCGCCGAGGCGGTGACCACCGCCATGATCTGCTCGCCCGGCTGCAATGTGCCGTAACGGTGGATGAGCAGACAGGCCTCAAGCGGCCAACGTGCGCAGGCTTCCGCCTCGATCCGCGCAAGCTCCTTCTCGGTCATGCCCGGATAATGTTCAAGCGTCATCGCCGACACCTGCTTTCCGGTGCTGATATCGCGCACGAGCCCGGTAAAGCTGACGACCCCGCCAATGCCTGTCCTGCCTGCGGTCAGCGCCGCGATTTCAGCGGCGAGATCGAAATCCTCACGCTGTACCCGGATCATCGCTCAGCCCCCCGTCACCGGCGGGAAAAAAGCGACCTCATCGCGGTCCGAGACCGGATAGGATGCATCGACATGTTCCTGATTGACCGCCATCCGCACCGCATCGCGATCGGCGAAAGCCGCCGCATAGCCCGCCCCGCGCGTCTGCAACCAATCGATCAACTCGCCCACTGTCGCGACCTCCGCCGGCACGCTGAGATCATCGGCGCTTTTGCCGATACGCTGCCGGATCCAGGCAAAATACAAAATCTTCATGCGCTATCCGTTCCTGTCACGATCACCAGCCGGGTCGATCGCATGGCGCACGCCCGCGCGCAGATAATCATAGCCGGTATAAAGGGTCAGGATCGCGGCAATCCACAAACCGGCAATGCCCAGCTCGTAATTGATCGACAGAACCTTATCCCCCGCCTCCCCCGCCAGCAAGAAACCAAGCGCGAACATCTGCACCGCGGTTTTCCATTTGGCAAGCTGCGACACCGGCATGCTGACCTTGGCGCCCGCCAGAAATTCGCGCAGGCCGGAAACGAGGAATTCGCGGCACAGGATAACCACCCCCGCAATCTCTGAAATGCCATCGATCCGTTGCGACGCCATCAGCATGACGATCGCCGTCGCGATCAGCAATTTGTCCGCAATCGGGTCAAGCATGGTACCAAGCGGCGATTGCTGCTTCATAACCCGGGCGAGATACCCATCGAGGAAATCGGTGACACAGGCCACCGTATAGATCGCGAGCGCCATCCAGTCGGCGACATCGCCGGGGAAAAAAAATACCGCCACCAGCAACGGGATCAGGGCGATGCGCCCGTAAGTCAGCAAGTTCGGCAGGTTCATGACCATTTCAGGCGTCTTTCTTGCGACTGATACCGGCGGAACGCGCCGGCGGTTAAACGAGAATAACGGGTTTGGCCGTAACATAAGCGGCGCAGCCGGACAAGCGCACCGGTTCGATCACCACATATATCGGGCGCATCCTGATCGGGCACATCCTAATCCGGCGCGTTGAAATGATCATAGATCCGCTGCGCCGCGGCGGCACTGATACCCGGCACGGCCTTCAGATCGGTCAGACCGGCGCGCGACACATCCTTTGCCGACCCAAAATGATTGAGCAGCGCGCGCTTGCGTTTCGGTCCAATACCGTCGATCGCATCAAGTGGCGATGTCGCGACCGCCCCCTTGCGGCGCGTTCGGTGACTGCCAATCGCGAAACGATGCGCCTCGTCGCGCAGCCGTTGCAGAAAATACAAAACCGGGTGCCGGGGTTCGAGGCTGAAGGCGGGCTTGCCGGGCAGATGAAAGCGTTCGCGCCCGGCATCGCGATCGGGCCCTTTTGACACCGCAAGCAGGGCTATTTCCGCAAGCCCCAGCTCGGCAAGGATGTCACGCGCAACATTCAGCTGCCCGGCGCCGCCATCGATAATCACCAGATCGGGCCTTTGTGGTGGATTGTCGCCTTTACTGTCGCGCAGCAGCCGCCTGAAGCGCCGTGTCAGCACCTCCCGCATCATCGCGTAATCGTCGCCGGGGGTCATATCCGTATCGCGAATATTGAATTTGCGGTACTGCGCCTTCTGAAATCCGTCAGGGCCGGCAACGATCATCGCGCCGACCGGATGCGTTCCCTGAATATGGCTATTGTCATACACCTCGATCCGCTGCGGCGGCGCGGGCAGGTCAAGGCTGTCCGCAAGTCCGCGCAACAATTTTTCCTGCGATGCGGATTCCGCGAGTTTGCGCTCCAGTGCCTCGCGCGCATTATTCAGGGCATGCGCGACGAGCGCTTTCTTCTCGCCGCGTTCAGGCACCGACAGTTTGACCTTGCGGCCCGCGCGAATGGACAGGGCCTCGGTCAGAAGCTCCGCCTCATCGACCGGATGCGACAACAGCAATAATCCCGGCGGCGGCTTGTTGTCGTAAAACTGCCCGATAAATGCACTCAGTATCTCGCTGATCGGCAGGCTGCGGTCGGCGCGCGGGAAATAGGCCCGGTTGCCCCAGTTCTGCCCCGAGCGGAAGAAGAAAAGCTGAATGCAGGTCTGCCCCCCTTGCTGACAGACGGCAAACACATCCGCCTCGCGGACAATACCGGGATTGATCCCCTGATGCGCCTGCACGGCACTCAATGCCCGGATCCGATCGCGATACAGGGCCGCCTGCTCGAAATCCAGGGCGGCGGAGGCCGCCTGCATCGCAGCGGTCAGCTTGTCGCGCAATTCCTGCGCACCGCCGGTCAGAAATTCCTGCGCCTGCGTCACCAGGGCCGCGTAACCATCCTTGTCGATCAGCCCGACACAGGGCGCACTGCACCGCTTGATCTGATGCAGCAGGCAGGGCCGGGTGCGATTCTGGAAAACACTGTCCGAACAGCTCCGCAGCAGGAACGCCTTTTGCAGGCTGTTGAGCGTACTGTTCACCGCCCCAGCCGAGGCAAATGGGCCGTAATAATCGCCGGGCTGGCTTTGCGCGCCGCGATATTTCTCGATCTGCGGAAAATCGTGATCGCGACGCACCAGAATATAAGGAAACGACTTATCGTCGCGCAGCAGGACATTGTAGCGCGGCTTCAACCGCTTGATCAGATTGGCTTCAAGCAGCAATGCCTCGGTTTCGGTTTCGGTTGTGATGAATTCCATTGCGGCGGTGGCAAGTATCATCCGGCCAATCCGCGCGGGCTGACCGGCAAGCTTGCCATAGTTCGCTACCCGCTTTTTCAGGTTGCGCGCCTTGCCGACATACAGCACCTCATCGCGCGCGCTCATCATGCGATAGACGCCAGGCGCATTGGGCAGGCGCCGTACATAGTCGCGGATCAGCGCGGGGCCGGTATGCGGCGGCTTATCTGATCCCTGTTGCGACATGGTTTCTCATCCAAATTTCCGCCAAACGCGTGTCAAAAATCCGCTCGGTTACCCGTAACTGCCCGGAAACGCGCAATTTCTGAGATGCTGCCCAGGATTCATTCACCCACCGTCGACAGCCTGTGGATAACCTTGTGGACAAACAATGTATAGCGGCGCTAACCCTTGGGAATCCTTCACAAGTTAAAAATTGCGTAAAAATTATGCAATTTTGCAACTTATTGATAAAATTGAACTTTTCGGAAAAACACCTGATATTTAATCCGTGCTCCGACCATTTTTTTCCGAATTATCGCAGAATTCTGCCGATTTCCGCAACTGTGCACAACTTAAAGCAGCAAACAGCCCGAAAAATCACCGACAAAGCCTACAAGTTGCTGAAATCGGGACGTGTCCGTTCAATTTCGACGCCGACACTGGCTGCTTCGGCGATCACAGTCATTTTTTCAAGCCTTACCCGCGCGACCAGCACGCGCACATCCTCAAAGCATCGGGTGGCGATCCGTTCGGCCATCGTCTCCGCAAGGTTGATATGCTGCGATTCCACAAGTTCCTTGACCTTGTCGACGACCTGCTCGTAGCAGACGACATTTTCCAGATCGTCGCCTGCATCCGGGCCGCCTTCGCGCACGGTCAGGTCAATATTGATCCGCACCGGCTGGCTGCGGCCCTTTTCATGGCGGTGCACGCCAATATGGGCGTTCAGCAGCAGATCGCGAATGAACACATGTCGCACCGATGTTCATGGCCTTGATG
>CALAQW010000112.1 GCA_937888955.1 uncultured Alphaproteobacteria bacterium | reverse complement strand
AGCAGCGCCGCCGCCCGCCGATCGGCCGCGCCGCAGGCTCCGATGACAGCGCGCCAGGCCAAGCCCCGAGAGCCGCGCCCGGTCGTAAAGAAACAACCGGTTCCCGCGCCGCCGCCGCGTAGCGGAAAGACCTTCTCCTGGCCGGTGCGGGGACCGGTAATTTCAGGGTTCGGGCCGAAGAAAGGTGGCTATCACAATGATGGAATCAATATCGCCACTTCGGCGGGCGCGCCTATATTAGCTGCCGAGAACGGCGTTGTGTCTTATGCGGGAAATGAATTGCGCGGCTATGGCAATCTGTTGCTTGTACAACATGCGGATGGCTGGATTACCGCCTATGCCCATAATGCAAGGCTGCTGGTCTCACGCGGCGATAAGATCGCAAAAGGGCAACTGATCGCGCATGCAGGCGATACAGGCGGGGTCAAGCGACCGCAATTGCATTTCGAAATCCGTAAAGGGGCGACGCCGGTCAATCCGGTCCGATATCTGCCCTCCGGTTAACCGTAATGTGCCGGTGAGGTCATTGCGGCCAACTCTCAACGCTCGGTCAGCGGATGACCGAGCCGGCCGGCCAGATCCTGAATGAATTGCCAGGCCACCCGGCCTGAGCGTGCGCCCCGTGTCGCACTCCATTCAATTGCTTCCGCACGCCATTGGCTTTCGTCGACCGGCAGATCGAAATAGCGGATATATCCTGAAATCATATCCAGATAATCCTGCTGAGCGCAGGCATGAAAGCCGAGCCACAGGCCAAATCTGTCGGACAGGGAGACTTTCTCCTCGACCGCTTCGGAAGGGTTGATCGCGGTCGAGCGTTCATTTTCCATCATGTCGCGCGGCATCAGATGGCGGCGGTTGGAGGTCGCATAAAACAGGATATTGTCCGGTCGCCCCTCAATACCGCCTTCAAGGACTGCTTTCAGCGATTTATAGCTTGTATCGTCATTGTCGAACGACAAATCGTCGCAGAAAATCAGGCATTGCCGGCCGGTATCGCGCAGTCGCGCCATCAGATCGGGCAGCGAATCGATATCTTCGCGGTGAATTTCAATCAGCGTCAGACTATTGGGGGTTTCGCGGTTAACTGCCGCATGCGCCGCTTTCACCAGCGAGCTTTTGCCCATGCCGCGCGCGCCCCATAAGAGGACGTTATTGGCGGGCAACCGCGATGCAAACCGCTTTGTATTGTCCAGCAATTGATCGCGGACATGGGCAATGCCGCATAGCAGCTCAAGCGGGACATGGCTGACGCGTGTGACCGGCTGCAGATGCGCCTGCGCGGCATGCCAGACAAATGCATCGGCGTCATCCAGCCTGAGCGGGGTGTCGGGGCGCGGCCCAAGGCGTTCCACCGCTTCCGCAATCCGTGTCAGCAGCGACAGCATGTCGTTTGTTTTTTGCGGCATTGAGGTAACTCCGGATCGGGTGAAGTGGCGGGTGAAAGCGGGGCGGCGGCAAAACTAGCATGCCCGAATTCATCGTCAACCTGCTGTTTCCAATCCCGCTCATGCCCGCTATAGTCCTGCGATCTTGCGCCAACAGGTTGCAACCTTCTGGAGTCGTTCATGTTTATTTCACCGGCTTATGCCCAGGCAGCAGGTGCTGCGCCGTCCTTCTTTGATGCGGTTATTCCGCTCGTTCTGGTTTTTGTCATCCTGTACTTCTTTCTTATCCGTCCGCAGCAAAAGCGTGTGAAGCAACACCGTGAAATGGTGTCCAACGTTCGGCGCGGGGATACGGTGGTTACCGCAGGCGGCATGATCGGCAAGGTTACGAAGGTGCTGGAAGACGGTGCCGAAGTAATGGTCGAAATCGCCGAGAATGTGCGCGTGCGCGTGGTGGCAAGTACGCTGAGCGATGTGCGCTCGAAGAACGAGCCGGTAGCCGCGGACGGGAAAAAGCCCGCCAATGATGATAAGGGCGACACCAAAGCCGATAAATAGAACCCGCATGCGCGCTTTGCCTGGATCATTTTGCGCGGACCGCCGCTGTCAAGATCGAGGACGTGCTGTAAATAGGTTTTGCTGATGCTGCATTTCGCCCGTTGGAAAATCGCAACGATCCTTCTGACTGTTCTGGCCGGCTTTGTTTTCGCCGCGCCGAACCTTTTTCCCGAACGCACGCTTGCGGGATTGCCCGACTGGGTGCCGTCTGACCGGATCAATCTTGGTCTTGATCTTCAGGGGGGATCGCATCTGCTGCTTGAGGTCGATGTCGCCTCGGTCGAGCGGGAGCGGCTGGAGGCGCTGACAGAAGAAACACGCGCGGCGCTTCGGAAGGAACGCATCGGCTATCGCAAGCTCGGGGTGCAGGACGGGGCGATGACGGTGCGCATTCGCGATGACGAGAAGCTGGCGCAGGCGCAAACGTTGATCGCTGAACTCGGGGCCGCGGGTATCGGGACGAATGCGCTCAATTTGCTTGGTGGATCGGGGCAGGAATTTACCGTCGAAAACCCCGAAGCGGGGTTGCTGCGTGTCAGGCTGACGCCGCAGGCGCTGGATTCCATGCACAGTGCCGCGGTTCAGCAATCGATAGAGATTGTTCGCCGCCGGATCGATGAACTGGGGACGCGCGAACCGACCATTCAGCGCCAGGGCGGGGATCGTATTCTTGTGCAGGTGCCGGGTCTGGACGATCCGCAGCGGCTCAAAGAGCTGTTGGGAAAGACCGCAAAGCTTGCCTTCCGCCTCGTTGACCTCAGCGTCAGCACGGCAGAAGCCCAGCAGGGACGGGTGCCCGCAGGGTCGGAATTGCTGCCGTCCGAGGAGGCGGGCGCCACAGCTTACGTGGTGCGCAAGAAAGTCATGGTCAGCGGTGAAAATCTTGTGGATGCGCAGCCATCGACCGATTCCCAGACCAATGAGCCTGTGGTGCTGTTCCGCTTCGATGCGGCGGGGGGTAAACGATTTGCCGATGTCACAAAAGAGAATGTCGGGCGACCATTCGCGATCGTGCTTGACGGCAAGGTTGTCAGCGCACCGGTCATCCGCACCGCCATTCTGGGCGGGTCGGGGCAGATCAGCGGCAATTTCACCTTTCAGGAAGCCAATGACCTTGCCATTCTGCTGCGCGCTGGCGCGCTGCCGGCCCCGCTGAATATCATTGAGGAACGGACTGTCGGGGCCGAGCTTGGCGCGGATTCGGTACGCGCGGGCCAGGTTGCCGCAATCATCGGATTGGTGGCGGTGCTTGTCTATATCGCCTTGTCTTATGGGATGTTCGGGCTGTTCGCCAATCTGGCATTGCTTGTCAATCTTGTGCTGATTGCAGGTACGTTATCACTATTGCAGGCGACGCTGACCTTGCCCGGGATTGCGGGCATCGTGCTGACCGTCGGTATGGCGGTCGATGCGAATGTGCTGATTTTTGAACGGATCCGGGAAGAATTGCGGAATGGCAAATCGCCGCTCAATGCCGTTGATACGGGTTATCAGCGGGCCTATGGCACGATCCTTGATGCGAATATCACAACCTTCATCGCAGCAATCATCCTGTTCCAGATTGGATCGGGACCTGTACGCGGCTTTTCGGTTACGCTTGCAATCGGCATTCTGACATCGGTATTTACCGCCGTCACGCTGACGCGGTTGATCGTCGTTTATTATCTGCGCCGTAAGCGGCCCTCTGCCATTTCGCTATAACCAATTCGGTTCGCAAAGAAAAAAGGACAGTGCGGATGTTTCGCCTGAGACTTGTCCCAGAAACCACCAATATCAAGTTTGTGTCATTCCGCAAGGCAAGCTTCCTGCTGTCGTCGCTCTTTGCAATTTGCTCTGTGGTGTTGTTTGCCGTGATAGGACTGAATTACGGGATCGATTTCCGGGGCGGTACGATGATTGAAATCGGCACCGAGGGGCCGGCGGATCTCACACGCATTCGCACAATTGCATCGTCGCTGGGGCTTGGCGATGTCCAGGTCCAGTCATTCGGTGAGGAAAATGATGTGCTGATCCGGGTGGAACAGCAAAGCGGTGGTGAAAAGGCCCAGCAGAATGTGGTTGCGACACTGAGGGCCGCGCTCGACCGGGAATATGGCAGTCCGATAAGCTATCGCCGGGTAGAGGTCGTCGGGCCCAAAATCAGTGGTGAACTGGTGGAGGCAGGTACCCTTGCGGTGATCCTCGCTGTGATTGCGATGCTGGTTTATATCTGGTTCCGCTTTGAGTGGCAGTTCAGCGTCGGTGCGGTGGTGGCGTTGCTGCATGATGTCGTTTTGACGATCGGGATTTTTTCCCTGCTGCAGCTTGAATTCAATCTCTCCATTATCGCGGCTATTCTGACCATCGTCGGCTATTCGATGAATGACACGGTGGTGGTCTATGACCGGGTGCGCGAGAACTTGCGCAAATATAAGAAAATGCCGTTGGATGATTTGCTGAACCTGTCGATTAACGACACCCTGTCGCGGACGGCGATGACCTCATTGACGACATTGCTCGCCCTGTTGGCGCTCTATATTTTCGGGGGTGAGGTCATTCGCGGCTTTACCTTTGCGATGATCTGGGGGGTTGTCGTGGGGACCTATTCATCGATTTTCGTGGCCGCGCCCTTGCTTCTGGTTCTGGGCGTCAAGCGCGACTGGTCCGGGCTTCAGACAGGGGCTGCCGACAAGAAGGCCGGCTGAGCGATCCCGCGTTTCTGATTGCGGTATCGCACGATAAAGCGAGGGCGCGCCGAGTTGGGGCGCGGCGATCGGTCGCTTCAAAATCATCCAGATTCATCCAGAATGGGGTTGAACAAAGCCGCGAAGGCAGGTTCAATCCCGTATAATAGATTACGGTCGCTTGTTGCCTGGTCTTGGGTGCTTGGCGCGCACATAAAATGTTGTCACTGATACGCTCTTTCCAGGCGCAAGCGAGAATGTTGTCAATGCCGGGGAGGATTAGCCATTGGCCCAGGAAAAAGAGGAAACCATAAAAGCCGGGGGGACTGAACTCACGTTAGTGCGGGGCGGCCGCGGCCGCCCGCTGGTCATTTTCCATGACGAGCTTGGTTATACAGGCTGGATGAGCTGGAATGAGGCGCTGGCTGCGGAGCACGAGTTGATCATCCCGTTGCAGCCGGGATTTGGCAAGACACCGCGTCTTGACTGGATCATGAATTATCGCGATCTGGGCGGGTTTTATCAGCGTGTGCTGCGCGATATGAAGCTGGGGCAGGTGGATGTGATCGGCTTTTCCGCCGGCGCGTTTATCGCGGCTGAGATGGCGGCCTCCAACCCCGATATTTTCGGCAAGATGGTGCTTGTCGGGCCGATGGGGCTGAAGCCCGAAGAAGGTGAGATTCTGGATATGTTTGATAAGACGATCCGGACCCACCTTGTGCATACGGTATGGAATACCGAGGCTCCTGAATTCGCGAAAATCTATGGCGGCGATATGTCGCCCGAACAGTTCGAGCTGTTCGAGGATGCCCGTTCGGAGACCGCGCGCATCGGCTGGGAACCTTACATGTTCAACCCGAGCCTTGGGCATTTGCTGCAAGGGGTGAGCGATATCAAGACTTTGCTTGTGTGGGGAATGAAGGATGACTTCACCCCGCGCGGTTGTATCGAGGCTTACAAGAAAGCCATCCCCGATGCGCAGATTGCTGAAATCCCCGAGGCGGGCCATCGGCCGGAAATCGAGAATCCGGATGCCTTTATCAGGGCGGTGCAAGGTTTTCTTGCCGATTAAGCGCTTGCGCGGAAGGCAAGACCGGCCCGGAACGAGATACGAAGGATAAGAACAATGAAGCTAGGCTACTTCACAGAACGTCCCTACCGCTGGATAAAGGAAGAGGAAGTTCTTAAAAACAAAGCTTTTTTTGCGGTCTCTAACGCGCAATTCGACCGCGAGAAGGCCGCCGATGACTATAACTACTTCCTTGACGAAGCCTGCTATGCCGAAGAGCTGGGCTTTGACGCTGTCGCGCTGAACGAGCATCACGGCAACCCGTTCTGCATGGGCAGCGTGATGAATGTGGAAGCGGCGATCCTTGCGCGCATTACCAAAAAGGTAAAAATCGTGCTGATCGGCAATCCGTTGCCGGTGATCAAGCATCCGTTGCGCATGGCTGAAGAGCTTGCGGAAATCGATCTGATTTCCCGGGGCAGGCTGGTCACCGGCTGGGTGCGCGGTGCAGGCAGCGAGCAGTTCTTCAACAATGCGAACCCGGCCTATAACCGTGAAATGTTCAATGAGGCGCATGACTTCATCGTGCAGGCATGGACGCGCCCGGGACCCTGGCGTTACGAGGGCAAGCATTTCCACTATCGCCACGTCAATCCGTGGGCCTTGCCTTATCAGAAACCGTATCCGCAAATGTGGATTCCAGGGGTGCTGAGCCCGGAGACAGTCCTGTGGTGCGCCGATCACGCCTATCCCTATATCGGCCTTGGGACTTCGTTGGGACCGACGGCGGATTTGTGGGATTTTTACGCCGATCAGGCCGCCAAGCACGGCTATCAGGCCGGGTCGGAAAATTTCGGTTACCTCATCCCCACATTCCTGGCTGAAACGGAAGAAAAGGCGCAGGAGCTTGGCCGCAACTTCGTTTATGGCGGCGGACAGAACGCGTTTTCGCGGCCTGAACACACATTGCCGCCGGGATATAATTCCAAGAATGCGATCCGCATGCTGGCAAAGCAGCCCGGCGGTAGCTGGCTTGGCATCAATCGTGAAAAGCTCAATGCGGAAGGCGGCGCGGCGGCAGATGACGTGAACTATGACGAGGTGCGCAAGAAGCTCGTTGCAGGCTTTGAGAAGGCGCAGCGAAACCATCAGATCCTGATCGGTACGCCAGATACCGTTATCCCCAAGGTCAAGCAGATCCTGGATGTCATTCGGCCAGGTGTCTTCACCTTCTTCGCTGTTCAGGGACCGGTTGGCAATGAAGACCGGATGACCAGCCTGCGTCTGCTGGGTGAACATGTTGTGCCGGCAATTCGCGACTATGCGAAAGAGATCGGTCTCAAGGATCCGTTTACCCGGCTACCGGGCAAACAGAAACTGACAAGCGGCGTACAGCGCGATCCGGTTGTGGATCGCGATGCTCTCAAGCACATCAAGTTCGAGGCATAACCGCGTCGTATCAGAGACGCAAGCAGTCGTGAAACCCGGCAACCCGGTTGCCGGGTTTTTTGTTCCCTGACTTCGAATGCATGCCTGAAAATAAAAGGGCCGGCTTCTTGGAAGCCGGCCCTTCACGGAAGTGTCGTATTGGATGTCAGCGTTGCCTAGAACAGGTTTTGCGCTGCCACCATGCAGAACAGCATGGGGATCGACAGCAAAGTGTTCGTACGCGAGAACAGCATGGCACGCCGTGCCGAGGCTGCTTTGGAATCTGCATCCAGATCGGGATACTTATTATTGATATTCAATGCTTTTTGCTGGTTCGGCCAAATGATGAACCAGACATTGAACCACATGATTGTGCCCAGCCACATGCCAATGCCGATCACGAAGTTCTTCTCGACCAAACCGTCGAAAATATTCGTATCCGCGCCCATGGCGGCACCCGCGTCGGTCATCATTTTGCCTGCGCCTTCAAGTGCGGCGGGTATCTCACCGCCACCGGCCAGGCTCAGCGTCAGCGCATCGACCAGATAGCCATTCAGATGAGCCAGAATAAGGCCCGTGATGATCGTCGCCATTGCGCCCCAGCGGAACCAGAACAGCGCTGCTGGCGCGATCACCTTGCCAATCGCCGGCTTCTGCTCGTCGGGGATGTTGGGCATGTTGGGAATCTGGACAAAGTTGAAGTACCAGAGCAGGCCGATCCACATCACACCTGACAGGACATGGAACCAGCGGAACACAAACGCCCAGAATGCCTGATCAACGCCGACCCCAAATGAGCCGATCGCGATCGCGAATAAGATCGCTGCCAGGACAAGCCCCGCGATCACCGTATTTTGTAGAGAGGTTAAAATTGCTGCCATTGGTTTGCTCCCCTTCCCCTTACGAATCGGTATAGTTGCACCTGATTAACGCGGTATTATGCCGCACTGTGCCGACCTTCGGTCTAGTTTTCAACACCGTATGTATTTTGCGGGTTGCGCCAAATTGGTCAGCCTGCATCGAGAGTAATGAATTTAAGCCCGACTGAGAACCTTGTTTTGATATCCGGGGAGGCGTGGTGAAGGACGATCCGCAGTTTGCGGGGCAGAACGCCGAGCTGACACAGCGCGTACGGCATGGCGACAGGGATCGGTTTTTGACCGGACTTTTTGCGCCGCCAGAGAAACGTCAGGCATTGTTTGCCATATATGCACTGGAATTCGAACTCGCCCGTATCCCCGAACTGGTGTCCGAGCCGATGCTTGGGGAGATTCGCCTGCAATGGTGGCGCGAATTGATCGATGCGGTCACCACCGGGCATGGCCGGCAGATGCATCCCTTGTCAGCGCCACTTATTCACGCGATCGAGGGGCAGCTCGTGCCGCGCGCCGGTTTCGATCGATTGATTGACAGTTTTTCCGATAGCATCAGCGCGGCGGCAGACGGAGAGGCAGCATTGACACCGTATCCCGGTCTTGCCGCGTCGCTGGATCTTGCGGCGGCGCTGCTTGCTGATGGCCAGATAACAGGAGAGGAGGGGGGCGCTGGAATCGCAGCCTTGTCAGAAGGCTATGAGCTCGTCTTGCAGATCCTGTCATTGAGCGATCACGCGTCGGGGGGCCAGAACCCCAGAATTGCGTTGAGCTGGCTTGCCGGTCACGGGTTGCGGCGCGCCGGATTGCGGGCAGATGAGAACCGCGAAGCTGTCCGGCAGATGACAAAGGCCATGGCTGACAGGGCATGTGACAGGCTGCGATATGCGGCGGGCGACCGGATGCTTGCGCGGCCTGAGATGCGGCCGCTGGGCTGGCTGATTGTTTTGTGTGCGGGGTATCTGAACTTGCTGCGGCGCGGAAAGTTCGATCCCTTCGCCAAATCGATGCAGGTGCCGGTCTATCGGCGGCAATTCTGGCTGATGCGGGCGATGTTGCGGCGCGGTGGCCTATCGCGTGGGCTCTGATTGCCAGATGGCATTCTGGGGCAGTTGCAGCCAGTCACCAAGATGACGACGTGACCAACCCTGATTGCCAGATGGCATTCTGGGGCAGTTGCAGCCAGTCGCCAAGCTCATCAAGGGCGCGGGTGCAATAGCCTGCCTTGCGTGCAAGTTTGCGTTCGCCCCGCTTCAGCCGCTTTCCCGTGCGCGGGCGGTCTTCCGGTGCAAGCGGTGGAAACAGGCCGAAATTGATATTCATCGGCTGGAAGCAATCGGCATTGGCGTCGCCTGTGACATGGGCGAGCAAGGCGCCGAGCGCGGTTGTCGCGGGCGGCACGGGCAGCGCATGGCCAAATTTGCCGGCACTCGCAAAACGCCCTGCAAGCAGTCCCATCGCGGCACTTTCCACATAGCCCTCGACCCCGGTTATCTGGCCCGCGAAACGCAGATGCGGTGCCGCCTTCAGCCGTAAGGTCCGGTCCAGCAGCCGCGGGCTGTTCAGAAAGGTATTGCGATGGATGCCGCCCAGCCGTGCGAACCGTGCATTTTCAAGCCCCGGTATCGTGCGGAAGATGCGGGTCTGTTCACCATGGGTGAGCTTTGTCTGGAAACCCACCATATTATAAAGGCTGCCCAATGCGTTATCCTGGCGAAGCTGTACCACCGCATAAGGTTTTTCACTTATGTGCGGGTTCGTCAGGCCAACCGGTTTCAGCGGTCCAAAGCGTAATGTTTCCGGGCCGCGTTCGGCCATCACCTCGATCGGCAGGCAGCCCTCGAAATAGGGCGTGTCGCGTTCCCAGTCTTTGAATGGAACTTTATCTCCGTCCAACAAGGCATTGATAAAGTTGCTATATTGCGATTCGTTGAGAGGGCAATTGATATAGTCTTTGCC